>NZ_JBHUUV010000010.1:0-241202 GCF_042670885.1 Streptomyces sp. NPDC057136
CCGCCTGACGGGCGGTGCCGGTGCCGGTTCGGCTACTTCACTCCGAGCAGCTGCTCGATCGGGTCGATGGCGAAGTACACCGCGAACAGCACCGAGGTGCCCCACAGCAGCCAGTGCACCTCTCGCGCCTTGCCAAGGCATGCCTTGATGACGACATACGCGATGAAGCCGGCGCCGATGCCATTGGTGATGGAGTACGTGAACGGCATCACGGCGATGGTCAGGAAGGCCGGGATGGCCACCTCGAAACGGTCCCAGTCGATGTGCTTGACCTGGGTCATCATCAGGAAGCCGACCGCGACAAGCGCCGGCGCCGCGGCCTGCATCGGCACCATGGTCAGGACCGGGGTGAGGAAGAGGGCGAGCGCGAACAGGCCGCCGGTGACCAGGTTGGCGAATCCGGTGCGCGCGCCCTCGCCGACGCCCGCGGCCGACTCGATGTAGGTCGTGGCGGAAGAAGCGGAGGCTGCGCCGCCCGCGACGGCGGCCGCGCCGTCGATGAGCAGCACCCGACCCAGGCCCGGGACCTGGCCACGCTCGTCGAGCAGCCCGGCCTCGGCCGTGACGCCGACGACGGTGCCCATGGTGTCGAAGAAGTCCGACAGGATCAGGGTGAAGACCAGGAGCACCACGGTCAGCACGCTCACCTGCCCGAAGGAGCCGAACAGGTCGAAGTTGCCGAGGAGCCCGAAGTCCGGCGAGGCGACGATCTCGTCAGGTATCTGGGGCACAGTCAGACCCCAGGACTTGACCTCGGCGAACTCGTTGACCGCCACGGCGACCACGGTCATCAGGACGATGCTGATGAGGATCGCACCCTTGACCTTGCGCGCGAGCAGCACGATCGTCAGAAGCAACCCGGCGCAGAAGACCAGCATGGGCCAGCCGCTCAGCGTGCCGGTGCCGAGCTGGACCGGCACGGTGGTCTGAGCGACATCCGGGATGCGTGTGACGAATCCGGCGTCGACGAAGCCGATGAAGGCGATGAACAGGCCGATGCCGACGCTGATGGCTTGCTTGAGCGGCTGCGGAATGGCGTGCATCACCGCCTCTCGCAGACCCGTCAGGACGAGAACGCAGATCAGCAGGCCCTCAAGCACGATGAGGCCCATCGCGTCGTCCCAGCTCATGAGAGGCGCGATCTGGAAGGCGACGACGGCGTTGAGTCCGAGCCCGGCCGCCAGAGCCAACGGCAGATTGCCGCCCACACCCATGATCACTGTCATCACGGCGGCCACCAGAGCCGTGGCCGTGACGAGTTGGACCGCATCGAGCTGGTCGCCGAACTTGTCCTTGGCGCTGCCCAGGATGATCGGGTTGAGGACAAGGATGTACGCCATCGTGAAGAACGTGGCGAAGCCGCCGCGTATCTCCGTTGCGTACGTCGAACCGCGCTCCGTTATGCGGAAGTAGCGGTCCACCGCCGATCCGGATCCCCCCGCGGGCGGTCCGGCAGAATCCGCCTTGCCGGTCGCGCTGGTCTGCATGGTTTCTCCTGTGGTTACGGATGAGGTGCGAGGGCCCGCACCCCTGCGCCGTCGCACGGCACGGAGGAGTCGGCACCCCTTGTGGGATACGCCGATTGCCGCACGGCGGGCGTCGGAAACGAACACACACACGACAGGCGTGTGCGGATCATACGCGCGGAGGATTCGTAAATTCCCCTACAGGCGCGGTCGGTCAGGCGACCAGAGCGTTACGGGATGCCGCATTCCAGAGCCCCGGCTTGTCATTTCCTACAGAATCAAGCGAGCGAATTCCCAATAAATCCGGAAACTGACCATACGTACAATCGCACATATGACGTTCACCCCCTAGCCTGTGGCGGTGCATCATCCCTCCTCGGCCGAACCAGCACCCCCCTTCAACTCCCGCGCTGCCCGGGTGCTGCGCGAAAGCCTGGGAATGGCTCCCGGGCACGTGGCCCACGGCATGCGTGCCTCCTACGGGATGACCCACATCACCTCGGACCACATCAGCGCCTGGGAGCGCGGCACCGCCCTTCCCTCCGCTCCTGAGCTCGCTGCGCTGGCCGGCGCGTTGTGGTGTGCGCCGAGCGAGCTCATCGGGGCTCCACGAACCTTGCGGGAGCACCGCCTGGCGCGCGGGTTCGCCATCGAGGACGTGGCCCGCGCCACGGGCCTGGATGTTCACGCCTACCAGCACATGGAGTCGACCGGGGAGTGGACCGGCACCAGCCGCCAGTCCGCGGCACTTGCGGCAGTCCTTGCACTGAGTCCTCGGGACTTCATCACCGTGACCGGACTGGACGGGGAACTGGCGCAGTTGCTGCACGACGCTGTCGGCACTCGCTGGCAGGCCCACACCCGCTCGATCGCCCGACTGTTGTCCGCGGACCGCCGCGAACTGTCGGGCCCGTTGCGCGAGATGCACCAGGAGTACCAGGAGCTGATGACGGCGACCCTGAGCAGGGCCGGCGGTTCGTCCGCCTCGGGCGAGGCGGGTCTGCGCTACCTGGAAGAGATCCTGGACCACTTCTGGTCGAAATTCCCGCCCGCCCGTTGAGCGCAGCGGGTGCGGGTAGTTGACCTTGGTCCCCGGGGTTCATGTTTTCGCGGCGATACGCCTTACTGGGTAGTACGCCGGCGTCGAAGCGCTTCCGGCATGCGCTGGTACGCTCTCGCCCCGCCTGCTCCCCGCGGGGGCCGGGGAATGTACACAGGCGGACACCGGCAACGACAGGGATTCGACCGCAGAGAGAGGTACCCGTGGGCAGAGCCGTCGACGATGCCGCTGCCGCCGAGTTCCATGAGTTCTTCGAGGCCCACTACGCCGAACTGGCGCGGGTCGCCCATATGTTGACCGGTGAGGCCGATGCCGCCGATGATCTCGCGGCGGACGCGCTGATGGCGCTCTGGCACCGGTGGGACCGGGTGAGGGCCGCCGAGCATCCGGTGGCGTACGCGCGAGGCGTCGTCGCAAATCTGGCCCGTACCCGGATTCGCAGCGCGGTGCGGGAGCGTCGCAGGGTCGCACTGTTCTGGGCGCCGCGCGGGGGTGGCGACGGGTACGCCGTCGATGATCCCGATGTGTCGGCGGTCGTCGACGTCCAAGGAGCGCTGCGCAGGCTGCCGTTCCGCAAGCGGGCGTGTGTGGTGCTGCGCCACGCCTTCGATCTGTCCGAGCGGGACACCTCGCTGGTGCTCGGGATATCGGTCGGCACGGTGAAGAGCCAGACTTCGCGCGGCGTCGCGGAGCTGCAACGCCTGCTCGGGCCGCACGGGGGCGCCGCGCAGGTGCAGGTGGCCGCCGCGGCGCGGCGCAGCGAAGGAAGGCACTGATGGACGACGAGCTGCGACAGAGGCTTCAGGACGCGGCGCGGGCCCACCACCCGGACAGGGAGCGGATGCTGGCCCGGGTGGAGCGCGGGATGTCCCAGGGAGGCCCGGCGCGTGCCGGACGGGTCTTGCGGCCGTTGCGTGCCCCGATGCCGTGGCTGCGGGTCGTGGGCGCGACGGTGGCGGTGTGCGGGGTGCTGGCGGTGGGCACGCTCGCGGTCACCTCGGCGCTCCACGACGACGGGGGCGGGCAGCGGGTGGCGGGGGCGGCTTCTCCGTCCACGGCGGCTCCCGAGCAGGGCTCCGCACTGCCCACCGAGGACGGACCGTTGTGGTCGGACGGTTCGGTGAACTCGAACAGCAACCGGTACTGGGCGCAGAGCGAGGTCACGGTGAAGACCGGAAAGGCCCTCTCGGCGCTCACCGTCGAGCTGCGGATCGCATTGACGGGCGGGGTGAACACCACCGGGTCCTGGCGTTCCCTCCCGGTGGAGGACTTCACCGCATCGGCGCGGGAGGAGGGGGGCTTCCTCGTCTACCGCTGGACGCTGAAGCCGGGGCGGACCGTCCCCGTCGGTACGCACACGTTCGCGGGCCAGTACAACCACGCCGAGGGCGCCCGGGACGCCAAGGGCGACGATTACACGGCCCGCGCCCGCGCTTTTGGTCAACAGGCGGCGGTGGGCGGGGACTTCGGCCCCGCCCACTGACCTTGAAGTGTTACGCCGAGGGGGCGGCCCACCGCTTGACGGTGGCCGTCGCCTCGTCCCGCTCCTCGGGCGTCAGTTTGGAGATCAGCGCGCCGTGGTTGGAGTTGGGCGCCACGTAGAGGTGCGAGTCGTGCTTGCTCGGCTTGAACCGTTCGGCGCTCCACGGGTCGTTCTGGCCGTAGACGAACATCATCCGCTCGCCGCGCGTGGCCACCCAGCTGTCGACGTCGCGTATGGTCCGGCCGTCGTAGGAGGTCTCCATGTCCGAGGGCAGGACCGAGTTCGGCTGGTAGATGTCCGGGTAGTTGCGCACGTCCTTCAGATGCTTGAACTTCAGGTCGGCCCAGCCGAGTTGGGCGGCGGCCTGCCGGTAGTACGGTCCGCTCCCCTCTGCGCCCTGCCCCTGGTCGGAGTAGATCGACAGACCGTTGGCGAGCGACCAGGTGTACAGCTCGTCGTCGCCGGCCGTCTTCGCGTCGGGGATGGCCGGGCAGTTGGTGTAGCTGCCGCTCTGCCAGAAGTTCCACACCTGGTCGAGCACGGAGAATTCGAAGGCCCGGTCGGCACCGCCGAGGTAGTCGAAGGTGTACCCCTCCTCGCGGCTGGTGGCCTCGAACCTCGGCAGCATCGCCTCGCGCCGCACCAGCATCTCGCGCTGTACGGCGTTGAGCGCGGCCCGGCATTCCGGGGTGCCGACGGTGGCGAAGAAGTTCTCGTATCCGCTGTCGTCACGGTTGTTCGCGTCGTTGGGTGCGACGTACGCGACGACGGCATCCAGGTCCTGCGGGTAGTAACGCTCGTGGTACGTCTGGGTCATGCCGCCCTTGCTGGCGCCCGTGCCCAGCCACTTGGCCGGGTAGATCGGCTTCAGTGCCTCGACGATGGCGTGCTCGTCGCTGGCCTCCTGCCAGACGGTGACGTCGTCCCAGTCGTAGGTGGCCGGTCGCGAGACGTTGAAGTAGCGGTGCTCGACGCTGACCTGGTTGGCGTCGAGGATATTCGTGATCTCCCGCGTGCCGGAGGAGAGCCCGTAGCCGCCCGTGTAGTGGACCATCGGTCTGGCCGTGTCCTTGTGCCAGAGCGTGAAGCGCTGCTCGAAGGTGCCGCGGGCCAGGTCGGTGTGGTCGACGGGCTGCGTGATGGTGAGCGAGTAGAGGGGGTAACCGCCCTTGTCGGCGACCGAGGTGACGGTCAGCCCGGGGGTCCGCTCCAGCTGCTCCCGGATGTCGGTGCTCTGCACGGCGGAGGTGGCGGCGGCAGGCGCCGATGGGGAGTCGGTGCCGGGTGCGGCGGTGGCGGGCACGGCGGTGGCCGCGGATACGACACCGGCGAAGACAAGCGCGGTGGTAGCGATCTTGCGCACGAAGAGTCCCCCTCGTAACGGGTGTTGAGGTGACGGATGAGTCGCGCAGCACAGTACGCGGCCGGCGTTTCCCTGTGATCACCCGTAGCGAGGGGAACTCTTGGACTTTCGCGTGCGGTCCGGACCTCAGAGCTGCGGGTGCCAGTCGCCCAGGTACGCGGCACTGGTGTGCAACCTCGCTTGTTCCCGGGTGAGTTGGGGGCGGTTCTCGGGGACGAGGATGCGTGCTCCGGGTCCGGTGTTGGCGTACTCGGCGAAGCGCTGGTCCTGCCACGGGTAGCCGGACGCCATGTTGGTGTACGGAGCGGTGGCGTCCGTTCCGGGTCCGATGACCGAGTCGCGTACGACGAGGGACGGCCGGGCGGTGGTGTCGGAGCTCGGCACCCACGGCCTGGCCAGCTTGTAGGCCGCGTCCTCCGCGCCGCTGGTGAAGCGGGACCTCACCGCCAGGTAGCCGTACGGGGTGGCACGGGCGGTGGAGGGGGCGAAGACCATCCCCTTCGGTGTGAAGTCGACGTCCCGGGCCAGGGTGTGGAAGCGGCAGTGCTCGAAGACGCTGGTCGCGCGGCCGAAGACGAAGTCGACGTCGCCCTCGGCGTAGCAGTGCGAGAAGTAGTGCCGGGCGACCACGGACAGCGCGAGGGTGTCGGAGTACAGGGTGTCCTGGTGGCCGAGGAAGCGGCAGTGGTGGAAGGCCGAGCGGTCGCCCATGACCTTGATGGCCACGGCCTGGGTGCCGGTCGTCTCCGGGTGGTCGGCGCGCAGCCAGTCGTTGGCGAAGGTGACGCGGTGCGCGGTGAAGTCCGCGGCCCTGACGGTCGTGGTGGCCGATCCGCTGGTCCCGTAGGTGCCGGAGCCGTCGGGCTTGGGGGTGCCGGCAGCGTTGTCGTACACGATGACCGTGGCGCGCGGGTCCTCGCTCGCGCCGATCAGGGTCAGGCCGGTGCGGGCCTCGGTGACCGAGACGGTCTCGCGGTAGACGGCGGGGGCCAGGACGAGGATGTGGCCGGTGCCGGAGGCCGCGTCGACCGCGGCCTGGACGGTGGTGTGGTCGCCACGGCCGAGCGGATCGATGTACAGGGTCCGCTCGGTGAGCCGCCTGGACGGCGATCCGTACCGGCCGAAGGGGGCCGACCCCGTGGCGTACGCCCGGGGGGCGAGGGCGAGTCCGGCGGTGGCGAGTGCGCCCGCGAGGAGGGAGCGGCGGGCGAGGGGAACGTACGAGGTCATGCGGGAGGTACCTCCGTTGCGGCGCGGGAACAGGAGAGGCCGGGGCGAGAACGGGAGGGGCCGGGGCGGGCGTCGCGCGCACAATGGCGGGTCCGCCCCGGCGTGGAGGGGGCGGTCAGCAGACCTTGCCCGCGCCGGCCTTCCTGGTGACGAGGCCGGGCAGCGCGCGCGGGTCGTTGACCTTGGTGCGGAGCTCGGGGGTCCAGCCCGCCCCGGACGCCAGCTGCTCGGCCGGGTACTGCGCGTTGTGGACGGTGATCAGGTCGGTGGCGGCGCCGTTGACGTAGTTGCCGGAGGCCGTCAGGGGGGCCTCCTTCCACTTCTTGAGGACCGTGCCCGCCTGCACCGACGACGGCAGGGAGAAGGAGTTCTTCTCCGCCACGAGCTGGGACTCGATGCCGATACCGAAGGAGTAGCCGTACTTCTGGCCCTCGGTGACCGTGAAGTGGTTGTTGTACGCGTCGACCTTGCCGAAGCGGACGCGCGGGGCGCGCTCGACGACTCCGTCGAAGTGGTTGTGGTGAAGGGTGACGCGCAGTCTGCCCCGGTCGTCGGCGCCCGCGCTGTCGCTGTTGCCGATCATGAGGGTCTTGTCGTGGTCGGTGAGGACGTTCCAGGAGGCGGTGACCAGGTCGGCGCCGCGGACGATGTCCAGGAGACCGTCGTGCTGCTGGTAGATCTCGCCGAAGTACGAGGGGAGGGTGGAGTCCGGGTAGCGGCCGTCGGTCAGGGTGTTGTGGTCGACCCAGACGTGCTGGGAGCCGTAGACCACGACCGCGTCGTACTCGGAGTTCCAGGCGCCGGTGGCGCCGTCGGTCGGGTCCCACGCGGGGAAGCAGTCCAGCGGGGCCTCGATGGTGAGGTTACGGAGGATGACGTTCTGCACGCCCTTGATCTGGAGGCTGCCGCCCCTGATCCCGGCGTCCTCGCCCACGCCCACGATGGTCGTGTTCGCGGGGACGAACGCCATGATGCCCAGCTTCTGGCTGTCCGCCGAGGCGGCCCGCAGCTCCTCCTGCTCGCCGGTCAGCGGGTCGTCGAGACCCCAGACCGCCGGGTCGTAGTCGGCGAGGTACTGGTCGAAGTCGTAGCCGGGCGCCTCGAAGGACGCGCAGCCCTGGGAGGTGGCGTCGAGGGTGCCCTTGACCTTGATGATCGACGGGGCGTCCGCGGCGGCGGTGAGCGCGGCCTTGAACTCTGCCCAGGTGGTGACGGTGAAGACGTGGCCGTCGTCGGCGGCCGAACCGCCGGTGGTGCCGGCGCCCTCGGAGGCCCAGCCGTCCTGCGCGGCGAGGGTCTGGCGGGCGGGGTCGGGGTGACCCGCGGCCTGGGCGGTTCCGGTGGCGGCCAGGACGAGGGCGGTGCAGCCGACCAGCACAGTCATGACGCGCCCATGACATGTTGGGGTTCTCATTGTGCGGCTCTCCTTCGTGCGGTTCAGGCTTGGGGCCAGGTGATCCAGGACTCGGGGATCTCGTCGTCGAGACGGCGTACCTCGCGCGGGGCGAGCGCACGGTGGTCCAGCAGCCCGGTCGCGACGAGGCGGGCCACGGCGATCGCGCCCGGCGGATTGAAGTGGGTGTTGTCCTGCTCGGTCGCGGTCCAGTTGAAGTACGTCTTGGTCTCCTCGACGCCGAGCTTCTGCCACAGGGTGATCGACAGGGCCTGGATGTCGACCAGTGCCACGTCCTCCTCCTCGGCCAGCGCCCGCATCGCCGCCGGGTAATCGCCGTGGGTGGGCAGGGCCGTGCCGCTCGCGTCGAACTTCCTGCGTTCCACGGACGTCGCGAGGACGGGCAGCGCACCATGGGCCCGCGCACCGTCGATGTACTGCCGCAGATACTCCTGGTACGTCGACCAGGCCTCCGTATAACGGGTCGGGTCGGCGATCTTCGCGTCGTTGTGCCCGAACTGGATGAGCACGAGGTCGCCCTCGCGGACGCCCTCCAGAAGCACGGCGAGGCGGCCCTCGTCGATGAAACTCTTCGAACTGCGGCCGTTTACCGCATGGTTGGCGATGTCGACGCCATGGCCGAGGAAGAACGGCAGGGCCATGCCCCAGCCGGTCTCGGGTGCCGCGTCGGCGTACTTCTGGGCGGCGGTGGAGTCGCCCGCGACGTGCAGGGTCCGGGGCCTCGGCCGGCCGCCTCCGCTCTCGGCGAAGGCGGGGGTGGCGGCGAAGGCGATGGGCAGCGCGAGCAGCGCGGCTGCCGTCCTTCTGCGGGTGAGGGACACGGTGGGACTGCCTCTCTCTGGGGGGGTGATGGTCCTGCGTGGAGCGGGACCGGCGGCGGGGCGCGACCCGTACCGCCGCCGGTCCCGGTCAGGGGGAGGCGGAGCCGGCCGGATCAGCCGTTGCCCAGCTCCTTCCACTCCTTCTGCGCGGCGTTCAGCTCATCGGCGATCTTGTCGAGGAACTCCTTGGCCGTGACCTTGCCGAGGAGCAGCTTCTGGAACTCCGGCTCGTTGTCGGCCTTGCTGATGTTGTTCCAGTCGGGCAGGTAGTACGGCAGCTGCACGATCGAGGTGGAGCCGTCGGTCAGGGCCTTCGCGCCGAGCGCGGTCGGCTCGGAAGCGGCGATCCAGGGGTCCTTCGCCGCCTCGGTGTTGGCGGGGATGGCACCGGCCGACTCGTTCCACTTGCTGTTGGCCTCGTGCGAGGCCGCGAACTCGATGAACTTCCAGGCCGCCGTCTTGTTCTTGCTCGCCCGGAACAGGCCGAGCCCGTCGACGGGGTTGGAGACCTGGACCCGCCGGCCGCTGTCGCCCACCGGGTTGGGGATGCCGGCGAACTTGTCGGGACCCAGCGCCTTCAGGTGGTCCTGGTAGGAGCCGAGGTTGTGGCTGAGCATTCCGATGGTGCCGGTGTCCCACTGGGCGACCATCTTGGTGAAGTCGTTGTTGACGTCGGCGGACGGCGTCGTCTTCTTGAAGAGGGCGGCGTACTTCTCCAGCGCGGCGACGTTCTTCGGGTCGTTGAGCGTCGTCTTGTCGCCGTTCCAGAACTCCGTGATGCCGGACTGGCCGTACGAGGCGTCGATGGCCTGGGCGATGGAGCCCGCGCCGCCGCGGATGGTGTAGCCGAACTTGTTGTTCTTGGAGTCGGTCAGCGCCTCGGCTGCCTCGTAGAACTTCGCCCAGGTGGTGGGCGCTTCCAGGTTGGCGGCCTTGAACAGGTCGGTGCGGTACCAGAGCGCGCCGTTGTTCGCGGAGGTCGGCACGGTGTACATGTCCTCGCCCCGGCCGCCCGCGACCTTGACGCTGGCGACCATGGACTCGACGAGCTTGCCGTTCAGGGCGGATTCCTTGATCCGGTCCTGGACCGGCTCCAGCGCCTCCTGCGAGACGATGTTGGAGAGGTACGCGGTGCCGACGCCGCCGACGTCCGGCAGCCCGCCGCCCGCTATCGCCGTGTCGTACTTGGACTGCACGTCCGCGATCGGGATCGGGACGTACTTGACGTCGATGTCCGGGTTCTTCTTCTCGAAGTCCTTGATGATCTCGGTCCAGATGGCCGTGCGCGGACCGCCGTTGTTGTCCCAGAAGGTGATCTCGCCCTTGCCGCTGCCCTCGTTGCCCGAGCCGCTGCCGTCGTCACCGCAGGCGGTGGCCGTCAGCGCGAGCACTGCCGTGAGGGAGACCGCTGCCGCGGCACGCCCCCGGTACGTCTTCGAGATGTTCATGGTCGGCTCTTCTCTCTCGGTTCGGTCGCTGTGCTGTAGTGCGGGGGGATTTCGGGGAGGGAGTGTCAGTGCTGCATGCGGTGGGGGGTCCAACCGTCCTCGCCCGCGAGGTAGTCGGCCACGTCGTGGTGTGCGGCGTCCTGTGCCGGAAGCTGCGGCCGGTCCGCGGTGACGGCGGCGCCGGGGCCGTACGTCCGGTACTCGCTGAACCGCGCCTCCTGCCAGGGGAAGCCGCTCATATCGGTCCAGGGGCTCGCCTTGATCGCGGCCGGCAGCAGCGTCTCGCGGACGAGAACCTGGCCGATCGCGTCGGGGTTGCCGCCCGGGTGCCAGGGCCGGCCCAGGTGGAAGGAGTCCGCGGGGGCGTCGCTGATGATCCGGCTGCGGGTGATCAGGAAGCCGTACGGGTTGTCCTTCCAGGTCGAAGCGGCCGTGATGTACCCGTTGTTGGTTTCCGAGCCACGGCTGAGCGCCTTGATCACGGAGCGTTCGACGACGGTGGTGGCGCGTCCGTAGATGAAGTCGACGTCGCCCTCGATGTAGGAGTCCCGGATGTAGACACGGGACTTCTGGGTGAGGGTCGGGGTGTCGGTCATCAGGGTGTCCTGGTTGCCCAGGAAGCCGGTGTCCGTGAAGGTCAGCCGGTCGCCCGTGGTCTTCACGGCGAGGGCCTGCTCGCCGTTCAGCTCGACGGCCGCTTCGTCGAAGTCGTTGGAGAACGTCAGGTTGCGGGCACTGAAGTCGTGCCCTTCGACGACCAGGGTCGCGCTCCCCCAGGAGCCCTGGGTGGTGCCGTCGGGCTTGAGCTCACCGGCCGGGGTGCCGAAGACGACGAGGGTGTCGTCGCGGTGCGTGCCGGTGCCGACGAGGGAGACGTACGGCTGGTTCTTCCCGATCCTGACGTGCTCGCGGTAGGTGCCGGGGGCGAGGCGTACCGTGATCCGCCCGTCGTTGCCCGCGGGCACCGCGTCGACGGCCGCCTGCACGGTCGGGTAGTGGGCCGGGACCCGCAGGACGGTGTCGGTGCCGATGTTCATCTGCGGCCCGGAGTAGCGGGTGACCAGTTCCGGGACGTCTGCGGCGCGGTCCAGGGTGTACGGATAGAAGTCGCGCGGGGCGAAGGCGGCACCCCAGGCGTCGGTGCGGCCGGTGGTGTCCTTCAGAATCGAGCCGCGCTGGACCAGTTCGGCGGTGGCGTCGGCCTGGTAGGGGTGCTGTACGCCCTCGTAGTAGCTGTTCTCGATGACCATCTTCGTGGCGCCGCGTGCCCAGTTGCCGTACGTCCACAGCGGGTCCCCGTCCGCGACCTGTGCGGAGAGGTAGTTGTTGTAGAGGTGGGCGTAGGCGCAGTTGTCGGCGGACGGGTTGCGCTGCTTGGTGCCGCTGAACCAGTTGTGGTCGATCGTGATCTGCGTCTTGACGTTCGGGGTCCAGCCGATGCCGAGCGCCTTGTTGTGGTTGTCGAAGTGGTTGTAGGAGACGGTGATGTACTCGCTGTCCTTACGGATGTCGAGCAGACCGTCGCCCATGTGCGTAAGGCGGTTGTGGTCGATCCAGACGTGGTCGACGGAGTCCATCTGGATGGCGTCGAAGTCGGTCGTCTTGCCGTCCCAGTCGCCCTCGAAGATGGGGTATCCCCTGCTCGAACGCAGTTGAGAGCTTGGGGAAGAGTCGCGGATGGTCAGGTTGCGGATGATGACGTTGCTGGTGCCGGGGTTCAGATGCAGCTCGCCGTGGACGATCTCGGCCGTGTCGCCGACGCCGACGATGGTCTTGTCCGAGGTCACGTCGATGTCGCCGCCGAAGGGCTCGACGGCGATGGAGCCCGCGACCCGGATGATGTAGGGCCCCTCGGCCCCGGCGTACCTCTCCAGGTCCGACCGGGTGGAGACCGTGACGACCTTGCCGCCTAGTCCCCCGGTGGTCCCGCCGGCCAGTGAGGCGAAGCCGTGCGGGGTGTCGGACCAGGTGCGGTGGCCGGCGGAGTCCTGCGGAGCGGTACCGGCCGCGGCGGCCTGACCCGGTGCGCTCGGTACGAGGAGGGCGGCGGCCAGGGCGAAGGCCGTGGTGAGGGTTCTGGCGTGGGTGCGCTTGGTACGGAGGTGCATAGTTGCGGCTCCCATACAGGCGGTGGCGAAGGTGGGGGCGGAAGTTCAGTCCGCGGTGCGGAAAGCGGTGAAGTCGGCCGTTCCGGCGGGTCCCGGCCCGGCCGGTGCGGTGGCGAACAGTCCGAGGATGGCGCCGACCCAGCGCCAGGGCGTCGCCGCGAAGACCTGGCCCGAGGGGCGGAAGCCGTCGCCGGTGTCGGCGTAGAAGCGGCAGCGGGCGCCGGCCGTGACCTCGATACGGAGGCGGACGCGGCCCTCCTTGGCCGGGCGTGGGTGCTCGGCGTCCCGTTCGTGTTCGGCGACGGTCTCGGCGTACCGGTGCACGAGGCGCGGCACCCCGTCGTCCCCCGCTTCGAGACCGATCCAGCTGAACGCGTCGCCCAGTACGGCGAGTCCGGCCTTGGCGCCCGGCTCGTCGGTGTTCAGGGCGAGCCCCGTCTCGACGGTGAACGTCTCGGCGGGCAGTCGCTGCACCAGGATGTTGGGCAGGGCCCGCAGATCGTGGGCGTACGCGGTCCGTACGCAGCTGAGCCGCAAGCCGTCGTCCGCGTGCTCGACCGACCAGCCGGACCGGGGTGCGGCCGTCCACTGCCATTGCCGGCCGAAGCGCCCGCCGGGGAAGTCGTCGTCGAAGGCGGGCACTTCGGGGGGCTGCTCGGGGGCGAGGGGCTTGGTGTGTACGGAGACGGGTTCGCCCGCGTCACCGATGACGGGCCAGCCGTCCTCGTCCCAGCGCATCGGCTGGAGGTGGACGACGCGTCCGTACGCCCCCTTGGCCTGGAAGTGCAGGAACCAGTCCTCGCCCTGAGCCGTACGCACCCAGCCGCCCTGGTGCGGTCCGTTGACCTGCGTACGGCCCTGGGAGAGGACGACGCGTTCCTCGTACGGGCCGGAGAAGTCCCGGGACCTGAAGGCACCCTGCCAGCCGGTCTCCACCCCGCCGGCCGGGGCGAAGATCCAGAAGTGGCCGTCGTGGCGGTAGAGCTTGGGGCCTTCGAGGGTGAACCAGCCGGGTATCCGGTCGGCGTCGATCAACGTCCGGCCCTCGTCGAGCAGTTCGCGCCCGTCGGGGCTCATCCGGTGGCCGGTGAGCCGGTTCTTGATTCCGGAGCGGGATTTGGCCCAGGCGTGCACGAGGTACGCCTCGCCGGTCTCCTCGTCCCACAGCGGGCAGGCGTCGATCAGCCCCTTGCCGGCCTTGATGAGGTGCGGCGCGCTCCACGGGCCCCGGATGTCCTGGGCGTTGATCTGCTGGATGCCGTGGTCGGGGTCGCCCCAGAAGATCCAGAACCGTCCGTCGTGGTGGCGCAGCGAGGGCGCCCACACCCCGCAGTCGTGGCGGGGCACGGCGAAGTCGGCGGCCGGTTCGAGGCGGTCCAGGGCGTGCCCGATGAGGGACCAGTTGACCAGGTCCCGGGAGTGCAGCAGGGGCAGCCCGGGGGCCCTGCCGAAGCTGGACGCGGTCAGGTAGTAGTCGTCCCCGTGGCGCACGACGTCCGGGTCGGACCAGTCGGCGTCGAGCACCGGGTTGCGGTAGGTGCCGTCGCCGAGGTCGGCGGAGCGGAGGGTCGAGCGGCCGCTCATGCCGTCACGACCTTGCGGACGTATGCCTCCGCGGTGTCCCGGTCGAGTGTGCCGTCGGCGATGACGGTGACGACGCGGCGTACGACGGTGGCTCCGGCGGCGACGCTCAGCCGCCGGTCGGCGGCGAGGGAGGAGCCCACCCCGGGGTACTCGTTGCTGCGCACGAACCAGGGGTCGTGCCGGGTCTCCTCGGTCGCCCCGGCGAAGACGAGCGTCCAGCCGTCCCCGGCGAGGGCCACCCAGTCGGCGGTGCCGCCGTGCACGGCCTCTTCACCGTCCAGGTCTGCGCTGAACACGGCGGGGGCGGCAAACTCCTTGGGGGCGCGCCAGAAGAAGCCGCCGTATCCGGCGCCGGGGCGGCCGTTCGTGGCGGGACTGCCGATGGAGAGCTCGGTGGTCCCCCGGTTGGTGAGGGAGAACGAGAGGTCGAGCGCCCAGGCGGTGTCGGAGAGCCCTGTGACGGCGACCGTGCGGTGCTCGCGCAGCAGCTCGGTGCCGTCGGCCTCCCAGCTGAGCTCCTCCACGAAGCCGTCCGGGTCGCGGAGCTTCCAGCCGAGGTGGCGCTGCACCCCGTGGTTGTCGAGTTCGGTGGGGCCTTGGTCGCGGACGAAGGTGCGTCCGCCCCAGAAGTTGTATCCGGCCACGTCGGGTACGGCGACGGAGGCGCCGAGGTGGTGGATGTGGTCGGCGGGCCGTTCCTCGGTGACGGGGGTGCCGGCCAGGGTGGTGACGGGGTGGAGGAAGGGGCGGCCGTCGTGGGCGGCGGGGAGATAGCTGTAGCGGCCGACGGGGCGGCCCGCGCAGCTGAGGAGTGCGGTGGTCACGGTGTACTCACCTCGCTGGGGTGCGCCCAGGGGGCGCCGAGTTCGGAAAAGAGGCTGAGGGTGTCGGCGCCCGCGGCGACCAGGGCGTCGATGCCGCGCACGACGCGCCGTACGCCGGTGGTGGCCGTGGCCGGTTCGGTGTACCAGGCGTCGGCGGGCAGCGCGGCGGGTTCGGGGGCTGTGCGCACGGCCTCGACGACGCGCATGAACGCGCCGGTGCGATGCGGGGGTACGAGGAGTGCGGCGCCGTGCGTGAGGTGGCCGACCAGGTTCTCCAGGAGGTCGGTCCGCCCATGCACGACTTCCTCGGGACCCCGGCCCGCGCGCTGGACGAGGACGCGGTCCTGCTTGTACCAGAAGGTGATCCGGCCCCGGTCGCCGTGGACGATCACATACGGTTCGGCGGCCTGTTCGGCGCAGAGGGTGACGGCGACGGTGACCGGCGGCCCGCCCGCGGTGGTGATGCGGAGGCAGGAGGTGTCGTCGGCCTCGATGTCGTTGGCCCGGAACAGCTGCGTGTCGACGGCCACCACGTCGTCGGCCGTCCCACTGTCCGCGAGTTCGAGCGCGGTGGCGACGGCGTGGGCGAGGGGGTTGGTGAGGACCCCGTCGACGACGTCGGTCTCGCCGATCCTGCGCCGTCCGGCCCAGGGCGCCCGCCGGTAGTAGGCGTCGTCACGGACCCAGGCACCCGCGGCGCCGAAGCCCCGGACGGTGCCGATCGCTCCGGTGCGTACGAGCTCCCGGATGGCGGGGACGGCGTGCGAGCCGAAGGACTGGAAGCCGATCTGGCAGGCGACGCCCGCTTCCCGTACCCCGTCGGTCATACGTGTGTAGTCGGCGTACGTGGCGGCGGGTGGCTTCTCCAGGAGGAGGTGGACGCCACGGGCGGCGGCGGTGAGAGCCAGCTCGGTATGGGTCTGGATCGGGGTGCAGATGACGGCGACGCGGGCTCCGGTGGAGTCCAGGAGCGCCCCGAAGTCGGCGGACTGCTCCGGGAGTTCGCCGGCAAAGGCGTCGAGTTCGCCAGGACCGAGCGGTGCCAGTTCGCAGATTCCGGCGAGCCGGACGAGGCCCTGGTCCTGGAGGCGGCGGATGTTGGCGAGGTGCCAGCGGCCGTGGCCGCGGGCCCCTGCGAGGACGATCGGGAGGGGGGTGACGGAGGTGCTCATCCAGCCCTCCCCGCGCCCGCGTCGCGTGCCACGTCGGTGGCGGCACCGGCGGCACTGCCGACCGTTCCGTGCAGGGTGGGCGTCCAGCCGACGTCCGCGGTGAGATCGCGTTCGCTGCCGGAGTTGTACGCGTTGTAGATGGCGAGCAGATCGACGGGGAAGCCGTTGAACTCGTTGCCGCTCTGCGCCAGCGCGCTGCCGTTCCAGCTCTTCAGCAGGTCGGCGACCTCGATATGGCCGGGGGTGGTGAAGGAGTTGTTCTCGGCGACGATCCGGGACTCGGTGGAGACGCCGACGGAGTACCGGTAGGCGGCGTCCTCCGGGACGACGTACCGGTTGTTGTAGAGGTGGACCTGTCCGAAGCGGACGCGCGGTGCGCGCTGCACGACGGCGTCGAACTCGTTGTGGTGCAGGGTGACCCGGAGCTTGTCGCGGTCGGTGGTGACGGTGTCGCCGTTGCCGATGAGAATGGCCTTGTCGTGGTCCTGGAAGCGGCTCCAGGAGACGGTGACCAGGTCGGAGCCGTTGGTGATGTCCAGCAGACCGTCGTGGCGCAGGTAGTTGCGGCCGAAGTACGTGGGCTCCTTCTCGTCCGGGCGGCCCTTGTCGCTCGCGGTGACGTGGTCGACCCAGACATGGGTGGCGCCGCGCAGCCAGAGCGTGTCGTACGCGGTCTTCCAGTCGCCGAGGCCGCCGGTGTTGGGCTGCCAGACGGGGAAGCAGTCGTAGGCGTCGCGGAGTTCGACGTTGCGGACGATCACGTTGTCGGCGTCCCTGACCTGGAGGCTCGCGCCCTTGAGCACGGCGCTGCGGCCGAGGCCGACGAGCGTCGTGTTGGCGCCGATGCGCAGCTCGACGCGTTCGGCCTGCCGGGCGGCGGATGCCTTGCGGGCGTCCTCCTGCGGTCCGGAGGGCTTCGCGCCTCCCCAGGTGCGGGGGTCGTACGCGGCGAGGTAGGCCGGCAGGTCGTAGCCGTCGGTGGCGTAGTCGTCGCAGTCGAGCGCGCGGCCCTGGTCGTCGGTGTTGGCGTCGATGGTCCCCGCGATACGGATGATCTTCGGTACGGAGCTGCCGCCGTCCAGTGCGGCGACGAGCTGGGCCCGGTTCCGCACGGTGAAGACATGGGCGTCGTCGGCGGCCGAACCGCCCGTGGTCCCGGCGCCCTCGGCGGCCCAGCCGTCATCGGCTGCGAGGATCTCCCGGCCCAGGTCCGGAACGGCGGCCGCGGGCACGGCCTGGGTGGCGGCCGGGGTGGCGGCCTCGGCTCCGGGCTGGAGCGCCAGGCAGCCGACGAGCAGGACGAGCGCCGCGGCGGCGCGGCGGCCCGTCCGGGGCCGCGGCGTGGTCAGGGGGGAAGGTGCGGTCATGTGCGTCAGCCCTTCACTGCGCCGGCGCTGAAGCCGGTGATCAGCCACTTCTGGATGAAGGCGAAGACGATCACCACGGGCACGGCGGCGATGACGCCGCCCGCGGCGAGCGCCCCCAGGTCGACGCTGTCGGCGCCGATGAGGGTGTTCAGACCGACCGGGATCGTCTGCTTGTCCTGTTCGCTGAGGAACATCAGAGCGAACAGGAAGTGGTTCCAGCTGTGCACGAAGGCGAAGGAACCGACAGCGATCAGTCCGGGCCGCAACAGCGGGAGCACGACCGCGCAGAAGGCGCGGAAGCGCGAGCAGCCGTCCACCCAGGCGGCTTCCTCCAGCGTCATGGGCACGTTTTTGATGAAGCCGCTGATCAGGATGATCGACAGCGGCAGCTGGAAGACCGTCTCGGCGATGATGACGCTCCCGAGGGAGTTGATCATCTGGAGGTTCCTGAAGATCTCGAAGAGCGGTACGAGCATCAGCGCGCCGGGGATGAACTGCGAGCAGAGCAGCGCCAGCATGAACGCGTTCTTGATCTTGAAGTTGAAGCGGGCCAGGGCGTAGCCGCCGGCCAGGGCCACCAGGGTCGTGGTGAACAGGGTGGCGACGCCGACGATCATGCTGTTCTGGAAGAAGATCGCGAAGCTGCGCTCGTTCCAGACCTTGGAGAAGTGCTCGCCCGTCATCGGCCAGGGCACCAGCGAGGTGGAGCCCGCGGGCCGTACGGCGAAGAGGAACATCCAGTAGAACGGGATGAGGGTGAAGAGCAGATAGATGCCCAGGGGCACATAGATCTGCCAGCGCGGTACGTCGTCGAAGGCGCGCTCGCGTCCGCGGCGGCGCCGTGCGGGCGGCGGCGGGGGGTTCCGTACGGGCTCCGGGGCCGTGCCCGTGTGCTTCTCGGCGAGTGCGGCAGTCACTTGTGGTCGCCTCCGAACTTGCTCAGGCGCAGATAGACGATCGAGCAGAAGAGGAGGATCACGAAGGCGACGGTGGTGAGCGCGGAGGCGTAGCCGAAGTCGTGGCCCTCGATACCGGTGTTGGCGACGTAGAGCGGCAGGGTGGTGGTCTCGCCCGCCGGTCCGCCGCCGGTGAGGGTGTACAGCAGGTCGACGTTGTTGAACTCCCAGACCCCGCGGAGCAGGGTGGACAGGATGATCGCGTCGCGCAGGTGCGGCAGGGTGATGTGGAAGAACTGGCGCATCCGGCCGGCGCCGTCGACCGATGCCGCCTCGTACAGCTCCTTCGACACGGACTGGAGGTCGGCGAGGATGAGGATGGCGAAGAAGGGGACTCCGCGCCAGAGTTCGGCGACCGTGGCGGCCCAGAAGACGGTGCCGGTGTCCGAGAGCACCGAGGTGCCGTAGTCACCGATTCCGGCGTCCGCGAGGTAACGGCTGAAGCCGGTCGAGGAGTTGTAGAGCAGAATCCAGATGGTGCTGGTGAGGACGCCGGAGACGGCCCAGGGCGAGAAGACCATCGCGCGGGAGATGCCGCGGCCGATGAAGCTCTGGTTCACGATCAGCGCGAGGGCGAGGCCCAGCGTGAGCTGGAGCGAGACCTGGACGACGACCCACTGGGCGCTGAAGCCGAGTGTCGTCCAGAACTGGTCGTCCTCGGTGAAGATGCGGGTGAAGTTGTCGAACCCGGCGAAGCCGTTCCGCCACGGCTTGGTGACGTTGTAGTTCTGCAGGCTGTAGTAGAAGACGCTGATCACCGGGTAGGCGATGAAGCCCAGCATCAGCAGCCCGGCGGGCGCGATCAGCAGGTAGGGCAGTCGGCGCGGGCTCGCCGAGCGACGCCTGGTCACCTTGGGCGGTTTGGCCACGGCTGCGGCTTGGGCCATGACACGTCTCCGTTCTGTGCGGTCTGCGGGTGTGGTGCGTGCGGTGCATGTGGTGCGCGTGGTGCATGTTGTGCGCAAGCGCTTCCCGCATGTCGTTCGGCCTGCCGAACAACGCGGTGCGCAGGAATTCTCTGCGGCGGTTCAGCCGGCGTAGGGGTCGGGCACGTCTCCCTGCCGGGCCAGGAAGGCGAAGTCGCAGCCGGTGTCGGCCTGGGTGATCTGGTCCTGGTAGAGCGCCCCGTAACCGCGCCCGTACCGGTTGGGCGGCGGTGTCCACTCGGCGCGGCGGCGCGTCAGCTCCTCCTCTGACACATCGAGGTGGAGCAGGCGTGCCCCGACGTCCAGGGTGATCGCGTCACCGGTACGGACGAGGGCGAGTGGCCCGCCGACGTGCGACTCGGGTGCGATGTGCAGCACGCACGCCCCGTAACTGGTGCCGCTCATCCGGGCGTCGGAGATCCGCACCATGTCCCGCACACCCTGCTTCAGCAGGTAGTCGGGGATCGGCAGCATGCCGTACTCCGGCATCCCGGGACCGCCCTTGGGTCCGGCGTTGCGGAGCACCAGCACGTGGTCGGCCGTGAGGGCCAGGGCCGGGTCGTTGATGGTGCGCTGCATCTCCTTGTAGTCGTCGAAGACGACCGCCGGACCGGTGTGACGCAGCAGGTGCGGCTCGGCGGCGATGTGCTTGATGACCGCGCCGTCCGGGCAGAGGTTGCCACGCAGCACCGCCACGCCGCCCTCCTCGGCGAGCGGGTTGTCCCGCTCCCGGATGACGTCCGCGTCGTGCACGAGCGCCCCGTCGAGCTGCTCGCGCATCGAGGTGTGCGAGACGGTGGGACGGTCCAGATGCAGTACGTCGGTGAGGCGGGCCAGGAATCCGGGCAGCCCGCCGGCGAAGTGAAAGTCCTCCATCAGGTACTTCCCGCCGGGGCGGAGGTTGGCGAGCACCGGCACGGTACGGGCGATGCGGTCGAAGTCGTCCAGGGTGAGCTTCACCCCGGAGCGGCCCGCCATGGCGATCAGATGGATGACGGCGTTGGTGGAACCGCCGAGCGCGAGGACCGTGGCGACGGCGTCCTCGTACGCCTGCGCCGTGAGGATCTTCGACAAGGTCAGCTGCTGCCAGACCAGTTCGACGATCCGGATGCCCGACTGCGCCGCCATCCGGTCGTGACCGGAGTCGACGGCCGGGATGGACGAGGCACCCGGCACCGTGACGCCCAGCGCCTCGGCGGCGGCCGTCAGCGTCGACGCCGTGCCCATCGTCATGCAGTGGCCGGGCGAACGGGCCAGCCCGTTCTCCAGCTCGGCCATCTCGCAGTCACCGATGAGCCCGGCCCGCTTGTCGTCCCAGTACTTCCACATGTCCGTGCCGGAGCCCAGGACCTCGTTGCGCCAGTGGCCCGGCAGCATCGGACCCGCGGGGACGAACACGGTCGGCAGGTCGACGGACGCGGCGCCCATCAGCAGCGCGGGCGTCGACTTGTCGCAGCCCCCGAGCAGCACGGCACCGTCGACCGGATAGGAGCGCAGCAGCTCCTCGGTCTCCATCGCCAGCATGTTGCGGTAGAGCATGGGGGTCGGCTTCTGGAAGGTCTCCGAGAGGGTGGAGACCGGGAATTCGAGCGGGAAGCCGCCCGCCTGCCAGACCCCCCGCTTGACCGCCTGCGCGCGGTCGCGCAGATGGACGTGGCAGGGATTGATGTCGGACCAGGTGTTGAGGATCGCGATGACCGGCTTGCCCAGGTGCTCTTCCGGGAGGTAGCCGAGCTGACGGGTGCGGGCACGGTGGCTGAACGAGCGGAGCCCGTCCGTGCCGTACCACTGGTGGCTGCGCAGTTCCTCGGAGGTGAGGCGAGCGGTCATACGGACCACCCGGCGACCTGGTCGGCGACCTCGGCGCGCTGCGCCTCGGGCAGCACCCTGCTGGGTGCGCGGACATCGCGGCGGCAGAGCCCGAGCGAGGCCAGGGCCTCCTTGACGACCGTCACGTTGTTGGCGGACTGCCGGTCGGCGCGCAGTTCCTCGAAACGGCGGATCTGCTCCCAGACCTTCATCGCCGCCGCGTAGTCCCCGGCCCGCAGGGCCTCCAGCATCGTCAGCGAGACGCCGGGGGCGACGTTGACGAGGCCGGAGGTGAAGCCGGTGGCGCCGGTGGCGAAGTAGGAAGGGGCGTACAGCTCGGCGAGGCCCGCGACCCAGACGAAGCGTTCAAGGCCTGCGTCCCGGGCGAAGGCACCGAAGCGGGCCGCGTCCGGCACGGCGTACTTCACGCCGATGACGTTGGGGCAGCTGTCGGCGAGAGCGCTCAGCGCCTCGCCGCCGAGCAGCGGGTTGCGGATGTACGGGACGACGCCGAGTTCGGGTACGGCTTCGGCGATGGCCCGGTGGTAGTCGATCCAGCCGTCCTGCGAGACGTACGGGTGCACCGGCTGGTGCACCATCACCATCTCGGCGCCGGCGTCACTGGCGTGCCGCGCGGCGGCGACGGCGGTCGGCACGTCGTGTCCGACGCCCACCAGGACGGTGGCGCGGCCGCCCGTCTCGTCGATGGTCAGCTCGGTGACGGCCCGCCGCTCGTCGGGCGTGAGCGCATAGAACTCCCCGGTGTTGCCGTTCGGGGTGAGGATGCGGACGCCGCCGTCGAGCAGCCGTCGCAGCAGGGCGCGGTGCGCCGTCGTGTCGATGGTCCCGTCCTCGGCGAACGGGGTCACCGGGATGGCCACGACATCTGCGAGGGCCGCCTTCAGCGGAGTGAGGTCCATGCGGACACGCCTTTCGTCTGTGTGCTGGTGGTTCACGCCGCGTCACCCCCGTCTACGTCGTCGGGGAAGGCGCGGCGCACGAACGACGCGATGTGGTCGTGCAGAGCCCCGGCCGCCGCCGCGGCGTCGGCGGCGAGCGCGAGCCGCAGGATCTCCCGGTGCTCGGCCGCCTCCCGCTCCCAGGTCGGAATGGCCGACCAGGCGACGGTCGACACGAGGGCGGCCTGATCGCGGATCTCGTCGAGCATCCGCGCGAGCAGCGGGTTTCCACAGGGCAGGTAGAGCGCCCGGTGGAAGTCCCGGTTGGCCAGGGAGCGTTCGGCCTTGTCCTGCGCCGAGTCGGCCCGCTCCAGGGCCTCTTGGGCCTCGTCGAGCGAACCCTTGCGGGCGATCGAGCGGCGCAGCGCCTCGGGCTCCAGGAGGAGCCGTACGTCGTACACCTCGCGGGCCATGGTCGCGTCGACGAGCCGTACGGTGGCGCCCTTGTACTGACTCATGACGACGAGCCCGGTACCGGCCAGCGTCTTCAGGGCCTCCCGCACCGGGGTCTTGGACACCCCGAACTGTGCGGCGAGTTCGGTCTCCACCAGTGCCTGCCCTGGTCTCAGCTGCGCGGTGAGGATCGCGTGCTTGATCGCCTCCAGCACGTACTGGGTGCGGGACGGAATCGGGGTGGGCGCAAAGGTCATGGGTGAAGGGCTCTCACATCTCGCGTATCGCGTCTCATATATGACGTACGAAGTACGACGCGATGAAGCTAGAGCTGCCCCGAATGTTTCGTCAACGCTTCTGCCAAAAGAAAATCAGGCCCGTCCAGGGGCAGTTGAGGACGCAATGCGGCCGAAGGTACGCAACTAGGGCATCCGCCCGATGCCGCCGAGGCCCCTTAGAAGCCAGCGTCGGCACAGTGAAAGACGTACTGCGCGACCGCACAGCCGCCCTCTGCCTGGCCGGCGTCCTCGTCTCCGGCTTCGGGACCTCCGCGATGTGGCTCACCGCCGGCATCTGGGTCAAGTCCCTCACCGGCTCGGACAGTCTCGCGGCGCTGACGGTCTTCGCGATGTGGGCGCCGGTGCTCGTCGGACCGGCCCTCGGTGCGCTCGCCGACCGGATGCCCGGGAAACCGTTGCTGATCCGGGTCAATCTGGCCATGGCGGCATTGCTGGCCGCGCTGCCGCTGGCCGGCGCGGCGCACCGGGTCCCGCTGCTCTTCGCCGTGCTGGTCCTCTACGGAGTGAGCGGGGTGCTGCTCGACGCGGCCGAGTCCTCGCTGGTCGCGCAGACGGTCGACGCCCGGCTGCTCGGCGACTTCAACGGGCTGCGGACGACGGCGAACGAGGGCATGAAACTCCTCGCACCACTGGCGGGCGCGGGCCTGTTCGCACGTTTCGGCGGCGAGGTGGTGGTGCTGCTCGACGCGGTGACGTTCGCCCTGGCCGCGCTGCTCCTCACCCGGATCCGGGTACGGGCGTCCGCCCCGGCGGCGACAGCATGGCGGCGGGGTGATCTGGCGGCCGGCCTGCGCGTGCTGCGGGGCTCGGCCGTCCTGCGGCCCCTGGTGCTCGCCGGGGCCGTGACGATGCTGCTCGCCGGGCTCAACGGGGCAGTGATCTACGCGGTGGTGGACGAGGGACTGGGCCACTCCCCCACGTACACCGGGGTGTTGTATGCGGCCCAGGGCGCTGGTTCCGTGGCGGTCGGGCTGCTGGCGGGTCCGCTGCTGCGGCGGATGCCGGAGCGGGTGTTCGCGGCGGCCGGGATCGCCCTGTTCGCGGTGACGGTGGGGGCGAGGGCGCTGCCGTGCGACGCGGTGGCCCTGGCGGCGAGCGCGGCGATCGGGGTGGGGCTGCCGTGTGTGCTGATCGCCGCGATGACGGCGGTGCAGCGGGAGACACCCGCTCCGGTCCTGGGACGCACGGCGGCCACCGCGGGCTCCCTGATGACGGCGCCGAACGCGGTGTCGCTGGCGCTCGGCGCGGGACTGGTCGCGGTGGCCGATGTACGGGTCCTGCTGCCTCTGGCCGGAGCGGCGGGGCTACTGACCGCGGCCGTGCTGGTCACGGGTCGGTGGGGGTGGCTGACGGGCACCCCCACCGACCCGCTTCCGTCATCGCCCGACGCGTGAGAGCGCGTCGGCGACGGCTTCGAGGTCCGGGCCGGAGGCCAGCCCGGCGTGGTAGAGCCGCAGTTGGTTGGCACCGAGCGAGGCCGCGTGGGCGGCGTCCCTGGCGAGTGTGCCGGGGCTGCCGCCCATCCCGGAGACGACGCCGAAGTTGGCGGCCAGCACACCGGACCCGCCCGCGAACGGCCCGAGGACCGCCTCGCGCGCCGCGTCACCACCGGTGCAGGGCAGCACCACACCGTCGGCGACGGACAGGATGTGCCGCGCATCGACACCCACGTTGGCGCCCGTACGGTACGGGGCGGGGTCGGCATGCAGCAGCACCTGGAACCCGGCCCCTGCCGCCTCCCGCACGGCGGCGACCGCGGACTCCTGGAGCGTACGGGCGACCTGGCCGCGCCACTGGAGGGTGGCATCGGCGAGCTCGGTACCGAGAAGCTCACCGACTCCGGACCAGCCCGCTCCGGCGGTGGCGGAGCCGGCCCAGACCGGCTCCAGCGCGCTCCGCACGGATGCACTCAACTCCTCTGCGTCCAGGCCCTGTTCACCGTATCCGGCCCGGCAGTCCGGGCAGAAGCAGAGCGACATCAGATACTGCGCCGCCTCCCCCAGGCCGACACCCGCGGTCTTGTCGTGGGCGTGCAGATGGGCGAAGCCGTACCAGCCGCAGGACTCCAGCTCGGTGCCGAGCGTCCCCTCGCGGACCGCCGCCTCGGCGGCCAGGTCCACCAGGTAGGCACGGACGGCGGGCTGCGCGATGCAGGGCGCCCACGGGTAGCGGTCGCCGTAGGCGTTGACCACCGAGATGTCCGGATGTTCGGCGCCCAGCCGGGAGTTGTGCGCGAGGACGACCCAGCTGTGCACCTGGAGACCGACGTCGGTCAGCGCCCGCGCCGCCTCCGCGTACGGGTCGGCGCCCGGCACCCAGGACTGCTCGTAGGGCCGCAACGCGCGCCCCGACCAGCGCGCCGCGTCCGGCGGGTAGAGCACGGCCGCGTACTCGGCGGTGACGATCCGGCGGCCGGGATGGCGCGGGGTCAGGGCCCGGGTCGAGTGGTAGGCGGAGGCGAGGGTCACCTGCTGGACACCGAGGCCGGCGATGCGCGCAGCGGCGTCCGGGTCGCCGACGACGTCCCAGGGGTAGAGGAAGGCCGAGGTCTTCACCCGCGCGCCACCGCCTCGTGTGCCTCGGTCCCGGAGGCCTCGATCCCGGAGGCCTCGATCCCGCGCGCCTCGATCCCGCGCGCCTCGATCCCGCGCGTCTCGAGCAGGGCGCGTCCGCTCGCGATGATGCCGACGAGCTCCTCGATGTGGGCAGCAGGCGGCTCCGTGAGAGGGGTGCGTACCTCTCCGACGTCCAGTCCCCCGAGCCTGACGGCCGCCTTCACCAGCGAGACGGCGTAGCCGTGCCCCTTGCCGCGCAGTTCGACCAGCGGCCGGTAGAAGTGGTCGAGCAGGGCGTTGACCAGCTCGTCGTCGCCCGAATCGAGGGCCCTGTAGAAGGCGAGGGCGATATCGGGGGCGAAGGCGAAGACGGCCGAGGAGTAGAGCGCGACGCCGATGCCCCGGTACGCGAGGCCGGTGAGTTCGGCGGTCGGCAGCCCGTTGAAGTACAGGAAGTCCTGGCCGGGCGACTGGGTGCGTACGGCACTGACGATCCGCTGCATCAGGTCGAGGTCGCCGAAGCCGTCCTTGAGACCGATGATTCCGGGCGTCCGGGCGAGCGCGACGACGGTCTCCGGGGTGAAAACAGCGTTGTCGCGCTGGTAGACGATCGTCTCAAGACCGGTGGCCGCGGCGAGCGCCGTGTAGTGGCGCAGCAGCCCTTCCTGACCGGCGACGACGAGGTACGGGGGCAGGGCGAGGAGCCCGTCGGCACCCGCCTCCTCGGCGAGCTTCGCGTACTGGATCGCGAGCGCGGTGCCGTATCCGGCGCCCGCGACGACGGGCACCCGCCCAGCCGTCTCCTCGACCGCCGCGGCGACGAGAAGCCGGAACTCTTCCGGGGTCAGCGCATGGAACTCGCCCGTGCCGCAGCACGCGAAAACCGCAGCCGCACCGGCGTCGATGCCGTCGCGCACATGCGCGCGGAAGGCAGTCAGGTCGATGGCACCGTCCGGCCCGTACGCGGAAACGGGGAAGAAGAGCGGCCCGGCGACTCGGGTGAGCCGGGCGGCAAGGGGGGCTGAGGTCACGGGCGCTCCCTGAGCAGGTTCAGGCGTGCACAATTATGATTAGCGTCCATATTCATGAACGATGCCACGCTAAGGCAGCCACCCTGCGCCGGTCAAGACAGGAACACCGACCCGGGAGAGGGACTCGCCCCGGACTCACTCCGGACCCACTCGCTCCACGAGACACTTGACGTGATCCGTCACGCGTTCGTAGCTTGTCCATGCATGTGAATGTCATCCATGGATTTGACGTGTTGCGCGCGTCTGTCACGTCCGCGACCGCACCGAGGAGATCCCCGAATGCCCGCTCCCCGTACCGTCCTGCTCACCGGCGCCGCCGGCGGCCTCGGCACCCTGATGCGTGCCCTGCTCCCTGCGTACGGCTACGAGCTCCGGCTCCTCGACCTCGTACCGATCGAGGGCGAACCGGACGCGATCGTCGCCGACCTGGGGGACAAGGACGCGCTCCGCGAGGCCGCGCGGGGCGTCGACGCGATCATCCACCTCGCGGGCATCTCCCTGGAAGCGTCTTTCGACAAGATTCTGCGCGCGAACATCGAGGGGACGTACAACCTCTACGAGGCCGCGCGCGAAGAGGGCGTGCGCCGCATGGTGTTCGCCTCGTCCAACCACGCCATCGGCTACACCCCGCGCCCGCTCCCCGGCGACCCGCTGATCCCGGTCGGTATCACCCGCCGCCCGGACACCTTCTACGGTCTCTCCAAGTCCTTCGGCGAGGACCTCGCCCAGCTCTACTGGGACCGGCACGGCATGGAGACCGTGTCCGTGCGCATCGGCTCGTGCTTCGAGGAGCCCACCTCGGTGCGGATGCTGTCGGTCTGGATGAGCCCCGCCGACGCCGCCCGGCTCTTCCACGCCGCACTCACCGCCGAGGACGTCGGGCACACCGTCGTCTACGGCTCGTCGGACAACACGCGTCTGTGGTGGGACCTGAGCACGGCCCGGTCCCTGGGGTACGAGCCGCAGGACGATTCCGAGCCGTACGCGGACAAACTCCTCGCCGAACAGGGCGAACTGGACCCCGCCAAGCCGGAGCACGCCCACATCGGCGGCCACTTCGTCACCGACCCGCCGATCTGGCCCCACTGACCTGAAGCCCGGGCGGGCCGAAATTCCGGTGACACTCCGCCGCACGCGCGGGCATCATGCGGGCCATGCCGAAGCCTTCCGGATTCCTGTACGAGCAGCACGCCGACGCGAGCGTCACGATCACCCACCACGGCCGTCCGGCGGGCACCCTGCGCGGGGGCCGGGCGGAGAAGTTCCTGACCGAGGTGACCGCGGGAGACGCCCAACTGGTCATGGCCCGCTGGACCGGGGCGTACAAGCACGGCAACGAACGCGCCGCCCGCAACCACCCCCGCAACCAGCGGGGCGGTCGCTGAACCCGTGCGGAGCAGGCGCGGCCAAGACCGACCCCGTTGCCGGTCGGCCTAAGGTAAGGGAACGGCAAAGCGGGGTCGTTCGTTACCCCGTGCATGACCGCAATGACCCCCGGCTCGAACATCCCTCTCTCCGCCGCCCGCGTGGCGGTGGACGTCGCCGCTCCCGTGCGCCTCGACGTCTCGGGCCTGCTGCTCACCGCCGATGGCAAGGTGCGCTCCGACGACGACTTCATCTTCTACAACCAGCCCTCGGGCTCCGGCGTGACCTATCGGTCCGGCGGCGGCTCGGCGCCCGACGCGATCGTGGTGGACACCACGGCGATCCCGCCCGGCATCGAGAAGGTCGTCGTCACCGCGAGCCCCGATGCCGCAGGCCAGTCCTTCCAGGGCATCGAGCCCACCGCCACCGTGCGCAACGCGGACGACGGCACCGCGCTCGCCACCTTCACACCGCCCCGGCTGGGCGCCGAGACAGCGCTCGTGGTCATCGAGATCTATCTGCGCAACGGCGCCTGGAAGGCCCGCGCCGTCGGCCAGGGCTACGCGAACGGGCTGGCGGGCATCGCCACGGACTTCGGCGTCTCGGTGGAGGAGCCCGCCCCGGCCGCCGCCCCCGCCCCGCCGGTCCCGCAGGCCGCCCCCGCCGACCCGCGGATCGTGCCCCCGGCCCCGGCGGCTCCGCCCGCCCCGCCTGCCGCCGCACCGGCACCCGCGGGCTCCGGCAAGATCAACCTGGACAAGGGCCGCGTCAGCCTCCAGAAGAACCAGACGGTCTCCCTCGTCAAGGGCGGCAAGCCGCTGCTCTCCCAGGTCAAGATGGGCCTCGGCTGGGAGCCGGCGTTCCGCGGCAAGGACATCGACCTCGATGCCTCCGTCATCGCCTACGGCCCCAACCGAAATCACCTGGACAGCTGCTACTTCGGCAAGCTCTCCATCCTGAACGGCGCGATCAAGCACTCCGGCGACAACCTCACGGGCGAGGGCGCGGGTGACGACGAGGTGA
Organism: Streptomyces sp. NPDC057136; assembly: GCF_042670885.1. NCBI lineage: Bacteria > Bacillati > Actinomycetota > Actinomycetes > Kitasatosporales > Streptomycetaceae > Streptomyces > Streptomyces sp. NPDC057136. The sequence continues at coordinate 28,657 of NZ_JBHUUV010000010.1, forward strand.
TCGTCGTGGACCTGGGCCGCATCCCCGCCGAGGCGACCGGTCTGGTCTTCACGGTCAACTCGTTCACCGGCCAGAAGTTCACCGAGGTCGCCAAGGCGTACTGCCGGCTGATCGACGCGGCGACCGGCGAGGAGCTGGTCCGCTTCGACCTGACCGACGCGGAGCCGCAGACCGGCGTGCTGATGGCCAAGCTGATCAAGCAGTTCTCCGGCGAGTGGGAGATGACGGGCATGGGCGAGTTCGTGAAGTCGCGCACGGTCCGGGGCATGGTGAAGCCCGCCGCCAAGTCCCTGTAACACGGCGACGGGCAAAGCCCGGAAACGGCTTCCGGGGCACCTGATGACTCTCAGGTGCCCCGGGTCCGGAGATTCTCCAGGCGGACGCTGTATGAGCTCGTGATCCTTCTCAGAGCTTGGTCAGCTTGGAGTACGGGCTCAGAATCCTCCCCTGTCGCCCAGAGAAGTCGATGAGGACCGCATCGTTGTCGCCCTCGACAGCGAGGATTCTGCCGAGCCCGAACTGGTCGTGCGACACCCTGTCGCCCACATCGAAACATTCGACCGGTGGGGCCGCCTGGGCCGGGCGGTTGAAGGGACTGGAAGGCAGGTGACGCCGGGAACCGGCTGACTGTTTCATTACCTTGAGTATGCGCCTTGCGAGCGTCCGACGCCATGCCCGACCACTCCTGGGGGCGCAGTAGTGCCGGATTCGTAATCAGCCGTTCCGGTGCCCAGCACGGCTTCTGCCCGCTGCCACCAGGGGCGCTATCCGGAATGCCGCCCGGGAACGCCCCCCGAAGGTGTGGCGGTTCTCGCTTCTCGACGGGGCGCGGCCGACCCCCACGTCGGCCTCCCCCACAGCGTCACCACGGGCTGTATGCGCACGCCGACTTTCCGTGACGATCAGTCCGACGTCGTGCTGCCCGACGCGGCGCCGGGCCGGTTCGGCTGACGCTTCCAGGGCCCGGTGATGGCGAGCAGGATTCCGGGCGTCTGGATGTTCGCGAAGAGCGTCTTCCCGTCGGGCGAGAAGGTGACTCCGGCGAACTCGCTGTACGAGGGGTCCTCGTCCGTTCCCACGTTGAGGTCGTTGCGCGCGATCGGGTACGTCCGGCCGTTCTCCGTCGCACCGAAGAGGTGCGAGATGCCTTCGCCGTCCTCGGCGATGACGAGACCGCCGTACGGCGAGACGGTGATGTTGTCCGGGCTGTCGAAGGCGCCGTCCTTGGACGGGTCGGGGTTGATGCCGAGGAGCACCTTCAGGGTCAGCGTGCGGCGCTTGGGGTCGTAGAACCAGACCTGTCCGTCGTGCTCGACGGGGCTCTCCTCGCGGGCGTACGAAGAGACGAGGTACGCGCCGCCGTCGGCCCACCACATGCCTTCGAGCTTGCGGGCCCGGGTGACGTCCAGCTGGCCGAACTGCTTGCGCACGGGGACGGTCTTCGCGTCGCGGTCGGGTACGTCGACCCAGTCCACGCCGTACACCGTGCCGATCTTCGTGGCACGGGACAGGTCGTCGACGAACATGCCGTTACGGTCGAAGCACTTGGTGGCCTGGAGGACACCGGCGTCGTCCGCGAGGGTGCGCAGCTTGCCGCGGCCGTGCTTGAAGCCCTGCGGCGGGACCCAGCGGTAGAACAGTCCGTTGGGGCCGGAGGCGTCCTCGGTCAGGTAGGCGTGGCCACTCCTGGGGTCGATGACGACCGCCTCGTGGTCGTACCGGCCGAACGCCTTGACGGGCCGCGGGTCACGGTTGGCGCGCCGGTCGTAGGGGTCGACCTCGAACACGTAACCGTGGTCCTTGGTCATCCCGTTCTGGCCGGCCTTGTCCGAGTTCTCCTCGCAGGTCAGCCAGGTGCCCCAGGCGGTGGAGCCGCCCGCGCAGTTGGTGGAGGTGCCGGCGATGCCGACCCACTCGGCGGTGCGGCCGTCGTTACGGGTCTCGACGACCGTGCAGCCGCCGGACGCGGCGGGGTCGTAGACCAGGCCGTCGGCGAGCGGGACGGGGTACTTCCATTTGGAGCGGGGGCCCTTGAGCTCGTGGTTGTTGACGAGCAGTGTCACTCCGCGCGGGCCCTCGAAAGCGGCCGTGCCGTCGTGGTTGGAGGGGGTGGGCTCGCCGGACTCCAGCGTGGTGACACCGCTGTGCGTGACGATCCGGTACGAGAATCCGGCGGGCAGCGCGAGGATGCCCTCGGGGTCGGGAAGCAGCGGCCCGTACCCGGGCGACTTGTCGTGACCGTGCCCGCGACCGTCCTCGGAGCCGTGGCCCCGGCCGTGCTCCGGGTCCTCGGCGGCGAGGGCGCCGGGCGCGGTGGCGAGCGCGCCGACCGCACCGGTGAGGGCGATACCCGCACCGGTGAGGGCGGACTGCCGGGTGAATTCCCTGCGAGTAAAGGACATCGCGGACTCCATGTGAGGTATCGGGCCGGGTGGATTGCGCGCCCAGACTCCCTCCCTCACACCAACGGAGGTTGAACAAAGAACGACTTCGAGCGGCATCCTTCCTGTGAGGCTGTGGCCAGAGATGCCTGTGACCTGCCGAGTCCGGAATCCGTGCGCCCGGGACTCCACCGCACCCTGAGCCGACACCCGCAGCGAGGACGCCGCGCGGGTTGCCGCGCCGTCAGCCGCTCTTCCTCGACCGCGCCTTGAACGCCGCCTTCCGCGCTTGCTTCGCCGCCTTCTTGTCGCTGTGCAGCCGCCCCATCGCCTCCAGGACCTCCGCCGTGCCGGGGTGGTCCACCCGCCACACCTCGTCGAAGAAACCGCTGTGCTGACCCGAAAGGCCCTCGACCAGACCCTGGAGTTCGTTCAGATCGCCGTCGGCGTCGAGCTGGGCGGCGATCGTGTCGACGGCCAGCCAGAAGATCATCGACTCCGGTGGCGCGGGCACGTCGGCCGCACCCCGTTCCGCGAGCCAGACCCGCGCGAGACCGCCCAGTTCGGGGTCGTCGAGCACAGCGCGCACGGCAGGCTCCGCCTCGGGACCGGCCAGGGCGAGTGCCTGCTGGCAGTGGAGCCGACGCAGCGGCGCGCCCGCGTCGGAACCGCGCGAGGCGCTCAGCAGCTCGCGCGCGGCCGTCACCGCACCGGCGCTCCCGTGCCGGCCGAGCCACAGCTCGGTCTCGGCGCGGACGGCGGCCTCGGGGTAGTACGCGATGCCCGCGAGGAGCTCCTCGGCCCCCTTCTCCGCGAGGTCGCCGATCGCGGGAGCGTCCACGCCCGCCTCCAGCATCCGGGCCCGGATGCCGTACAGGCCGAGGGGGGTGAGCTTCACCAGCCCGTAGCGGGTGACGTCCTCCTCGTCGGCGGGCAGCGCGCCGTCGTCGCCCTCCTCGGTCAGCAGCGTCTCGTCCAGCGGCCGGTACTCGACGATGCCGATGGGTTCGAGCACCCGGAACTGGTCGTCGAGGCGCATCATCGCCTCCGACACCTGCTCCAGGACGTCGTCGGTGGGCTCTCCCATGTCGTCGGGCACGATCATCGAAGCGGCGAGGGCGGGCAGCGGCAGCGGTCCCTCACCGGGACCGGCGTCCGAGACGGTGAGCAGGTACAGATTGCCGAGCACCCCGTCGAGGAACTCCGCCTCCGCCTCCGGGTCCCAGTCCAGGGCGTCGAAGTCGATCGAACCGTCCTCGTTGACGAGGTCGGCGAAGTCGTCGAAGGCCGGCGCGGTGGCATCGGCGTACACGGCCTCCAGGCCGTCGAGCCAGATCGCCAGCACGTCCTGCGGGGAGCCGCCGGTCAGCAGGGCCAGGCTCTCGCCGACGGTGACGGTGCCCTCCGCCTCTCCGCCTTCCGGGCCCGCGTCCCCGTCCCCTTCCCCGTCCTCGGAGTCCGCGGGGTCCTCGACGTCGAGGAGCCCGGTGTCGACCGCGAGGCGCCACGCCTCACTGGCGTACGCGGCACCGTCCTCGTCGTCGTCGAGGCCCAGGTGCGCGGCCGCCGCCGGCAGCTGCGCCTCGACCAGCTCACCACCGGCACCGACCCGCGTCCCGGGTCCGGCCCAGCGAGCGAGCCTGACGGCACGGGCGAGCAGCGGAGCGGCGAGCGCGTCCCGTGCCAGCTCGGCCTCGGAGTGCAGCCGCACCGGCGGCAGGGAGGGGCGCTCTGCGGACATCAGGTGGTTCTCCTCGGGAGGGCGACTCGGGCGTACCTGACGGGTACGGAGTTCAGGCCGCCCAAGCCTAGACGCACTTCACTCCTCGCCACCCGGGACCATGCTCAAAGCGGGCGTGTATCGGTTCACCCGCCGCCTGTCACTCCGGGGAACGTCCGCACCTTCTGCCATTGGGGGGTCGGGGACCCGACCCCGTCACCGGGCCCGGCGAGTGCGTCGATGTGCGCCTGCGCGCTTTCCCACTCCGCGTAGTTGAGTACGCGGGTCCCGTCCGTCCCGACGTGGAAGTGGCCGGAGATACCGCCCGGAGCAGGGGCCGGATCGGTGCCCAGCGCCTCGAACACCGCGTCCACCCACTCCCGTTGGCGGGCCGGGTCGGGCCCTTCGAACTCGACGTCCACGATCACGACGGCCCCCGGCTCGCGTACCTCGCCCTCCCCCGGCGCCGTGGAGCGGTACAGCTCGAACGCATGCAACCCGAGCCGCTCGATGCCGGGCACGGCGGCGTCGATGTCGGCGTTCCGGTCGTCCCTGCCGTTCGCGACGAAGGCCCGGTAGCTCTCCTCGCCGGACCACTGCGAGTAGTGCAGCAGCGTCCTGCCGTCCTCCCCGGTATGGACGGTGTACGAGAGCAGCCCGGGGTGCGGCCAGTCGCGGCCGCCCCATGCCTTGCGGATGGCGTCGACCGTCTGCCGCTGCCGCTCGGGGGTGCCGACGTCCCAGGTGCTCGCTTTGACGATCCCGGCGTCGGAACGGGTGAGTTCGGGCCGGGAGATGAACTGCACGGACATGGCGGTGATCCCTTCTCGGCCCGCCCCTGCGGCACGCCTGTGTTCACCACCCTCGTAGGTCAAGTGCGCTTGAGGTCAAGGGAGGATCCGCACGGGGGTCAGCGCGGGGCGCTTCGCCGTGCGGCCGTCGCCGGAGGAGTGTCCCCTGATCCGGCGGACCGCCCACAGCCCCAGGAAGTTCGCCGCCCAGCCCGCCTCCACGGCCGCCCTGCGGATGACGGAGCGGGCGGGAAGGGGCGGCAGCGGTGCGGCCCAGTCGTCGTGTCCGGGCACACCGAGCGCGTCGGCCATACCGGAGGCGATACGGGAGTGACCCAGCGGCGCGGCGTGCAAACGGTCCTGGCTCCAGAGGCGGGGGTCCACCGTGGCGGCCTGCGGGAAGGTGTCGAGGACGAGGGCGCCGTGCCGGGCCGCGGCCTCCCTGATCCGGGCGTCGAGGTCGAGGACCCGGGGCACGGCTCGCCGGGCCAGGGGTGAGATGCGGCCGATGTCGGGGAAGGTCACGGTGACCACCGTGGCGCCGGACGCGGTCAGCGCGGCGAACATCTCCTCCAGGTCGGCGGCGATCCGTGCAGCGTCGAAGCCGGGGCGCAGGAGGTCGTTCATCCCCGCCACGACGGTGACGAGATCGGGCCGCAGCGCGAGGGCGGGCTCCAGCTGTTCCGCCTTCACCCGGGCGGCGAGCCTGCCCCGTACCGCGAGGTTGGCGTAGAGCAGTTCGGGGTCGCCGTCGGCCAGGATGTCCGCGAGGCGGTCGGCGAAGCCGCGATGACCACGGAGGTCGTCGCCGTCTCCGAGCCCTTCCGTCTGACTGTCGCCGACGGCCACGTACCGGGTGAAGGTGCGTCTGTTCGTCACGCCCGGACCCTCCTTGGGGTCAGTTGGATTCCTGCACGCGCCAGGCAGTCATGTTCAGCTCGTCCATCAGCCGGATGTCGTGCCCCACCAGGGGGAAGACCCGGGCGCCCGTGTCCGGGGCGGCGGCGATCTCCAGCGCGTCGCCCTCGATGAGGTCGCCGCCCTCCTGCGTGGACACCCAGGCGAGGGTCGAGTGCACGGTGCCGCCCGGCTTCAGCGTGACCGCCGCGGTGCCCGGGTCGCCGCCGAAGTACGAGCCGCCCGGATTGACCTTCACCGGGAGCCGCTCGCCTTCCTCGCCCAGGGCCTGGACCGACGGGTAACCGCTGACGGGGTACGGCTTCTCGCCGCAGTTGGTGAGGGTGAGAACGACGGCCCGGTGGAACATCGCCGTCTGCACCTCCCCCATGTCCACGAGCACACCGGATGCGGGGCAGTCGCCCTGCACGGTGGGGGTGGGTGAGGGACCCTGCCCCTGCGCGGGGACGTCGGCCGCGGGCGGCGCGGAGGGCAGCTCGATGCTCGCGGGCGGGGCCGTGGTGCTCGCCGGGATCGGCGTCGGCCCGGGCTCACCCTCGCCCGCCGGGACGAGGAACCCGGCACAGCCCGAGAGGACCAGCGCGCCTGCGGTGAACAGGACCGCCGAGACCGGTCCGCGTACCCGCTTGCATGCTGCCATACGTCCGCCCCGCGTCGGCCTGCCGTTCGTGCGTTCGATCATGCCAGACACGGCAGCGCGCTACAGGAACTCTTCAGCACATCTACACCGTCACCCGAAGCAGAACTAAGTAGACCTTCACGGTCCGACCACCGACAATGCGGACATGACAGCCGACACCACCACTCCCCCACCCTTCGGCCGCGCCCTCTGCGCCATGATCACGCCTTTCACCGCCACCGGTGACCTGGACCTGGACACCGCCCGGCAGCATGCCTCCCGGCTGGTCGCCGAGGGGTGCGACGGGCTCGTACTCAGTGGCACGACGGGCGAGTCACCGACCACGACCGACGCCGAGAAGACCGCACTGCTGCGGGCGGTACGGGAAACGGTCGGCAAGGCGGTCCCGCTCGTCGCGGGCGTCGGCAGCCCGGACACCCGGCATACGCTGCGGCTGGCACGGGAGGCCGAAGAGGCGGGCGCCGACGGCCTGTTGGTGGTGACGCCGTACTACAGCCGGCCGCCGCAGGCCGCCGTGGAGACGTACTTCTCCCGCGTCGCGGACGCCGTCGGCATCCCACTGATGGTGTACGACATCCCCGGCCGCACGGGCACCAGGATCGAACCGGAAACCCTGCTGCGGCTCGCGGAGCACCCCCGCATCGTGGCGGTCAAGGACTGCAGCTACGACCTGCTCGCCGCCACGAAGGTGATGTCGAGGACCTCGCTCGCCTACTACTCGGGATGCGAGGAACTGAACCTACCGCTGTACGCGCTGGGCGGCGCGGGCTATGTGAGCACGGTCGCCAATGTGGCACCGCGCCAGATGCGGGCCGTACTGGACGCCTTCGACACGGGGGACACCGCCGGGGCCGCCCACCTCAACGAACTCACCATCGAACTGGTCGAGTTGATGATGGCATCCGGACTCCCCGGCACCGTAACGGCAAAGACCCTGCTGCCCACGGGCCCGGTCCGCGAACCCTTGCAGCCCGCCGGCGATGAGGCGGCCGACGCCCTGCGAGGGGCCCACGAAAGGCTGCTCGCCGCTACGCTCGCCGAGAGGCCCTGAGCCCCCGGAACGTCACGAACGTCACCGGGTGTGCTCCGGCACGGAGGGGAACGTCATGCTGGGGGTCGTCGCCACCCTGGTGCCCCGGTGGCGCAGGGCGCCTACCCTCAAATCGCCGGACCAGCTCGGCATTTCAAGCCCGTCCGGCGATTGAGGACAAACGACTGCCGGCCGCGACCGGTGCCAGATACCGCTCGTCGCCTTAGTTGTGGTGGTGCAGGATCTCGTTGAGGCCGCCCCACACCGCGTTGTTCGGGCGGGCCTCGACGGTGCCCGTGACCGAGTTGCGGCGGAAGAGGATGTTCGAGGCGCCGGAGAGCTCGCGGGCCTTGACGACCTGGCCGTCGGGCATCGTGACGCGCGTACCCGCCGTGACGTACAGCCCGGCCTCGACGACGCACTCGTCGCCCAGCGCGATGCCGACGCCTGCCTCCGCGCCGACCAGGCAGCGCTCGCCGATCGTGATGCGGACGTTGCCGCCACCGGAGAGGGTGCCCATCGTGGACGCGCCGCCACCGATGTCGGAGCCGTCGCCGACGACGACGCCCGCGGAGATGCGGCCCTCGACCATCGAGGTGCCGAGCGTGCCCGCGTTGAAGTTGACGAAGCCCTCGTGCATGACGGTCGTACCGGACGCGAGGTGCGCACCGAGCCGGACACGGTCGGCGTCGGCGATCCGTACGCCCTTGGGCGCGACGTAGTCCGTCATCCGCGGGAACTTGTCCACCGAGGTCACCTGGAGGTGCAGACCGTCGGCGCGGGCGTTCAGCCGGACCTTCTCCAGCTCGTCGACGGCGACCGGACCGAGCGAGGTCCAGGCGACGTTGGCGAGGAGGCCGAAGACCCCGTCGAGGTTCTGCCCGTGCGGCTGGACGAGCCGGTGGGAAAGCAGGTGCAGACGCAGGTACGCGTCGTGCGCGTCGAGCGGCTTGTCGTCCAGCGAGGAGATGACCGTGGCGACGGCCACGACCTCCACACCGCGGCGGGCGTCCACGCCGATGGCCCTGGCCGCGGCCTCGCCGAGCCGGTTCACGGCCTCGTCCGCCGTCAGGCGCTGCGTACCGGCCGGGCCGGGCTCGGCCGCCAGCTCGGGGGCGGGGAACCAGGTGTCGAGGACGGTGCCGTCACCGGCGATGGTGGCGAGGCCGGCGGCGACGGCGCCGGTGGTGCGGGGGGAACCCTGGGAAGTCGTGTCGGTCATGACCAAAACCTAACCGGCCGGGGGCCGCGCGGGCGAACCGGTCTCAGCGTCCGGCCGCCGGACGGGCCCGCCCGGCGGCCCGCCCGGCGCACCGGTCTGTACGGGCTTTCCGGGTTCGCGCAGCCGCCTCGCTGCCAGTACGGCCGCCCCCGCCCCGCCCGCAAGCACCGCGCAGACCGGCCAGAGCAGTGCGGGCGCGGCCGCGTACAGCGCGCCTCCGAGCGGCGGCGCGAGCACCTGGCCGCTGATCGAGACACCCGCGTACAGGCTCTGGAAGCTGCCCTGCGCGTGGGCGGGCGCCTGGTCGGCGACGTACGCGGTGGCGGTGGTCTTGTAGAGGATCTCCCCCGCGGTGAGCGACACCATCATGGTGACGGCGAACAGCGCGCCGGCGCCGGGGATCAGCACGGCGTAGCCGGCGCCCACGAGCAGCAGGCCGGTTCCCACGATGCTCAGCGGCGCCCGATTGCGCAGCGCGTGGGCCGCGGGCAGTTCGAGGCAGAGGATGACGCCGCCGTTGATGGCGAGCAGCCAGCCGTAGAACTGGGTGCTCCGGCCCTGGTCGGCGAGAAAGACGGGCAGCGTTGAATACAGCTGCCGGTAGACGAGGTCGACACAGACGATCGCGGCCAGCAGAACCAGCACGGCCGGCCTGGCCAGCAGTTCGCGCCGCAGCGCGGGGGCTGCCGGGTCGTGCGAGGGCCGGCTGTGGGCGGTCCCGCGGGCCGGGAGGACCTTGGCCGTATACGCGGCGAAGAGCAGCGTACCGAGACCGTCGGCGAGGAAGAGCCAGTCGTACGAGAAACGGGCGGCGACCAGCGCTCCGAGCGGCGGCCCGACGGTGAAGCCGCCGTTCGACGCGAACCGCGTGAGGGCGAAGCTCTGCCCGCGGCTCCCTTCGGGGACGGAGACCGCGACGAGTGCGGCGTTCGCGGCGCGTACGACCCCGGAGGCGTACTGGGTGAGCGGCAGGACCGCGTACAGGCCGGCGACCGGCAGGACGGGGAGCGTGACGAGCGCGGCGCCGCTGACACAGGCCCCCAGGAGGAGCATCCGGCGGTGGCCGTACCGGTCGCCGAACCAGCCGCCGGTGAAGTTCCCCGCGACCAGCCCGATTCCGCCGATGCCGCTGATCACCCCGGCCTGGGTGACGGACAGGCCGCGCGGTCCGGTGAGATACACGAACAGATAGACGAACGTGAAGCTGACGACCGTGTTGAGGAACGCACCGAACGCCAGGAACCGCACCGTCCTCGGCACATCCCGCAGCATCCCCATCCGAACCGCCCTCCCCCGAGGCCCTCCAAGTGAGTTCCTCTTAGGAACGGACTATGGCAGCATGCTTTTCGCAGGTCAACCGAGTACACATACAGACGACCCCAGGAAATGAAGCAGGAAGCAGGACGGAAGAAGGGACGCCATGCCCCAGCGAACCAGCCTGGCCGACGCCGACTGCGCGATCGCCCAGGCCCTCGACGTCGTCGGCGACTGGTGGACCCTGCTGATCGTGCGCGACACCGCACGTGGGGTGCACCGCTTCGACGCGCTCCAGCAGGAACTCGGCGTCTCCCGCAAGGTGCTGACCGAGCGGCTGCGGCTCCTGGTCGACGCGGACGTACTGTCCCGCGACCCCTACCAGGACCGGCCGGTGCGGTACGAGTACCGGCTCACCCCACGCGGCCGCGCCCTGCTGCCTGTTCTCATCGCGCTCCAGGACTGGGGCGACGCCTGGGTGTCGGGAGACGGAGAGACGATGGCGACAGCGAGCGAGGCGTCCAAGGAGGCCGCACGGGTCCACGCCCTGGTGGGCACGCGCCTGCCCGAACTGCAACTCCTCGACCACGAGGGCGAGTTGCGAGATCCGGTCGCCGACACCCCGTACACCGTCCTGTACTGCTTCCCGGGTGCGTACGCCCGCGCGGACGCCTACCCTCCGGGATGGGGCGAGATCCCGGGCGCGCGCGGCTGCACGCTCGAATCGTGTACGTACCGGGACCAGCTGGCCGAATTCGCCGCGGCCGGCGCGACCGTGCATGGAGTCTCCACCCAACGCCCGGACGAACAGCGGGCGTTCGCGGACCTGGAGGGGCTGCGCTTCCCGCTGCTCTCCGACGCCGGACTCACCCTGACGGCGGCGCTGCGCCTGCCCACGTTCCGCGCGGCGGGCGTCAGCAGGCTCAAGCGGCTGACCCTGGTCGTGGACCGGGACCGGAGGGTCCGCGAGGCGCTGTACCCGATCGCGGACATCGAGGCGAGCGTGCGAACAGCGCTTGCGGTGGTCCGCGACAGCGCGAGCCGGTCAGCGGCGGAGGGGGACGCTACGGTGTCCCGACCGGTACATCGGACGACTGTACGAACAACAACATGACGGAGAAGCAGTGTCGCAGGATGCAGGGTGGGGCGGCGCATACGGAGGCGCGCATCTCGGGGGCTCGCCGTACGGCGGGGGCGTGTACGGCGGACCTCCCGGGCCGCCGGGATGGGGCGGCTGGGTTCCGCCGCCCAAGCCCGGGGTGATACCCCTCGCACCGCTGAAGCTGGGGGACCTGCTGGGCGGTGCCTTCGCCACGATGGGCCGGTACTGGAAGCAGCTGTTCGGCATGGGCCTCGCGCTGTACGGCGGAGCCGCACTCGTGATGGCGGCGGCGCTGGCCATCGCCTACTCAGCCGTCGGCGACCATCTGGAGCGCCTCGTGTCGCTCTCCGTGGACGAGGAGCCCGCGTCCTCCGACGTCGTGCCGCTGCTGACCGCCTTCGGTGTCGTCGCGCTGCTCGGCATCGTCCTCATGGTGCTGGCGTCCGCCCTGATGTACGGGGCCGTCCCGGCGATCCTCCAGGACGCGGTACTGGGCCGACAGGTCACCTTCGCCACCGTGTGGCGGCGCTCCCGGGCGCGCGTGCCTGCCATGATCGGCGCCGTGTTCCTCACGGGTCTGATCGCGGCCGTCCCGTCCGTGCTCGTCATTGTCGCCTTCATCGCCATGATGACCGCCTTCATCACCCTGGACAGCGGTTCCGGCGCCCTCACCGTCATGTCGCTCGGCGCACTGTTCGCCCTGCTCACGGCGCCGGTGTCGATCTGGCTCTGGGTGAGGTTCTCGCTGGCCCCGGCGGCCGTGGTCTTCGAGGGACAGGGTCCCGTCGAGGCGATGCGCCGCTCGTCCCAGCTGGTGCGCGGCGACTGGTGGCGGGTGTTGGGGATCTCGCTGCTGGCGTCCGGCATGACGGCCGTCGCCGCCTACATCATCCAGATGCCGTTCTCGTTCCTCGGCATGTTCCCGACCATGATCACCACCGCGGACCTCGACTCCGACCCGAGCCCCACCGCCGTGATCATCGCGATGAGCGGTTATCTGGTGGCGACGCTGATCGGGCAGATGGTCGCCCAGATCATCTCGGCGACCTTCCCGCAACTGATGAACGGCCTGCTCTACGTCGACCGCCGGATGCGCACGGAGAACCTGGGCCCCGTCCTCGCCGAGGCCGCCGCCGTACCCCCGCAGGACGGCACCCCGCAGTACGGCGGATAACGGGCCCCGCGCCACTCGGCCCATGGCTTGGCCTCTCAGTCCAGGAGCGACCGCTTCGGCCTGAGCACGCAGAACTCGTTGCCCTCCGGGTCCGCCAGCACCACCCAGCTCACGTCCGCCCCCTGTCCGACGTCCACCCGCCGTGCGCCGAGCCCGATGATGCGCTCCACCTCGGTGGCCTGGTCGTCGGGGGTGAGGTCGATATGCAACCGGTTCTTGACGGTCTTCGGCTCCGCCACCGGGACGAAGCACATGCCCGGCAACGCGAACTCGTCGGCGCCGATGACGATCTCGTCCTCGGCCTCGAAGAGGACCCGCCAGTCCAGCACCGCGCACCAGAACCGGGCGAGGGCGGGCAGATCGTGAGTGTCGACGACGTGGTGGTACAAGCGAACGGCCATGCCCGCCAGTCTGCCCGGCGGGCACGGCCGTTCGCCACTCCGAATCGGGGTCGGCCGGAATGCGGTCACCCTCCGCCGAGAAGTCCGCGAGCCGGGAACAGTCGTCGGGCCGGCAGCGGGTCCTCGGGGGGCGACGGCACGTCGGCGGACGACCGCAGCACGGCCAGATGCCGTTCCCTGGGGACCGGGGTGAATCCGATGTCCCGGATCTGCGGGCTGTCCCACTGCGCGTCGAGCAATCGTACGCCGACGGCCCCGAGCCGGTCCGCAAGATCGGCGATCGCCACCTTCGAGGCGTCGGAGCGCCGGTGGAACATCGAGTCCAGGCTGAAGACCGCCCCGGTCTGCATGCCGTACGCCCCACCGATGAGTTCGTCGCCCTCCCAGACCTCCACGCTGTGTGCCGACTGCCGTGCGTTGAGCAGGATCAGACTCTGCCGCAGTTCCTCCGTCAGCCACTGCGGGCTGCGCCCGCGCCGGCACTCGTCGAGCACCCGGGAGAACGCCCGGTCGACCGTGGTGATCCAGCCCAGCCGGTTGCGGAGCCTGCGCGTCAGACTGTGCCCGAGGTGGATGTCACGGGGAGACGCGACGGGCCGAGGGTCGGGTGACCACCAGGCGACTTCGTAGGGATTGCGCTCCCCGTCCCCCACGACCGCGATCGCCCCGGCGTCGACCTCCGCTTCGAACAGCGCCTCGTTCATCTCGCACGCGTAGGCGTCCGGTGCGGGGAAGGGGTACAGGCCCGCGCGGTACGCCTCCAGCACCGTCCCCGGACTCAGATCTCCGCAGAACGCGACAGGTCCGCTCCCGGGCGCGTGCGCGAGGTCGAGCGATGCCCAGGAGCCGCAGCGGTTCACCATGCACGTGGTCCTCTCCTCAGCCACCCTGCGGCGGGGCGAGATAGCCGTCGTCCAGCAACGAGCCGATGTACCGGTCGAGCAGTGCGGCGTCCACGGGGGGAATGCCGATGCCGGTGCCACGCAGGGCCCGTTCGGCGTTCGACCGCGTCGTGGAGGGGAAGTTCCGTTGGAAGTACATCTCCGCGACCGTGATGTCTGCGTGTTCGCACCGGTCGACGAACAACGGGACGAACGGGGTGACGGGGTGGGTCGGGTGGCCCGCGGCGTACCCCACCAGTTCGTGGACCCACGCGTCGTAGGGCAGCTTGCGTACCGGATAGCCGCGTGCGCCGAGCCGGTACGCCAGGTCGCCGATCATCGCGACCCGGGGATTGGTGAGGTGGTAGACGTTCCCGGTGGCGGGCAGCCGGGTGGAGACATGGGTGACCACGCGGGCGAAGCAGTCCGCCGGAATGAAGTCCAGCGGCAGGTCGACGTCCGGGAAGAAGGACGAGTCGGCGATGAACCTGATGAGCGCGCACATCTCCGTGCCGGTGTTCATCACTCCAGTGGCCTGGTCCCCCGTGACGTCGTTGGGACGGTAGATGGAGACCGGCAGTCCCCGGGCCGCGGCGCTGTGGAGCAGCTTCTCGGCGGTCCACTTGGATTCCACGTACCCCACCCCCAGATACCCGGCGTGCGAGAGCGGGGTCTCCTCCGTGGCGTGCCGTATGCCCGCCACCCCGAGGCCGGCGAGCACCGCCATGCTGGATATGTAGTGGACGGGAATGGAGCGCAGCGCCCCCGCGAGCCGGATGATCTCCCGGGTGCCGCTGACGTTCGCCTCTCTCAACTCGGCGTACGGGTAGATGAAGTTGACCTGGCCACCGCAGTGGTACACCAGGTCCATCGCCGCCGCGAGGTGCTCGAACCGGTCCTCCGGCAGCCCCAGGAGCGGCTTCGCCAGATCGCCGACGACCGGGAGGACCCGGTCGGGGGGAAGGTCCCGCAGAAGGTAGCGCTGGTGCGCGCCGCGGATACGTTCCAGGGCGTGATCCTCGTCCGGCGCACGCACCAGGCAGTGGATCCTCGCCCGCGTCGACGCCAGCAGCGTGCCGAGCAGGTGTGTTCCGCAGAACCCCGTCGCGCCGGTGAGGAGGATCTCCGTCGGGCGCTCCGGCTGCGGGACGCGGGTGGCCGCCCGGCGGACCGGCATCCTCAGCAGGTCGGCCTCGGCGTCGAAGTCCGGGGGCGGCGCGGGCGCGCCGTCCGCGGTGCCTGCCCTCGCCGACTGTACGACCTCGGCGAAGGCGTGCAGATGGGCGTCGTGGAGGAGCGAGCGGGTCAGGTTGCGGATCTCCGTCACGCCGATACCGAACATGATGCGGGCGCGCGCCAGCATCTCCATGGCGAGCAGGGAATTACCGCCCAGCTCGAAGAAGTCGTCGTCCGGGCCCACGTCGCCGACGTCCAGGATCTGCGCCCACAACTGCGCCATTGCGGTCAGCACGGACGGGTGTTCCGCCCGGTCGCCCCCGGCCGGTGCCGTCCTGCGGCTCGCGAGCGCCCGGTGGTCGATCTTCCCGTTGTGGGTGACGGGGAGTTCCCCAACGGCGGTGAGGGTCGCCGGGACCATGTGTCCCGGGACGGTCCCCGCGACGAACGACCTGATCTGCGCCGAGGTCCCTCCTCCGGCGGGCGGTGGCAGCACCGGTGTGTAGTACGCGGCGAGTGCTCTGTCGCCGTCGCCCCGGTCCCGTACCACCACGGCCGCCCGGTCGACCGCCGGATGGGCGGCGACCGCGGACTCGACTTCGGCGAGGTCGACCCGGAAACCGGAGACCTTCGCCTGGCGGTCCGTCCGTCCCAGGAACTCCAGGTTCCCGTCCGGACGCCACCGCCCGAGATCGCCCGTGCGGTACATCCGTTCGCCGGGGACCGGGCCGTAGGGATCCGGCAGGAAGTGCTCGGCGGTCAGGCCCGGCTGTCGCCAGTAGCCGCGGGCGAGTGCGCTGCCGCCGATGTAGATCTCGCCCCTGCGTCCCGGCGGCACCGGCCGCAGATGCCGGTCCAGGACATGGATACGGGTGTCCGCCAGGGCCCGGCCGATCGGTGTCGGTCCGCGGGCGTGCGGGGGCAGGAGCTCCTCGGTCAGGACACACAGCGCCGAGGTGATGGTGGCCTCCGTCAGCCCGTAGGCGTTGACCAGGCGCGCGGCGGGCATTCTGCGGAACGAGGTGCGGCAGTCGTCCGGGAGCACCGCGTCGCCGCCCACGATCATCAGCCTCACGGAGCGCAGCGCCTCGCTGTCGTCCTCCGCGACCTTGAGCAGCTGGTGCCAGTAGGCGGGCGTCAGGTCCGCCACGGTGATCCCGTGCTCCGGCAGCCGGTGCAGCAGCTCGGTCGGCGCCCAGGTGCGCCGTCCGCCGAGGACCAGCGTCGCCCCGCTGATGAGCGTCGCGAAGATCTGCTCGATCGAGGTGTCGAAGCCCGGCGCGGCCAGTTGCAGTACGCGGTCGCCCGGGGACAGTCCGTACGCGGCAGCCACTCCTGACAGGACGCCGCGCAGTGAGCCGTGGCTGACCATGACCCCTTTGGGCAGGCCCGCCGATCCCGAGGTGTGGATCACGTAGGCGAGGTCGTCGGCCCTGGGGCCGGCCCTCGGCGGCTCGGTGGACCAGGCCGCGGCGTCCGCGAGGAAGTCCTCCATGAGGAGGACCCGGCCCGGACCGCTTGCGAAGGTCCCGGCGTGCTCCCGGGTGGTGAGCACCACCCGGGAACCGGCCTCCTCGGCCAGCAGTGCCGAGCGGCGGGCCGGAAAGCCCGGGTCGACCGGCAGGAAGGCCCCGCCGCTCCTGAGCACCGCCAGCATCCCGGTCACCAGGTCCGCGCTGCGCTCCATGCAGAGGGTGACCACCCCTTCGCTCGTCACCCCGAGGGCGTTCAGCCGGTGGGCGAGCTGGCTGGCACGGCGGTCCAGCAGGCCGTAGGAGAGCTCGTCCCCGTCGGCCATCACCGCGATCGCGCCCGGGTGCCGGGACGCGTGCCCGCGCAGGGATTCGGAGACGGCGGGGGCGTCTTCGCCCCGCCGGCCGGCGGACCATGTCCCCTCGGCTCCGCGTGGACGGGAACCGCGCGGGCGCATGTCCGTCCACAGGGTCTCCACGGCGGCCAGGCACTCGGCCCGGGAGCCGGGCCCGCCCACCGGATACCAGCCGGCCGGGATCCGGAGTTCGGCGGGCCAGATCGCGTACTGCTCCGCCTCGTTGACGAGGACCCGGCATGCGGCGTCCTGCGGCAGGAGGCTACGGGGGTTGCTCACTATCCGGACCTCCTGAACAGTGATGGTCACGCACTTCCGATGATGCACGATGCGGTGACAATGAGCACGCCGCGCGGGATTTGGCGGTTGCGAGGTTCCGGAAGAACGACAATTGGCCCGTTCGGCAATCCTGTGGAACGCTTGAAATAATGCTTGCGTAAAGCGACTACGGACGCCGATCAGGAGGTGGCTGGGTTGTTGACCAGCGAATTGCCCCCCAGGGGACGCCAGCGTCTCATGATCGGCTATTTCGCGTGGATGGCTCTCCTCACCTCCCTCTATTACGTCATTCCCGGCCACCGGCTGATCTGGTGGGGGGTGATGGGACTCAGCGGAGTCCTCGCCATTCTGGTGGGCGTCGTTCTCAACCGGCCCTCGCATTACGTTTCCTGGCTGTTGCTGGCCGCCGCGAATCTCAGCTTCCTCACGGGCGAGCTGATGAACGTCGTCTACACCCAGTATCTGCACCAGGTGAATCCGTTCCCGTCCATTGCCGACGGCTTCTATTTGGCGCAGTACCCGCTCTACGCGGCGGGGGTGCTGGGCTTCATCCGATGGCGGACGGCGAGCCGCGACCGGGGCAGTCTGATCGATGGTCTGATCCTGACGGCCGGTCTGGCGCTGCTCTCATGGATCTTCCTGATCGTCCCGTATGTGCGCAGCCCCGAACTGACCTGGGTCCAGAAGGCGTTCTCCATCGCGTATCCGCTCGGGGACCTCCTCGTACTGGCGATGCTGGCGCGCCTGCTCGCACCCCGCACCGGAGGAAGCCGCTCCCTTCAGCTGCTGACTGTCGGCACCCTTGGGATTCTCACCTCCGACGTCCTGTTCGGACTGATCCAGCTCAACGGCACCTGGCGCATCGGCACCGCTGTCGACCTGGGCTGGGCGGTCCTCTACACCTGCTGGGGCGCCGCCGCGCTGCATCCGTCCATGGTGACGCTGACCCGGCCCGCCCCCGTTCAGCCGCCGACGCTCGCGCCCGCGCGCCTGGGACTGCTGACTCTCGCGTCTCTGATCGCCCCCCTGATGCTGCTGCTCGACCCGGGGAACGGAGGCGGAGCCGATGCCCGGGTCGTCGGCGCGTTCTCCGCCGTCCTCTTCCTCCTTGTGCTCGCGCGGCTGGCAGGCGTGGTGACGAACCATCGCAAGGCGGTCGCCAGGGAACGTGTCCTGCGGGCGGGCATCGAGTCGCTGGCCTGGGCACGCACCGTCGAAGAGGTCGCGGAGGCAGTCGAGAGCACGGCCACGACCCTGATGCGCAGCCCGCGCCGCAATGCCGTTCTCGCCGTCCGTGACGTCGAGGAGGAGCTGCGGATCGTCCGCGAGGACGGCGGCGGGGACGCGTCGGCACCGCTCCGTAGCCTCGACGAGGTGCTCGCGCTGCCCGCGGTCCGCGAACAGCGCCCCCTGCCCTTCTCCGATCTGGGTCCGGGCATGACCGCGGGACTCCCGGCCGCCCCCAGCGCACTGCTGTGCCCCCTGGTCCTCGACCGTCCCTCCGGCGACATGCCGATCGGCGCCCTGGCGGTGTCGGGTGTCGAGAGTGAACTCCTCGACACACGGACCACACTGGCGACCCTCGCCGCCCAGGCAGTGCTGGCCGTCGAGCGCATCAGTCTCGGCGAGGAGATCAACCGCCGGGACAGCGAGGCGTACTTCCGAACACTCGTGCACAACGCATCGGACGTCATTCTGATCCTGGACGCCGACGGACGGATCCGTTACGCCAGCGCCTCGGCGCTGCCGGTGCTCGGCTACCCGGCCCTGGAGGGGCACCGGCTGACCGATCTCGTCACGCCCGGGGACACCCCGGCCATGGTCCGGATGCTGGCCGACATGCGCACCCGCGACTGGTCGGACCGGCGTGAGGACTGGCGCGTACGGCGGAGCGACGGGGCCTCGATCGAGGTCGAGGTGCGGTGCAGCGACCTGCGGGACGAGCCCACCGTCGGCGGGCTCGTCCTGACCCTGCAGGACGTCACCGAGCGCCGCCGGCTCGAACGCGAGCTCACGCACCGTGCCTTCCACGACTCCCTGACGGGTCTGGCGAACCGGGTGCTCTTCCAGGACCGGACCAGTCACGCCCTGACACGAGGTCAGCGCGAGGGCGCCGTGATCGGGGTGCTGTTCGTCGATGTGGACGACTTCAAAGTCATCAACGACACGCTGGGGCACGGCGTGGGCGACGAACTCCTCGTCGCCGTGTCGCTGCGGCTGGCCACCACGATCCGGGCGTCCGACACCGTGGCGCGCATCGGCGGTGACGAATTCGCCATGCTCACGGGGGACTCGATGGCCCCGAGCGACGTCGAGACGTTCAGCGACCACGTCATCGAGGCGTTCAGGGAACCGTTCAGGCTGTCCTCGGGCATGGTCAACGTGTCCATCAGCGTGGGGGTCGCGACCACGGAGGACAGCGTCGACGCGGACGAACTGTTCGCCCACGCCGACCTGGCACTGTACTCGGCCAAGACCGCGGGGAAGGGCCAGTGGCGCAGGTACCGGCCGAGGCTGCAGAGCGACCTGCTGGAGCGTCACGAGCTCCAGGAGTCCCTGGACGCCACCGTCGTCGAGACGTCGTTCGCCGTGCGCTACCAGCCGATCGTCGATCTGGCCAGCAGCGAACTCGTGGGCTTCGAAGCGCTGGTGCGCTGGCCGCACAAGACCCGGGGTGTCGTGCTCCCCGAGCAGTTCATCGCGCTTGCCGAGGAGAGCGGCCAGATCGTCCCGCTCGGCGCCTGGGTGCTGCGCCAGGCGGCGGCCGACGCCGCCCGGTGGCGCAGCGCCCACCCGGCGGACGACACCCGTCGTCCGAACAGACCGGCCATGCCGCTCTATGTCAGCGTGAACGTCTCCGCCCGGCAGTTCCGCGACGCCGGGTTCGTGGACATGGCCCGGCAGGCGCTCGAAACCTCGGGGATCGGTCCTGAGTCACTTGTCCTGGAGCTGACCGAGAGCGTGCTGATGGCCCGCGGTGACAACGTCCTGGACGACATGAAGGAACTGACCGACCTCGGCATCCGCATCGCCATCGACGACTTCGGAACGGGCTACTCCTCGCTCAGTTACCTCCGCGAGTTCCCCATCAAGATCCTCAAGATCGACAAGTCCTTCATCGACGGCCTGGGGGTGTCCACTCAGCAGTACGCTCTCATCGAAGGCATCGCCAACATCGCCGAGACGCTGGGCATCGTGGTGATCGCCGAAGGGATCGAGAACAGGACGCAGCGCGATCTGCTGGCATCCCTGGGCTGCCCGCTCGGGCAGGGCTACCTCTTCGCGCAGCCCATGGAGGCCGCCGATGCCGAGCGCCTCGTCCGCTCCTCGCATCGGCTGGGCGTGTAAGCGGCTGGGCGTGTAGCGGACAGCACTGCGGGGCGTCTCTCCCTTCGACAAGGGAGAGACGCCCCGCAGCGGACCCACGTCCGAACAGGTCAGACGTTGAATCCGAGCGCGCGCAGCTGCTCGCGTCCGTCGTCCGTGATCTTGTCCGGGCCCCACGGCGGCATCCAGACCCAGTTGATCCGCAACTCGCTGACGATGCCGTCGGTCGCGGACTTCGCCTGGTCCTCGATGACATCGGTCAACGGACAGGCCGCGGACGTCAGCGTCATGTCGAGGGTGGCGATATTGGCGTCATCGACGTGGATGCCGTAGATGAGGCCCAGGTTGACGACGTCGATGCCCAGCTCGGGGTCGACTACGTCGTACAGCGCCTCGCGGACCTCCTCCTCGGAGGCCGGCTTCAGTGCGACTGTCTCTTCACTCATGCGGTCTTCCCTTCGGACAGCGCCTGCGCCGTCGCGTCCTTCCACGCCATCCAGCTCAGCAGCGCGCACTTGACCCGGGCCGGGTACTTGGAGACACCGGCGAACGCGACCGCGTCCTCCAGCACCTCCTCCATCGCGTCGTCCGGCTCCAGCTGGCCCTTCGACTGCATCAGTTCCAGGAACGCGCCCTGGATCTTCTGCGCCTCGCCGAGCTGCTTGCCGACGAGCAGCTCGTTCAGCACGGAGGCACTGGCCTGGCTGATGGAGCAGCCCTGGCCGTCGTAGCTGATGTCGGCGATCGTCTCGCCGTCGTACTTCACCCGGAGCGTGATCTCGTCGCCACACGTCGGGTTGACGTGATGCACCTCGGCGTCGCCGTCCCGCAGGCCGCGCCCGTGGGGGTGCTTGTAGTGGTCCAGGATCACTTCCTGGTACATGGAATCAAGCTTCACCAGTCAACCCTCAGCAGTTGTGGCATTTAACCGAAAAAGTTCCGGACGTGTTCGAGACCGTCCACCAGGGCGTCGACCTCGGCGGGCGTGGAGTACAGATAGAACGACGCTCGCGTCGTCGCAGGAATTCCGTACCGCAGGCATACCGGCCGCGCGCAGTGGTGACCGACCCGGACGGCGATGCCCTGCTCGTCCAGGACCTGACCCACGTCGTGCGGGTGGATGTCACCCAGCGTGAAGGAGATCGTCGCGCCACGGTCCACGGCCGTCGACGGGCCGATGATCCTGAGATCCGGGACCTCCAGGAGCCGCTTCACCGCGTACTCGGTGATCGCCTGCTCGTGGCGGTGGATGTTCTCCATGCCGATTGCCGAGAGGTAGTCCACGGCCGCACCGAGGCCGACGGCCTGGGCGATCGGGGGCGTACCCGCCTCGAACTTGTACGGCGCGGGGGCGTACGTCGACGAGTGCATCGACACGGTCTCGATCATCTCGCCGCCGCCGAGGAACGGGGGAAGGTCCTCCAGGAGTTCCTGCCGTCCCCACAGCACGCCGATTCCGGTCGGGCCGACCATCTTGTGACCGGTGAAGGCCACGAAGTCCGCCTGCAGCGCCTGCACGTCGAGCACCATGTGCGGGGCCGCCTGCGAGGCGTCGATGCAGACCAGCGCGCCGACCTGCTGGGCACGGCGGATGATCTTCTCGACCGGGTTGATCGTGCCCATGATGTTCGAGACCAGGGTGAAGGAGACGATCTTCGTCTTCTCAGTGATGATCTCGTCGATGTTGGACAGGTCGAGGCGGCCGTCGTCGGTGATGCCGAACCACTTCAGCTTCGCGCCGGTGCGCTGCGAGAGCAGCTGCCACGGCACGATGTTGGAGTGGTGCTCCATCTCCGTGGTGACGATCTCGGTGTCGCGGTCCACCCGATAGGGCTCGTCGGCCCAGCCGAGCATGTTGGCCACGAGGTTGAGCGACTCGGAGGCGTTCTTCGTGAAGATCACCTCGTTGCGGCTCGGCGCGTTGATGAAGGCCGCGACCTTGTCGCGAGCACCCTCGTACAGCGCGGTGGCCTCCTCCGCGATGGTGTACACACCGCGGTGGACGTTGGCGTTGTGCCGCTCGTAGTACTCGTTGAGCGCGTCGAGGACCTGGCGCGGCTTCTGCGACGTCGCCGCGCTGTCCAGGTAAACGATCTTCTTGCCGTCGTGGACCGTGCGGTCCAGGATCGGGAAGTCCTTGCGGATCGCCTCGGTGTCGAGGAGGCCGGAGAGCCCCTGTCGGGCATCAGTCACGCGGAAGCGCCACCCTTCACATATGCCTCGTAGCCCTCGTTCTCCAGCTTGTCGGCGAGCTCGGCGCCGCCGGACTCGGCGATACGGCCGTTGGCGAAGACGTGCACGAAGTCGGGCTTGATGTAACGGAGGATCCGCGTGTAGTGCGTGATCAGCAGGGTGCCGACCTCGCCGGTCTCGCGGACCCTGTTGACGCCCTCGGAGACGACGCGCAGGGCGTCGACGTCGAGGCCGGAGTCGGTCTCGTCGAGGATGGCGATCTTCGGCTTGAGGAGCTCCAGCTGAAGGATCTCGTGGCGCTTCTTCTCACCGCCGGAGAAGCCCTCGTTGACGTTGCGCTCGGCGAAGGCCGGGTCCATCTGGAGGCCGGCCATCGTCTCCCTGACCTCCTTCACCCACGTACGCAGCTTGGGCGCCTCGCCGCGGACGGCGGTGGCGGAGGTACGCAGGAAGTTGGAGACCGAGACACCGGGGATCTCGACCGGGTACTGCATGGCGAGGAAGAGACCGGCGCGGGCGCGCTCGTCGACGGTCATGTCCAGGACGTTCTCGCCGTCCAGGGTCACCGTGCCACTGGTGATCGTGTACTTGGGGTGACCGGCGAGCGAGTACGCGAGGGTGGACTTGCCGGACCCGTTGGGGCCCATGATGGCGTGGGTCTCGCCCTGCTTCACGATCAGGTCGACGCCCTTGAGGATCTCCTTCGTGGCGTTGTCGGCCTCGACGGTGACGTGCAGGTCGCGGATTTCAAGCGTTGCCATGGGTGACTCAGGTCTCCTGGGTGACGGAGACGAGCACATCGTCCCCTTCGATCTTTACGGGGTAAACGGGAACGGGGCGCGTCGCGGGAAGGCCGGACGGCTTGCCGGTACGCAGATCGAAACTCGATCCGTGCAACCAACACTCGATCATGCAGTCCTCGACCTCGCCCTCCGACAGCGAGACGTTCGCGTGCGAGCAGATGTCGTTGATCGCGAACACCTCGCCCTCGGTGCGCACCACGGACACCGGCGTGCCGTCGAGCTCCACCCGCTTGGGGGTGTCGTCCTCCAGCTCACTCAGCGCACAGGCTTTGACGAAGGCCATCAGACGGACGCCTTCAGCTCGGTCTCGATCTTGTCGAGGAGACGCGCTTCGACGTCCGGCAGGCCGATCTGCTGGACGAGCTCGGCGAAGAAGCCACGCACGACGAGGCGGCGGGCCTCCTCGGCGGGGATTCCGCGCGACTGGAGGTAGAAGAGCTGCTCGTCGTCGAAACGGCCGGTCGCGGAGGCGTGGCCGGCGCCGACGATCTCGCCGGTCTCGATCTCCAGGTTCGGCACGGAGTCGACCCGGGCGCCGTCCGTGAGGACGAGGTTGCGGTTCATCTCGTACGTGTCGGTGCCCTCGGCCTTGGCCTGGATGAGCACGTCACCGATCCATACGGCGTGCGCACCGTCGCCCTGCAGCGCGCCCTTGTAGGCCACGTTGGACTTGCAGTGCGGGGTGTTGTGGTCGACGAGGAGGCGGTGCTCCTGGTGCTGGCCCTTGTCGGTGAAGTACAGGCCGAAGAGCTCGGCCTCGCCGCCGGGGGCCGCGTAGCTGATGCGCGGGTGGAGGCGGACGACGTCGCCGCCGAAGGTGACGACGATCGACTTGAACGAGGCATCCCGGCCGATCAGCGCGTTGTGCTGGCCGACGTGGACGGCCGTCCCGTCCCAGTCCTGGACCGAGACGACGGTGAGCTTGGCGCCGTCGCCCAGGACGTAGTCGACGTTGGCGGCGAGCACCGCGTCGCCCGTGTGGTCGATGACGACGACGGCCTCGGCGAAGGCTCCCAGCTCGATGAGCTGGTGGCCGTAGGCGACGCCGCCCTCGCCGTGCACGGCGATCCGGATCGGCTCGGTGAGCACGGCCTCCTTGGCGACCGTGACGACCGACGCCTGCGCGAAGGACGTGTACGCCTGGGCGGCGACACGGTCCACCGGGGTGCCGGCCTTGCCGAGCCGCGAGTCCTCGCGGCCGACGGTCTCGACGGTGACCCCTTCCGGGGCCTCGATCGCGACCTTCACGGCGCCATCGGTGGCGACGGCGGTGCCGTCGTGCAGCCCGCGAAGGCGCTCCAGCGGAGTGAACCGCCACTCCTCCTCACGGCCGTGCGGGACGGGGAAGTCCGCGACGTCGAAGGAGGGGGGCGCGCTCATGCGCGTGGCGACGGTCGACTCGGCGGCCACCGCGATGGACCCGGCGGTGGTGGACCCCGCCGGAATGTTCTGAGCCTCAGCCATGGCTGTCGTAGTGCTCGCTTTCTCAGTCAAGAAGTCGGGGGACGCGGTCGGGCAGGCGTACTAGCCGACCGAACCCTCCATCTGCAGCTCGATCAGCCGGTTGAGCTCCAGGGCGTACTCCATGGGCAGCTCCTTGGCGATCGGCTCGACGAAGCCGCGCACGATCATCGCCATGGCCTCGAACTCGGTGAGTCCGCGGCTCATGAGGTAGAAGAGCTGGTCCTCGGAGACCTTGGAGACGGTCGCCTCGTGACCCATCGACACGTCGTCCTCGCGGACGTCGACGTACGGGTAGGTGTCGGAGCGCGAGATCGTGTCGACGAGCAGCGCGTCACAGAGCACATTGGACTTCGCGCCCGGCGCGCCCTCGCCGATCTCGATGAGACCGCGGTAGGACGTACGGCCGCCGCCTCGTGCCACCGACTTGGAGACGATGTTGGACGAGGTGTTCGGGGCCATGTGGACCATCTTGGCGCCGGCGTCCTGGTGCTGGCCCTCGCCCGCGAAGGCGATGGACAGGGTCTCGCCCTTGGCGTGCTCGCCCATCAGGTAGACGGCCGGGTACTTCATGGTGACCTTGGAGCCGATGTTGCCGTCGACCCACTCCATGGTCGCGCCCTCGTACGCCACGGCGCGCTTGGTGACGAGGTTGTAGACGTTGTTCGACCAGTTCTGGATGGTCGTGTAGCGGCAGCGGCCGCCCTTCTTCACGATGATCTCGACGACCGCGGAGTGCAGCGAGTCCGAGGAGTAGATCGGCGCGGTGCAGCCCTCGACGTAGTGGACGTAGGCGTCCTCGTCGACGATGATCAGCGTCCGCTCGAACTGGCCCATGTTCTCCGTGTTGATACGGAAGTAGGCCTGGAGCGGAATCTCCACGTGCACGCCCTTCGGCACGTAGATGAACGAGCCTCCGGACCACACGGCCGAGTTCAGCGAGGCGAACTTGTTGTCACCGACCGGGATGATGGTGCCGAAGTACTCCTTGAAGAGCTCCGGGTGCTCCTTCAGCGCGGTGTCGGTGTCCATGAAGATGACACCCTGCGCCTCCAGCTCCTCGTTGATCTGGTGGTAGACGACCTCGGACTCGTACTGCGCGGCGACGCCGGCGACGAGGCGCTGCTTCTCCGCCTCGGGGATGCCGAGCTTGTCGTACGTGTTCTTGATGTCCTCGGGCAGGTCCTCCCAGGACTCCGCCTGCTTCTCCGTGGACCGCACGAAGTACTTGATGTTGTCGAAGTCGATACCCGAGAGGTCCGAGCCCCAGTTCGGCATGGGCTTCTTGCCGAAGAGCTTCAGGCCCTTGAGCCGCAGCTTCAGCATCCACTCGGGTTCGTTCTTCTTCTCCGAGATGTCGCGGACGACAGCCTCGGAGAGGCCGCGCTTGGCCGCAGCGCCTGCCGCGTCGGAGTCGGCCCAACCGAATTCGTACGTGCCCAGACCCTCGAGCTCAGGGTGGGCAGTCTCCGTGGGGAGCGTCATGCGGGGTTCCTCCCGGCAGTGCTTGCAGATACTGATGTGGTCTGTGGTGTTGCGTGGCCGCTGCGCGGCACATACGTCGTACACACACCGTCGCCGTGGGCGAGGGTGGCCAGACGCTGCACATGGGTCCCGAGCAGACTGGAGAAGAGCTCCGTCTCCGCCTCGCACAGCTGCGGGAACTGCTCGGCGACATGCGCGACCGGGCAGTGGTGCTGGCACAACTGCTCGCCCTGCTGCGGGCCGGGCGCGCTTCGCGCCGTAGCAGCGTACCCGTCGGCCGACAAGGCCCTGGCCAGCGCCTCGGTGCGGTCCTCGGGGTCCGCGGCCGCGACCGCGGCGCGGTACACCTCGGCCTGGGCGGCCATGCGGGCACGGGCGAACGCGATGACCCCTTCGTCGCCCGATGTCTCGGCGATCCAGCGCAGGGCGTCCGCTGCGAGCGTGTCGTAGGACTGGTCGAATGCGTCCCGGCCGCAGTCCGTCAGGGCGAACACCTTGGCGGGACGCCCCCGGGTCCGTGCTCCGTACACCCGCTGTTCGCGGGCCTCGACGACACCGTCGGAGACGAGGGCGTCGAGATGGCGGCGGACGGCGGCCTGGGTAAGGCTCACGCGCTTCGCCAGATCGGCGGCGGTGGACGGGCCATGGTCCAGGATGGAGCGCGCGACCCGGTTGCGCGTAGAACGCTCACCGGTCGCGAGTTCCTCCTGCGGAGCCTCGCCAACGTATTTCACAACGCCATTGTTGCGTAATTCACCGGAGCCTGGCAACCGGCCCCCTGATCATGGCCCGATGGGGTTCGTCACTTAGGCATACCTAAGTTGACCTGCGGAAATGATCATTCCCCCGTGCCCCGACCGGTCCGACGGAACCGCCGCGGCGACGCACGGCAGCCCGCCCGGCAGGTGCCGGACGGGCCGTGATCTCCGGCGTGTCAGCCGCCGGTCGTGGTTCAGCCGGTCAGGTCAGGCCGCTGCGAGACCCGGACCGAGTTCACCAGGGATTTGCCGTGGATCGCCGACAGCCGGACGTTCAGCTGGCCGTCGGTGACCTCCACCGTGATCGTCTTGTCCAGTGCGGTGTACGTGCCCTTCTCCAGCGCGATGTCGAGGTTCGAGACGTACTCCTTGCCCTCGGCGAGCACATCGAAGACCCTCGCCCCCGGCTTGGTGCCGCTGACCTCGGCAAAGCCCAGCTCGACGCGGTAGACCCCGTTGGGGACGTTGTCGAAGCGGTACTCCAGCGCGCCGCTGCGGGCCGTGCGGTACAGCGCCTGCTCGCTCGTGCCGGAGATGGTCCTCGTCGTGCCGGTCTTGCTCGTGGTCCCGATGTAGCCGTACGAACCGGCCGCGTACTCCCGGTCCGGTCCCCAGCTGTCACCGAGCAGGTCCGTCACCGAACCGGCGACGCCCGCGTCGAGGGCCGCCTGGTAGGCCGGGACGACGATCTTGAGCGGAACCTCGACGACGGGCGCCCTGCCGCTCTCCGAGGAGACGAGCAGGGTGCCGGTGAGAACCGTCCCCGGGGCGACGCCCGTGGTGTCGAAGGTGAGCTCCACCTTCTGTTCGGCGCCCTTGGCCAGTTCGCCGGAGGCCGGTGCGACCGTGATCCAGGCGGCGTCGCTCTGTTCCTTCACCGTGTACGGGGTGGCGGTGCCCGAGTTGCTCACGGTCAGGGTGCGGGTGCGGCCCTGCTCCGCCGGGACGACCAGGGCGTAGTCCGCAGCCGAGGCCGTGACCAGACCGGTCTTGAGCACGGCGTCGGCCACGGCGATGTCCTTGGCCTTCAGTCCGCGCTCCGCGGTGACGCCGGCGTAGTGGTCCGCGCCGACCGTGATGTCGTAGCCGGCCTCGGTGGTGCCCGCCGGGACCTGGACGAGGTAGCTGCCGTCGGCGCCTGTGGTGCCGGTGGCGATGGCGGTGCCGCCCTGGCCGACCTTCACGGTGGCGCCGGCCACCGGCTTGCCGTCGTTGTCGTCGGTGACCGTGCCGGCCAGCACGGCGCTCTTGCCGGTGCTGAAGGAGAGGGCCATGCCGTCGGTGACAGCCGCCTGGTTGTACGAGTACAGCAGGGCGTCCGTACCGGTGTCGCTCTCGATGCCGACGGTGGCGCTCGAACCGTTCTCGTAGGTGCCCTCGCCGATGTCCTTGTAGTGGTAGGAGACGCTGCCGTCCTCACCGATGACCGCGGCGAAGCTGATCCGCTGGGTGGTGGAGGCGGTGATCTGCACGTCCCGCCACTCGACGACCACCGAGCGGTGCGGCGCCGTGCCGCGGGCCGCCCAGTAGACGCCCGAGACCCCGGAGGTGCTGTCGATCTGCAGGTTGTCCCAGAAGGGGTAGAGCGCTCCGTTGGGAGTACCCGTGGTCGGCAGGCTGCCGTTCACCGACGAGGTGCTGACGGAGCCGAGCCCGAGAACGCCCTCGGTGGTGGCGGTGGCGGCGCGGTACGTCTTTCCGTACAGCCCGACCGGGAACGGCAGGTCGAAGCGGGCCGAACCGCTGGTCGCGCTGGACATGGCCAGCTTGGTGTCACCGGTCGGGAAGGCACCCGTGCCTGCCCGGCAGGTCGTGCCGAAGGTGTCCGCGCGGCTGGCCAGGTCGAGGTCCTTGGTGACCGACGCGGTCAGCTCCACGCTCACGCTCGCTGCCGTGGCACAGCGGCTGACGGGGGTGACGGCCACGTTGTACGTACCTACGGGCAGGGTGACCGAGTACGTACCGTCGGCCGCCGAGACCGTCTTCACCGGAGTGCCCTGAACCACGACGTTCGCGCCGGCTTCGACGCCCGCCTCGGTCCTCACGGTGCCGCCGAGCGTCGCGCTGGGCGCCTGTTCCAGGGTGAAGTCCTTGGTCGCCGTCTCGTTCTCGACGACGGTGACGGTGGACTCGGTGGGGTGGAACCCGAACTTGGAGACAGTGACCCGGTAGTCGCCGACCATCACCTTGGGCAGGGCGTAGGAGCCGTCCGCGCCGGTGGTGACGGTGGACTTCATCGGTCCGTCCAGGGTCACGGTGGCGTCCGCGACGGCCGCGTCACCGGAGCCGACCGTGCCGCCGAGTGCGCCGAGCGGGCCGCGCGGGGTGGCGCTGACCGCGGCGTACGCGTCGAGGCGCCCTTCGCCCCAGACGTTGTTCTTGGCCGCCGTGCCGCCGCAGGTCGTGTTGTCGGTGTCGATCGCGGTCTGGTCGAGGAGCTTCTCCGTCTCCGCGATGTTGCCGCGGATCGCGGGCGAGGCCGACCACATCAGCGCCACGGTGGCGGCGGTGTGCGGGGAGGCCATCGACGTACCGGAAATGGTGTTGTAGCCGCCGCCCATCCACGAGGAGCGGACGTTGACACCGGGCGCCGAGAGGTTCGGCTTGAGCGTGCCGGCCTCGCCGGTACCGCGCGAGGAGAAGCTCGCGATGGCGTTGTTGATGTCGAAGGCACCCGATGAGTAGCTGTTGGAGTAAGCGCCGGGCGACCCCGAGGTGTTGCAGCCGGAGCCGTTGTTTCCGTTGGAGAAGGCGGGGAAGATGCCCGCGTCACGCCATGACTGGACGGTCGCCTTGTACCAGGTGTCGATGACGTTCGAGCCCCAGGAGTTGTTCACCACGTCCGGTGCCAGGTCCGGCCGGGGGTTGGCGCCGGAGGCGTCCGTGGGCGCGACCATCCACTGGCCGGAGGCGAGCAGCGTCGCCTGGGCGCAGGAGCTGGTCCCGCAGCCCTTGGCGGCGATCCACCGGGCGCCTGGGGCGACACCCACCTGATTGCCGGCACCGTCGTCGCCGACCATGGTGCCCATGGTGTGGGTGCCGTGGCCGTTGTTGTCGCAGGGCACGGTGCCCGTGCAGACCTTGGTGGGGTCGAACCAGTTGTACGCGTGGTCGTACGTGCCGTCCGCCTTCAGGCCGCGG
Organism: Streptomyces sp. NPDC057136; assembly: GCF_042670885.1. Classification (NCBI taxonomy): domain Bacteria; kingdom Bacillati; phylum Actinomycetota; class Actinomycetes; order Kitasatosporales; family Streptomycetaceae; genus Streptomyces; species Streptomyces sp. NPDC057136. Next base: position 58,622 of record NZ_JBHUUV010000010.1, read on the forward strand.
TAGGCGGCCGCGACCGCCGGGTGGTCGAACTGGACCCCGCTGTCGATGCTGGCCACGACGATGCCGTCACCGCGTACGCCCAGGTCGTTCCAGACCTTCGGGGCGTTGATCCGGTCGAGGTTCCACTCGACGGCGTCGACCTCGGGCTCGCTGGTGCCGGGCAGTGGGTCGGGAATCGTGACCGGGTCGTCGGCCTCTATGGCGGCCACGTCCGGACGGGCCGCGATCTTCTCGGCGAGTGCCTTGTCACCGGTGATCTGCACGGTGTTGGCGATCCAGAACGAGGTGTACGCCGCTCCGGCGTCCTCGGCCAGCTTGATGACCCCGGCCTGGGACTTCTTGGCGAACGCGGTCTTCGTCTCGTAGACGGCACGGGCCTTGGCGGTCTTGCCCTTCGCCGCGCGGGCGGACGGGACATCCGCTTCCTCCACGAGGCTCACCCAGAAGGTCACCTTCTCCCGGCCGGCGAACTGTTTGAGCAGCTTGCCCTCGGACTTGGTCTCGTAGGCGGACCGCGGCGCGGGGTCGTCCGTCCGTGCCTGGGCCGGCGAGGCGCTGATCACGAGTGGTATCGCGGTCGCTGCCGCAGTGAGAAGTGCGGCGGCGGACCGCCGTCTGAGACGCATGGAACGTCGGATCACGAGCTCTCCTTCAGAAGTCGGCGGGGGTCTCCCGCCGTAGGGGATGAAGGAACAGGCGCGGGTGCCACTCACAGCTGCCGCTGCCCGCTGACACGTGTGGGGGGCACAGCAACCGCTTGAGCTCAGGGAGGAGCATGGGGGACCTGGGGCGGCGGGGGTAGGGCGCCCACCGGAGCCCGGTACGGGGATTGGCCGGACTTCGGGGTGTACCGAGGCGTCCTGCGGGCACCTACCCACGGGTTCCGCAGCGGGGCCGCGCCCCGGCCTGCCGCCACATTGGCGAAATCCGGTTCGCAGGACCCGCGCCCCGGGGCCCTTCGGTCACTGCCTAGACTTACCGGCCATGAACAGCGAGCCTCTCGTCCAGGTCACCGGCCTGGTGAAGCGGTACGGCACCAAGACCGCAGTGGACGGCCTCGACCTCGACGTCCGGGCCGGCGCGGTCACCGCGGTCCTCGGCCCCAACGGCGCCGGCAAGACCACCACCATCGAGACCTGCGAGGGCTACCGGCGGCCGGACGCCGGGACCGTACGCGTCCTCGGCCTCGACCCGGTCGCCGACGCCGGGGCGCTGCGCCCCCGGGTCGGCGTGATGCTCCAGTCCGGCGGCGTCTACTCCGGCGCGCGGGCCGACGAGATGCTGCGCCACATGGCCAAGCTGTACGCCCACCCGCTGGACGTCGACGCCCTGATCGAACGGCTCGGCGTCGGCAGCTGCGGGCGCACCACCTACCGCCGGCTCTCCGGCGGCCAGCAGCAGCGGCTCGCCCTGGCGATGGCCGTCGTGGGCCGCCCCGAGCTGGTCTTTCTCGACGAGCCGACCGCGGGCCTGGACCCGCAGGCGCGCCGGTCCACCTGGGATCTCGTACGGGAACTGCGCGCCGACGGCGTCTCGGTCGTCCTGACCACCCACTTCATGGACGAGGCCGAGGAGCTCGCCGACGACGTGGCCATCATCGACGCGGGCCGGGTCATCGCCCAGGGCAGCCCGGAGTCGCTGTGCCGCGGCGGCGCCGAGAACACCCTGCGCTTCACCGGCCGCCCCGGTCTCGACATCGGCTCGCTGCTCAAGGCGCTGCCCGACGGCTCGGCGGCGGCCGAGCTGACCTCGGGCGCGTACCGCATCACGGGAGAGGTCGACCCTCAGTTGCTGGCCACCGTGACCTCCTGGTGCGCCCAGCACGGAGTGATGCCGTCCGGTATCGCCGTGGAGCGGCACACACTCGAGGACGTCTTCCTGGAACTGACCGGCAAGGAGCTGCGCGCATGAGCGCCGGTACGTACACCCCCCGTCCCGGCGCGGCCCCGCTGCCCCGCATGATCGCCGCGCAGACGGCGCTGGAGACGCGGATGCTCCTGCGCAACGGCGAGCAGCTGCTCCTCACGGTGATCATCCCGACGTTGCTCCTGGTGCTGTTCAGCGCGGTCGACGTCGTCGACACGGGCGCCGGCAAGTCGGTCGACTTCCTGGCTCCGGGCGTTCTCGCCCTGGCCGTGATGTCCACGGCCTTCACCGGCCAGGCCATCGCCACCGGCTTCGAACGGCGCTACGGGGTGCTCAAACGGCTCGGTGCCTCACCGCTGCCGCGCTGGGCGCTGATGACGGCGAAGACCCTGTCGGTGCTGGTCACCGAGGTGTTGCAGATCGTGCTGCTGACGGGGATCGCGTTCGCGCTCGGCTGGTCCCCCGAGGGCAACCCCTTCGCCGTACTGCTGCTTCTGGTGCTGGGCACCGCGGCGTTCTCCGGCCTCGGACTCCTGATGGCCGGGACGCTGAAGGCGGAGGCGACGCTCGCCGCCGCCAACCTGGTCTTTCTGCTGCTCCTGGTGGGCGGCGGCGTGATCGTGCCGCTCGACAAGTTCCCGGACGCGGTCCAGTCGGTCCTGGGGCTGCTGCCGGTCTCTGCCCTTTCGGAGGGGCTGCGGGACGTCCTCCAGCACGGCGCCCCGATGCCGTGGGGCGAGGCCGGAATCCTCGCGGTGTGGGCGGTGCTGGGGCTGGGCGCTGCGGCCAGGTTCTTCCGCTGGGAGTAGGCGCCCGGGCTGCTGACGGGGGCATTCGGGCGTAACGCACCCCTCGTGAAAACATGCACAAGCCCCCGCCTACGATGGTTCGCGTGGAAACCCCCCTCTCCTACATCGCCAAGCGCTGGACTCCGTCCAACGAGGTGGTCCGGCGCGCCGCTCTCTCCGCAGTCGTGATGACCGTGTTCGTCATCATCACGGGCGGTGCCGTCCGGCTGACCGGTTCCGGTCTGGGCTGCGACACCTGGCCCAAGTGCACGGACGACAGCCTCTTCGCCACGCCCGAGCAGGGCCTGCACGGGGCGATCGAGTTCGGCAACCGGATGCTCACCTACGTCCTGTCGGCCGCCGTCGGCTGGGCGATCGTCGCGGTACGTTCCGCCAAGCCCCGCCGGCGCACGCTGACCCGGCTCGCCTGGTCACAGTTCTGGCTCGTGATGGGGAACGCCGTGCTCGGCGGTATCACGGTCTGGGCGGGCCTCAACCCGTGGACGGTGGCCGGTCACTTCCTGCTCGCCAACGGCCTGCTCGCGGTCGCCGTCATCACCTGGGTGCGGATCGGCGAGGGCGACGGTGCACCCCGCCCGCGCGCCCCGCGGCCGGTGCGCGGCCTGTCCTGGGCGATCGTCGTCACCACGGTGGTCCTGATCGCCCTCGGCACGACGGTGACCGGTTCCGGCAAGCACGCCGGTGACAGCAGCGACGTACCGCGCATGCCGTGGGACTGGACCGCCGCAGCGCATGTGCACGCCATCTCCGCGTGGGTGGTCTGCGCCCTGGCCATCGCCATGTGGCTGGCGCTGCGGGTGGTCGACGCCCCCGTCGACACCCGGGCGCGCGCCCGTGACCTGCTGATCGTGCTGCTGGCGCAGGGCGCGATCGGTTACGTGCAGTACTTCAGCGATGTCCCCGAGGTCCTGGTGTCCGTCCACATGCTCGGCTCCTCGCTGATGTGGATCGCCGTGCTGCGACTGTTCCTGAGCATGCGGGAGCGTCCGCAGGTCACGGCCGGCATCCCCGCGCGGGAGACCCCGGCCGTCACCGTCGCGAGCTGACCCCGGCCGGCTCCGCTCCGGCGGGTCGGCCGTCCAGCCCGTAGACCCGCCGCGCGTTGCCCGAGCCGATCAGTCCGGCGACCGTGCCGCGTCGGCACGTGACCACGCGCCGTCCGTCACCCAGCCGCCCAGCACCCGGCCGAGCGCCGCATGGAACTGCCGTGCCGCGACCAGATGGAGCTCGGGCAGTGCCTGCGCCCCGCTGGAGTACAGCAGCTTGCCGAACGGGGCGAGCTCCAGGATCTCCGCCAGTACGGCCCCGGCGCGCGCCCCCGTACGGGCGAGGGCGGGGCCCAGATCCGCGTAGACATGCGGGTGCGCGCCCGCCAGCCGGGCGGCGCTGCGGTGGTTCGGGTAGCTGTGCAGCAGCACCAGGTCGGTGCCGAGACCGCTGGTGCCCGCCCCCTGCTGGACCTGGAGGCGCACTGCGCGCCGGCGCACTATCTCGCGAGGGCGTAGGGAACTGGGCGTCGCGGAGACCACCCGCCGCCTCTTGCGCGCCGGGCAGGTCGCCGACACCTCCGGCACCGTCGAACCGTGTGCTGTCCCGAACGGCTCAGCGGTTGTTTGAGGGCCCGCCGAGCTGGATACCGGCCATCCGGGTCCACTCGTACGGTCCTGTGCGGATCTTGGCGGCGAAGTCGCCGTCGAAGCTCTCGTGCATCGTGATCCCGGACTTCCGCGTCGCGCTGTCGGCCACCGCGTACGAGGGTGCGACGAGGTCGCCCCAGCCGCCGTCCTGCCCGACGAGGACGATGCGGGTGCCCGTCTGTCCCGTGTGGGCGAGGTGGCCCTCGGCACCGCCGTGCTCCTTGGCGAACGCGCCGATCTGCCTGGCCAGCTTCGCCGCCCTGCGCTCCGCGCGGGCCGCCTGCCTGCTGTCCACCTGCTGGGTCTCTGCCGTCTCTGCCATGCATCGATGCTACCGAGCAGTAGATCAACTGGCGACGGGCGGGCCACGTGGTCTGTGCCACGTGACCCGCCCGTCGGCGGAAGCGCATGCGCCGGGTTACCGCAGGAAGGGGTCCACCGCGACGGCGACGAAGAGCAGCGAGACGTAGGTGATGGACCAGTGGAACAGCCGCATCTCCTTGAGCTTGGCGCCGGTCACTCCGGAGTTGGCCCGGGTCTGCAGGCCGTGCGCCTCCCAGAGCCAGAAGGCGCCGGTCAGGAGGGCCACCGCCGTGTAGAACCAGCCCGTGTAGCCGAGCGGGGTCAGCAGCAGCGACACCGCCACCATCACCCAGCTGTAGATGACGATCTGGCGGGCGACCACCTGATTGGTGGCGATGACCGGAAGCATCGGGACGCCGACCCGGGCGTAGTCCGCCTTCACCTTCATCGAAAGCGGCCAGTAATGCGGCGGCGTCCAGAAGAAGATGACGGCGAAGAGAATGACCGCGGCCCACGAGAGGGAATTGGTGACGGCGGACCAGCCGATGAGAACCGGCATGCAGCCGGCGATTCCGCCCCAGACGATGTTCTGCGAGGTCCGGCGCTTCAGGAGCATCGTGTAGACGACGACGTAGAAGAGCAGCGCCCCGAGTGCGAGGGCCGCCGAGAGCCAGTTGACGAGCAGACCGAACCAGACGGTGGAAATCACGGCGAGGGAGATACCGAATACGAGGCACTCGACGGGGCTCACCATGCCGGTGACCAGCGGACGTTGCGATGTGCGGTCCATCAGCGCGTCGATGTCGCGGTCGATGTACATGTTCAGCGCGTTGGCACCACCCGCGGAGAGATATCCGCCGATGGTGGTGGTGAGTACGAGCCACAGGTCTGGAACACCTTGAGCGGCGAGGAACATCACCGGAACGGTGGTGATGAGCAACAGCTCGATGATTCGCGGCTTGGTAAGCGCCACGAATGCCTTGATGCGGGCCCCGAACGGGCGATGGCCCCCTGGGCTCGGAGTCAAGGCGACCCCTGCGGGTCGGGACTCGACGGCCGTCACGCACACCCCTGACAGAGAAATCCCAGCAAGCTCCGGGAGTGAAGGCCCGGTAAAGACTTGCGCGAACCAGACCACTGTAGACGCTGCGGATACACCGCCCTTCGCGGGGGGTGGGCTCGTGTTGAGTTGGCGCCGTAGTGAACGGACACCTTCCGTCAGCAGGCGAACTCCGCAGGTCGCCGTCACCCTGGTAACTACTCGAAAGCAGCGCGTTGTGTCGGGGGTAGGCTCGACATCGCCCGGTGCGGTATCAGCCACCGGTTTACGACAGTGGAGAGGAGCCCTGACTCAGGGTGAGCACCAAGCCGACCACCACAGACCTCCAGTGGACCGAATTGGACCAGCGGGCCGTGGACACTGTCCGCGTCCTCGCCGCGGACGCCGTACAGAAGGTCGGAAACGGCCACCCGGGTACGGCGATGAGCCTGGCTCCCGCCGCGTACACCCTCTTCCAGAAGGTGATGCGGCACGACCCCGCGGACGCGGAGTGGGCCGGACGTGACCGGTTCGTGCTCTCTGCGGGCCACTCCAGCCTGACGCTCTACATCCAGCTCTACCTGGCCGGATACGGCCTGGAGCTCGATGACCTCAAGGCGTTCCGCACCTGGGGTTCCAAGACCCCGGGTCACCCGGAGTACGGCCACACCACGGGCGTGGAGACGACGACCGGGCCGCTCGGCCAGGGTGTCGCCAACGCCGTCGGTATGGCCATGGCCGCCCGTTACGAGCGCGGTCTGTTCGACCCGGAGGCGGCCCCCGGCACCTCCCCGTTCGACCACAACGTCTACGTCATCGCCGGTGACGGCTGCCTCCAGGAGGGCATCTCCGCGGAGGCGTCCTCGCTGGCCGGGCACCAGAAGCTCGGCAGCCTCGTCATGCTGTGGGACGACAACCACATCTCGATCGAGGGCGACACGGAGGCCGCGGTCTCCGAGGACACCCTCAAGCGTTACGAGGCGTACGGCTGGCACGTCCAGCGCGTCGAGCAGCTGCCCAGCGGCGACCTCGACCCCGCGGGTCTCTACACGGCGCTCCAGGCCGCCAAGGCCGAGACGGAGCGCCCGTCCTTCATCGCGGCCCGCTCGATCATCGCCTGGCCCGCCCCGAACGCCCAGGACACCGAGGCCGCGCACGGCTCGGCTCTCGGCGACGACGAGGTCGCGGCCACCAAGCGGGTGCTCGGCTTCGACCCCGAGAAGAGCTTCGAGGTCTCCGACGAGGTCATCGGGCACACCCGTGAGGCGCTGGACCGCGGCCGTGAGGTCAAGGCCGAGTGGGAGAAGTCCCTCGCCGCGTGGCGTACCGCCAACCCGGAGCGCGCCGCCGAGTTCGACCGGATCTCCGCGGGCGAGCTCCCCGACGGCTGGGAGCAGAAGCTTCCGGTGTTCGAGGCGGGCAAGTCCGTCGCGACCCGCGCGGCCTCCGGCAAGGTGCTCCAGGCCCTGGGCGACGTCATCCCCGAGCTGTGGGGCGGCTCCGCCGACCTGGCGGGCTCGAACAACACGACGATCGACAAGACGTCGTCGTTCCTCCCGGCCGGCAACCCGCTGCCCGAGGCGGACCCGTACGGCCGGACGATCCACTTCGGCATCCGCGAGCACTCCATGGCCGCCGCCATGAACGGCATCGCGCTGCACGGCCACACGCGTATCTACGGCGGCACCTTCCTGGTGTTCTCCGACTACATGCGCAACGCCGTGCGCCTGTCCGCGCTGATGCACCTCCCGGTGACGTACGTGTGGACGCACGACTCGATCGGCCTCGGCGAGGACGGCCCGACCCACCAGCCGGTGGAGCACCTGGCCTCGCTGCGCGCGATCCCGGGCCTGAACATCGTGCGCCCGGCCGACGCGAACGAGACCACCATCGCCTGGCGCGAGATCCTGCGCCGCTACACCAAGGTGTTCGGCAAGGGCGCCCCGCACGGTCTGGCGCTGACCCGGCAGGGTGTGCCGACGTACGAGGCGAACGAGGACGCCGCCAAGGGCGGTTACGTGCTCTTCGACGCCGAGGGCGGCGAGCCCCAGGTCGTACTGATCGGCACCGGCTCCGAGGTGCACCTCGCAGTCGAGGCCCGCGAGCAGCTCCAGGCCGCCGGTGTGCCGACGCGTGTCGTGTCGATGCCGTGCGTCGAGTGGTTCGAGGAGCAGGACCAGGCATACAAGGACAGCGTTCTGCCGCCGTCCCTGAAGGCCCGTGTCGCCGTCGAGGCGGGCATCGGCCTGACCTGGCACCGGTACGTCGGTGACGCCGGCCGGATCGTCTCGCTGGAGCACTTCGGTGCCTCCGCCGACGCCAAGGTCCTCTTCCGCGAGTTCGGCTTCACCGCCGAGCACGTCGCGGCCGCCGCCCGGGAATCTCTGGCCGCCTGCGCGCGCTGACGCCGGTATACGACTAGTAGGAGATGCATTTCCCATGACAGACGCACTCAAGCGCCTCTCCGACGAGGGCGTGGCGATCTGGCTCGACGACCTGTCGCGCAAGCGGATCACTTCGGGCAACCTCGCCGAGCTGATCGACCAGCAGCACGTCGTCGGTGTCACCACCAACCCGTCGATCTTCCAGAAGGCGATCTCGCACGGTGACGGTTACGAGCAGCAGCTCACCGACCTCGCCGCCCGGAAGGTCACCGTCGACGAGGCCATCCGCATGATCACGACGGTGGACGTCCGCGACGCCGCCGACATCCTGCGTCCGGTCTTCGACGCGACGGACGGCCAGGACGGCCGGGTCTCCATCGAGGTCGACCCGCGCCTGGCGCACAACACCGTGGCCACCATCGCCGAGGCCAAGCAGCTCGCCTGGCTGGTGGACCGGCCGAACACGCTCATCAAGATCCCGGCGACGAAGGCCGGTCTGCCGGCGATCACCGAGGTCATCGGCCGGGGCATCAGCGTCAACGTGACGCTGATCTTCTCGCTGGAGCGCTACCGCGAGGTGATGGAGGCCTACCTGGCGGGCCTGGAGAAGGCGAAGGCCGCCGGCCTGGACCTCTCGAAGATCCACTCGGTCGCCTCGTTCTTCGTGTCCCGCGTGGACACCGAGATCGACAAGCGTCTCGACGCGATCGGCGGCGACGAGGCCAAGGCCGCGAAGGGCAAGTCCGCCCTCGCCAACGCGCGCCTGGCCTACGAGGCGTACGAGGAGGTCTTCGCGGGCGACCGCTGGGCCGCCCTTGACAAGGCGCAGGCCAATAAGCAGCGCCCGCTGTGGGCCTCCACCGGCGTGAAGGACCCGTCCCTCAAGGACACCCTGTACGTCGACGAGCTCGTCGCCCCGAACACGGTCAACACCATGCCGGAGGCCACGCTCGACGCGGTCGCCGACCACGGCGAGATCACCGGCAACACCATCGCGGGCAGCTACGACCAGGGCCGCGCCGACCTCGAAGCGATCGAGAAGCTCGGGGTCAGCTACGACGACGTCGTCCAGCTCCTCGAGGACGAGGGCGTCGAGAAGTTCGAGGCGTCCTGGATCGACCTGCTCAACTCCACCGAGGCGGAACTCAAGCGCCTCGCCCCTTCGGAGGGCTGACCACCTTGTCTGGTGTTCCCGGAGCCAACCCGCTTCGTGACGCCCAGGACCGACGGCTCCCGCGTATCGCGGGGCCGTCGGGCCTGGTCATCTTTGGCGTCACGGGCGATTTGTCCCGTAAAAAGCTGATGCCCGCTGTCTATGACCTGGCCAACCGCGGCCTGCTGCCGCCGGGCTTCTCGCTCATCGGCTTCGCCCGCCGCGAGTGGCAGAACGAGGACTTCGCACAGGAGGTCCACGACGCCGTAAAGCAGCACGCCCGTACACCGTTCCGTGAAGAGGTCTGGCAGCAGCTCATCCAGGGGATGCGCTTCGTCCAGGGCAACTTCGACGACGACGAGGCCTTCGAGACCCTTAAGGCCACCATCCAGGAGCTCGACAAGGGACAGGGCACGGGCGGCAACTTCGCCTTCTACCTGTCCGTGCCGCCGAAGTTCTTCCCCCAGGTCGTCCAGCAGCTCAAGAAGCACGGGCTCGCCGACCAGAAGGAAGGCTCCTGGCGGCGTGCCGTCATCGAGAAGCCGTTCGGTCACGACCTCGCCAGCGCGCAGGAGCTCAACCAGCTCGTGCACGATGTGTTCCCGCCCCACGAGGTCTTCCGTATCGACCACTACCTGGGCAAGGAGACGGTCCAGAACATCCTGGCGCTGCGCTTCGCCAACACGATGTTCGAGCCGATCTGGAACCGGTCCTACGTCGACCACGTCCAGATCACGATGGCCGAGGACATCGGCATCGGCGGCCGGGCCGGTTACTACGACGGCATCGGCGCGGCCCGTGACGTCATCCAGAACCACCTGCTCCAACTGCTGGCGCTGACGGCGATGGAGGAGCCCGGCTCCTTCCACCCCAAGGCCCTGGTCGCCGAGAAGCTCAAGGTGCTCACGGCGGTGGAGCTGCCGGACGACCTGGGCAAGCACACCGTGCGCGGCCAGTACGCCCACGCCTGGCAGGGCGGCGAAGAGAACCTCGGCTATCTGGAGGAGGAAGGCATCGACCCCAAGTCGACGACCGACACCTTCGCCGCGATCAAGCTGACGATCAACAACCGCCGCTGGGCGGGCGTGCCGTTCTACCTCCGTACCGGAAAGCGGCTCGGCCGCCGGGTCACGGAGATCGCGGTCGTCTTCAAGCGCGCCCCGTATCTGCCCTTCGAGTCCGGCGCGACCGAGGAGCTGGGCGGCAACGCCCTGGTCATCCGGGTCCAGCCGGACGAGGGCGTGACCGTGCGGTTCGGTTCGAAGGTGCCCGGCACCTCGATGGAGGTCCGGGACGTCACGATGGACTTCGCGTACGGCGAGTCCTTCACGGAGTCCAGCCCGGAGGCGTACGAGCGGCTCATCCTCGATGTGCTGCTCGGCGACGCCAACCTCTTCCCCCGCCACCAGGAGGTCGAACTCTCCTGGAACATCCTCGACCCGATCGAGGAGTACTGGGACAAGCACGGCAAGCCCGCTCAGTACGGGGCCGGTACCTGGGGTCCGGCCGAGGCTGACGAGATGCTCGCACGCGACGGACGGAGCTGGCGCCGGCCATGAAGATCGATCTCACGGAAACCACGTCCAGCAAGATCAATCAGGCGCTCGTGTCGGCCCGTCGTGCCATCGGCACACCGGCCATCGGCATGGTGCTGACCCTCGTCATCGTCACCGACGAGGAGAACGCGTACGACGCCCTCAAGGCGGCGAGCGACTCCTCCCGCGAGCACCCCTCGCGGATCATCGCGGTGATCAAGCGGGTCAGCCGTTCACCGCGCAGCCGGCGTGACGCACGGCTCGACGCCGAGGTGCGGGTCGGTTCCGACTCGGGCACCGGCGAGACCGTCGTCCTGCGGCTGCACGGCGAACTGGCCAACCACGCCCAGTCGGTGGTCCTGCCGCTGCTGCTGCCGGACGCACCCGTCGTGGTGTGGTGGCCGCAGGACGCGCCCGCCGACCCGGCGAAGGACCCGCTGGGCGCGCTGGCCCAGCGCCGTATCACGGACAGCTACTCGGCGGCCCGGCCGCTCGACGAACTGGCCGTGCGCGGGGCGACGTACAACCCCGGCGACACCGACCTGGCGTGGACCCGCATCACGCCGTGGCGTTCGATGCTGGCCGCCGCGCTCGACCAGCAGGTGGCCGAGGTCGTGGCAGCCACGGTCGAGGGCGAATCGGACAACCCGAGCTGCGAGCTGCTCGCCATGTGGCTCGCGGACCGGCTCGGTGTCCCGGTGGAGCGGACGCACTCCTCCGGCCCCGGTCTGACGGCCGTCCGCATGGAGACCAAGAACGGCACCGTCACGCTGCACCGGCCCGACGGTTCGCTGGCCACGCTCTCCATGCAGGGGCAGCCGGACCGCGGAGTGGCGCTCAAGCGGCGGGAGACCGCCGAACTCCTCGCGGAGGAGCTGCGGCGCCTCGACCCGGACAACACCTACGCCTCGGCGGTGAAGTTCGGCCTGGACAAGCTGGGCAGCGCCGAGGCGAAGCCGGCCGGGTCCGAGGAGAAGCCCCCGGCCGTCACCCCGGCGGCCACGGCAACGGCCGCCAAGAAGGCCGCTGCCAAGAAGGCGGCGTCGAAGTGACCGCTCCCCAACTGGTCGTGCACCGCGACAAGGAGCTGATGGCGCAGGCCGCGGCGGCCCGGCTGATCACGAAGGTCGTGGACGCCCAGGCCGCACGCGGATACGCCTCGGTGGTGCTGACCGGCGGGCGCAACGGCAACGGTCTGCTGGCCGCGCTCGCCGCCACGCCCGCGCGGGACGCGATCGACTGGTCGCGGCTCGACCTGTGGTGGGGCGACGAGCGTTTCCTGCCCGAGGGCGATCCGGAGCGCAATGTCACGCAGGCCCGCAAGGCCCTGCTGGACTCGGTGGCGCTGGACCCGTCCCGGGTGCACGCGATGCCCGCTTCGGACGGCCCGTACGGCGACGACGCGGACGCGGCCGCCGCCGGTTACGCGGCCGAGCTCGCCGCGGCTTCGGGGCCGGAGAACCACGGCCCCGTACCGACGTTCGACGTGCTGATGCTGGGCGTCGGACCGGACACGCATGTCGCTTCGCTCTTCCCGGAGCTGCCCGCGGTACGGGAGACCGAGCGCACCGTCGTCGGTGTGCACGGTGCGCCCAAGCCGCCGCCGACCCGTGTCTCGCTCACGCTGCCCGCCATCCGGGCGGCGCGCGAGGTGTGGCTGCTGGCGGCGGGCGAGGACAAGGCGGAGGCCGCGGCCATCGCCCTGTCCGGCGCCGGGGAGATCCAGGCTCCGGCGGCGGGTGCGTACGGACGCAGCCGCACCCTGTGGCTGCTGGACGCGGCGGCGGCCTCGCAGCTGCCGCGCGCGCTCTACCCGCCGGCCTCTCCCTGAGAGGTCGTCAGCAAGACTGTACGGAGGCCCGGTTCGCTCTCAGGAGCGGGCCGGGCCTCCGTCGTGAAAGGCTTCGGCCCATGGTGCGTATCGGAACTGTGGTGATGGGTGCGTCGGACGTACGGCGTGCGGCGTCGTTCTGGAAGGCGGCACTGGAGTACGTCGAGCGCGAACCGCTGACGGACGACTGGGTGGTGCTGGTCCCGGCCGAGGGGCACGGCGTCGGGCTGTCTCTGGGGCGGAGCGAGTCGCCCGTGCAGGAGGTTCCCCGGGTCCATCTCGACCTGTACACCGACGAGCAGGACGCCGAGGTGGACCGGCTGCTCGCGCTCGGGGCGGTCCGGGTGGTCTGGGAGCTCTATCCGCCGGACCCGGACTTCGTGGTGCTCGCCGACACGGAGGGCAACCGCTTCTGCGTCATCGACACGACGCACGGTCAGGTCTAGGGCGTGGTCCCGGTGCGCTCCAGGAACGGTTCCAGGAGCCCAGGGACGGCCGCGGACGCGAAGTCGAGGCCCTCGGACGCGTCGGTGTCGTACGCCGTGTAAGCGCCCGATCCGGCGGCCGTCGTGGCGGTGACGCTCAGGAGCCCGGACCGCCGCTGGAAGTAGGACTGCCGCACCGTCCAGCCGATCACCCCGGCCCGATCCAGCGCGGCCGTGGAGCGCCGGACCGTGCCGGAGCGGGTCACCAGATAGTCGCCGCCGACGGCGTGTCCCAGGGCGCGGTACGCGTCGAGGGCGAGGAGCACCGCGAGCGGCAGGAACACCACCGCGCAGGCCAGGGCGATCCAGAGCAGGACCGGCGTCAGCAGGGCCCCGAGGACGGCCAGGACCGCTACGGGCACCAGCACGGCCCAGAGGGCCCAGCCGAGCCGTCGGCGGCGGGCGGCGCGCGGGTGGCCGGTCAGTACGGCGCCCGTGGGGGTCGACCGCTCGCGCAGGACGTCGGCGGCGACCGTGTCGGCGAGCTCGCGGGGCACGGCCGGCAGCAGGGTGTTGTGGGCGCCGTGCTGTTCCTCGTCGTCCTTGGCCAGGCCCGTCGTGATCGCGTCCAGCCGGGCGGCGCCCATCAGCCGGACGCCTAGCGGCTCGACGAGGTCGACCCCGCGCAGCCGCCGTTCCTCGATGGAGACCGACCGGGAGGTGAAGAGCCCGCGGCGGACCCGCAGGGTGCCGCCCGGTTCACGCTCCAGCCGGTAGCTCCACCACATCTCGACCCAGAGTCCGAGCGCGCCGATGACGCCCGCGACCGCCGCGGCGACGACCAGGACGAGGACCGTCCAGAGCAGCGGGGTGTCGCGGAACAGGTCGCGGATCCAGGCGATCACCTGGCCCTGCGCCCCGACCCACTCGCTGACCTGCAGCACGGCCCCGACCGCGGCGCCGCCCAGCATGGGGGCGACGAAGGACACCGGCGCGTATCCGATCCACCGGAGGTTCAGCGCGATCAGTTCGCCCTCGCGGTGGCTGCCCGCCGGACCGGTGGCCGCGCGTTCCAGGAGCAGGCGGCGCAGCCGCTCGCCCTCGGCACGGGTCACCGGGTCGAGCTCCAGCGTCGAGTCGCTGCCCGCGTGTTCGCCCGTGCCGATCCGGACCGTGACGAGTCCGAGGAGGCGCAGCAGCGGACGGGCCGTGAGGTCGACGCTGCGGATACGTTCCCGGGCCAGCGAGCGCTCCTTCACCAGCAGGAGGCCGGTGTGCAGTGCGACGCGCTCGGTGCCGACGCGGTAGCGGGTGCGGCGCCAGCGGACGTAGTCGATCCCCGCCGAGCAGCCGGTGAGTACGACGACGGCGGCCGGTACCCAGACCAGGGCCCTGCCGGTCCCGAAGCGTCCGGCGAGCGCGAGGGCGACCGTTACGGCCGCGCCCAGCAGTACCCCCGTCGTGACGAGTGCGGTGACCAGGACCGTACGCCGGTCGAGGCGCCGCCAGTCGTCCGCGGGGGTGCTCATGTGGCGTCCCCGGGGGTGTCCTGGGTGATCCGGGTCAGCCGCCCGGCCAGCTCCGCCGCCACCTCGTGGTCGAGGCCCTCGATCCGTACGGCGCCCTTGGCGGACGCGGTGGTGACGGTGACCGTGGCGAGCTTCCAGAGCTGTTCCAGGGGGCCGCGCACGGTGTCCACGGTCTGAATCCGGGACATCGGCGCGATCCGCCACTCCTGCCGGAAGACGCCCGTCCGGACGTAGACCGCTTCGTCGGTGACTTCCCAGCGGTGCGTGCGGAACCACCAGAGGGGGAAGAGGACGGCGCAGACCAGACCGGTGACCGCCAGGACCGCGGCGGCCGTCAGCAGCCAGAACCGGGCGGGCCCGATGAACGCGCCGAGCACACCCAGCACCAGCACGGGCACCGCGGTCAGCAGCAGCCACTGGGCCCGCCACCAGCCGACGGCCCGGCGGTCCAGGGTGTTGCGCGGTGGCCGCAGCCGTACCGTCCCCTCCCCCGTCACCACGCCGCTCAGCGTCCCCGCAGCGTGCGGTAGGCGGCGACGAGCGCGGCGGTGGAGCTGTCGAGCTGCTCTCCGCCGGTGCCCTCGATCAGGACCGGCTCGATCTTCTTGGCGAGGACCTTGCCGAGCTCGACGCCCCACTGGTCGAAGGAGTCGATGTTCCAGATGGCGCCCTGGACGAAGACCTTGTGCTCGTACAGCGCGATGAGCTGGCCGAGCACCGACGGGGTCAGCCTGTCGGCGAGGATCGTGGTCGTCGGGTGGTTGCCGCGGAACGTCTTGTGCGGCACCAGTTCCTCGGGCACGCCCTCCGCACGGACCTCGTCCGGCGTCTTACCGAAGGCCAGCGCCTGGGTCTGGGCGAAGAAGTTGGCCATCAGCAGATCGTGCTGGGCGACCAGTCCGGGCAGCAGATCCTCGACCGGCTCGGCGAAACCGATGAAGTCGGCGGGGATGACCTTGGTGCCCTGGTGGATCAACTGGTAATAGGCGTGCTGCCCGTTGGTCCCGGGCGTGCCCCAGACGACCGGGCCGGTCTGCCACTCCACCGGATTGCCGTCCCGGTCCACGGACTTGCCGTTGGACTCCATGTCCAGCTGCTGCAAGTACGCCGTGAACTTGGAGAGATAGTGGCTGTAGGGCAGCACGGCATGCGACTGGGCGTCGAAGAACCCGCCGTACCAGACGCCCAACAGGCCGAGCAGCAGCGGGGCGTTCTCCTCGGCCGGGGCGTTACGGAAGTGCTCGTCGACGAGGTGGAAGCCGTCGAGCATCTCGCGGAAGCGGTCCGGACCGACGGCGATCATCAGCGAGAGACCGATCGCCGAGTCGTACGAGTAACGGCCGCCGACCCAGTCCCAGAACTCGAACATGTTGGCCGTGTCGATGCCGAAGTCGGCGACCTTCTCGGCGTTGGTCGACAGCGCCACGAAATGCTTGGCGACGGCTTCCTGACCGGCCCTCAGGCCCGTGAGCAGCCAGTCGCGGGCGGAGGTGGCGTTGGTGATGGTCTCGATCGTGGTGAACGTCTTCGAGGCGATGACGAACAGCGTCTCGGCCGGGTCCAGGCCCTGCAGGGCCTCGTGGAGGTCGGCTCCGTCGACGTTCGACACGAAGCGGAGGGTGAGCGAACGGTCCGTGAAGGAGCGCAGCACCTCGTACGCCATGGCGGGACCGAGGTCGGAGCCGCCGATGCCGATGTTCACGACGTTCTTGATGCGCTTGCCCGTGTGGCCGGTCCACTCCCCCGACCTGACGCGGTCGGAGAAGGCCGCCATCTTGTCCAGGACGGCGTGCACGGCGGGCACCACGTTCTCGCCGTCGACCTCGATCACGGCGTCGCGCGGAGCGCGGAGCGCGGTGTGCAGGACGGCCCGGTCCTCGGTGGTGTTGATCTTCTCGCCGTGGAACATCGCGTCCCGCAGCTCCGGGACACCGGTGGCGGCGGCGAGCTCGCGCAGTAGGCGGAGCGTCTCGTCGGTGACCAGGTTCTTGGAGTAGTCGACCAGGAGGTCGCCGACCCGGAGGGTGTAGTCGGTTCCGCGGTCCGGTGCCTCGGCGAACAGCTGTCGCAGCTGGGTCCCGCCGAGTTCCTCACGGTGCTTGCCGAGAGCCGCCCACTCGGGCGTCTGATTGAGCTTCGTTCGGCTTTGTGCGTTCATCCCGGGTATCAGCCCACTTCTTCTCGTACCTGCACATGCCCCGCTGCCCCTCCAACTTAATTGATCCGAGGGGTGTGCGGCGCGAGGGCGGGATGCGGCACGGGAAAAGCGGTCCGGCCGGGCACCCTTGGGGTGACCGGCCGGTGAACAACTTCTAGATTTCGCCGCGGAGTTTCGCGAGTGCTTCGGCAAGAATGGCCTCGCCGTCCTCGTCGCTGCGCCGCTCACGTACGTACGCCAGATGCGTCTTGTACGGCTCGGTGCGCGGCGGGTCGGGCGGGCTGTCCCGGTCCTGGCCGGCCGGGAAGCCGCAGCGCGGGCAGTCCCAATTCTCCGGTACCTGCGCGTCATGGGCGAAGCTCGGCTGCGTCTCGTGCCCGTTCGAGCACCAGAAGGAGATGCGGAGGCGCGGCGCGGACTCGCCCCGCTCGGCCTCTCCCATCGGCCCCGCTCCGACCCGGCTTCCCCGGATCGCGTTGCCACTTGCCACGGTCGTAACTCCCTGCGTGATGGTGCTCGAAGATGCCCCAGTCTACGTAAGGCCCAACGCGCGTCCAGTGATTGGAGTTACACCCTCACCGGGAATCGCGGACGCCGGGTCAGTTGTCCAGCTTCATCAGCAGACCAAGTACAACAATGCATGCGAACCACGACAGACCGACCACCACGGTGATGCGGTCGAGGTTGCGCTCGGCGACCGAGGAGCCGCCGACGGACGACTGCATACCGCCACCGAACATGTCGGAGAGGCCGCCGCCCTTTCCCTTGTGCATCAGCACCAGCAGCATCAGCAGCAGGCTGAAGACGATCAGGGCGATCGAGAACCCCATAATCACGGCTGGTCCCTACTTTCCGGAATTCCCTTGGACTGCACATACGGACAACGGGGGCCGGAGGGGTACCCCCCTCGGCCCCCGCTAGGGTACGACGGATCCGCGCTACCGCATACTCACTGGTCGCGGAAGCGGACGATCTTGACGAACTCCTCGGAGTCCAGCGCCGCGCCTCCGACCAGTGCGCCGTCCACGTCGGGCTGCGCCATGATGGCCGCGACGTTGCCGGACTTCACGGAGCCGCCGTACTGGATACGGACGGCGTCGGCCAGCTCCTGCGAGTACAGCTCGGCCAGCCGGCGCCGGATCGCTCCGCACACCTCCTGGGCGTCCTCGGGAGTGGCGACCTCGCCGGTCCCGATGGCCCAGACCGGCTCGTACGCGATCACGATGGACTCGGCCTGCTCGGCGGGGATGTCCTTGAGGGCGCCGTCGAGCTGCGCGAGGGTGTAGGAGACCTGGTCACCGGCCTTGCGGATGTCCAGGCCCTCGCCGACGCAGAGGATCGGGGTCAGGCCGTGCTTGTACGCGGCCTTCACCTTGGCGTTGCAGATCTCGTCGTTCTCGCCGTGGTACTGGCGGCGCTCGCTGTGGCCGACGGCCACGTACGTGCACTTCAGCTTCGCGAGCATGGAGCCGGAGATCTCACCGGTGTACGCACCGGATTCGTGTGCCGAGATGTCCTGGGCGCCGTACTTGATCTTCAGCTTGTCGCCGTCCACCAGCGTCTGCACGGAGCGCAGGTCGGTGAAGGGCGGCAGGACGGCGACCTCTACGGCGTCGTAGTCCTTGTCGGCCAGGGCGAAAGCGAGCTTCTGGGTGTGGGCGATGGCCTCGAGGTGGTTGAGGTTCATCTTCCAGTTGCCCGCCATCAGCGGGGTGCGGGTAGTCATTGAGTGTCAGTCCTCCAGTGCGGCGAGGCCGGGAAGCGTCTTGCCCTCGAGGTATTCGAGGCTGGCGCCGCCACCGGTCGAGATATGGCCGAATGCATTCTCGTCGAAGCCCAGGATGCGCACGGCGGCGGCACTGTCTCCGCCGCCGACGACGGTGAAGGCCGAGGAGTCGACGAGGGCCTGGGCGACCGCCTTGGTGCCCTCGGCGTAGTCGGGGTGCTCGAAGACACCCATGGGGCCGTTCCAGAAGACCGTGGCCGCGTCGGCGAGCTTCGCGGCGTACAGCTCGTTGGTCTCGGGTCCGTTGTCCAGGCCCATCGCCCCGGCCGGGATGGCGTCCGCGGCAACCGTGGTGGGGTGGCTCGGGGCCTTGGTCTTCAGGTCCGGGAACTGCTCGGAGACGACGACGTCGACGGGGAGCACGAACTCCACGCCCTTCTCCTCGGCCCGCTTCAGGTACTGCAGCACGGCCGGAATCTGGTCCTCCTGCAGGAGCGAGCTGCCGACCTCGTGGCCCTGGGCCTTGAGGAAGGTGTACGCCATGCCGCCGCCGATGAGGATGCGGTCGGCCTTCTCCAGCAGGTGGTCGATGACGCCGAGCTTGTCGGAGACCTTGGAGCCGCCGAGCACGACGGCGTACGGGCGCTCGACGTTCTCGGTGAGCTTCTTCAGGACGCCGACCTCGGTGGCGATCAGATCGCCGGCCGCGTGCGGCAGCCGGGCCGGGAGGTCGAAGACCGAGGCGTGCTTGCGGTGGACGGCGCCGAAGCCGTCGCCCACGTACATGTCGGCGAGCTCCGCCAGCTGGTCGGCGAAGGCGCCGCGTTCGGCGTCGTCCTTCGCGGTCTCACCGGGGTTGAAGCGGAGGTTCTCGATGACAGCGACCTGGCCGTCGGTGAGAGCGGCGACCGTGGCCCGGGCGGAATCGCCGACCGTGTCGGTCGCGAAGGCGACATCGGTGCCGAGCAGCTCGCCGAGGCGCGCCGCCGCGGGTGCCAGCGAGAACGCCGGGTCGGGCGCGCCCTTGGGGCGGCCGAGGTGCGAGGCGACGATGACCCGCGCGCCCGCTGCGGCAAGTTTGGCGACCGTGGGCGCCACGGCGCGGATGCGGCCGTCGTCCGTGATCGTGGTGCCGTCGAGCGGCACATTGAGGTCGGCGCGGACGAATACCCGCTTGCCCGCGACCCCTTCGGTGAGAAGTTCGTCGATCGTCTTCATCTGTTTCCGGTACTCCTTGGAAGGGCGAGAGAGAGCATGCAACGGGGCTCGAACGGCGCCACGTTGCGCCATCCGAGCCCCATGCTCACATCGAGTTGCCTGCCGATCCGAAGATCAGAGCTGGCCGCCGACGAAGACGGTCAGGTCGACGAGACGGTTGGAGTAACCCCACTCGTTGTCGTACCAGCCGAGGATCTTCACCGTCTTGCCTTCCTGAACCATCGTCATGGACGAGTCGAAGGTGCAGGACGCCGGGTCACCGACGATGTCCGAGGATACGATCGGGTCCTCGGTGTACGCGAGGTACCCCTTCAGGTCGCCGTCGTCGGACGCCTTCTTGAACGCGGCGTTGACCTCGTCCTTGGTGACCTCGCGGGTCAGCTCGACAACGAGGTCGGTGGCCGAACCGGTCGGGACCGGGACGCGCATCGCGATGCCGTCGAGCTTGCCCTTGAGCTGCGGCAGGACCAGAGCGGTGGCCTTGGCGGCACCGGTCGTGGTCGGGATGATGTTCTCGGCGGCGGCGCGGGCGCGACGCAGGTCCGAGTGCGGGAAGTCCAGGATGCGCTGGTCGTTCGTGTACGCGTGGACCGTCGTCATCAGGCCCTTGACGATGCCGAAGTTCTCGTCGAGAACCTTGGCCATCGGCGCCACACAGTTGGTGGTGCAGGAGGCGTTGGAGATGACGTTGTGCTTGGCCGGGTCGTACTTCTCCTGGTTGACGCCCATCACGATCGTGATGTCCTCGTCCTTGGCCGGAGCCGAGATGAGGACCTTCTTGGCGCCACCGGCGATGTGCTTCTCGGCGTCGGCCTTCTTGGTGAAGATGCCGGTCGACTCGATCACGATGTCGACACCCAGCTCGCCCCAGGGCAGGTCGGCGGGGTTGCGCTCGGAGAGCACCTTGATGGTGTGACCGTCGACGGTGATGGTGTCGGCGGTGTGGCTGACCTCTGCCTTGAGACGACCCAGAATGGTGTCGTACTTCAGCAGGTGGGCCGTGGTCGCAGTGTCACCCAGGTCGTTGACAGCCACGATCTCGATGTCCGCACCCTGCTCCAGCAGCGCGCGGAAGTAGTTACGTCCGATGCGGCCAAAGCCGTTGATGCCTACGCGGATCGTCACGAACCGATCTCCTCGTTAGGTACGCCGGTTTTCGACGCCGGCGAGTTGTATAGGGATGTCCCCGACCGCCTCCGACCCTACCTCTCCGAGGGCCCCGGAGTGACATCGAGCGGGGCCGGGCGAGGCCGGGAAGTCTGTACTCCCGAGTAGGAGTCCGCGCCTCCGCTTCCGGGGTGCACGGCGGGCGACGAGCCGGCTCCGGGGCCTGTGGAGCCGGCTACGGAGTGTCAACGGCCCTGTGTTCTCAGCCTCTTTCCCTCAGGAAATGCTTGCGCCCGAGCGCGCCGGTGAGGTATTTGAGTCCGCATCGGGGCAGGCGATGTCCCGAATCCCGGCTCCGGCGCCCGGCGAAGAGAAGTCCGAAAAGCGTCCGCACCCCGGACATGCCGCTGCCGGCGCACCCTTGCGGGGCGCCGGCAGCGGGATGTCCGGGCGGTCTGTCCGGGCGGGGCGTCGGATCGGGGCGTCGGATCGGGGCGTCGGTCAGCCGACGAGTCCGTCGGCCAGCTCCTCGCTGAGGGTGGACTCCGTCCCCGGGATACCCAGGTCCTGGGCCCGCTTGTCGGCCATGGCCAGCAGGCGGCGGATACGGCCGGCAACGGCGTCCTTGGTCAGCGGCGGCTCGGCCAGCGCACCCAGCTCCTCCAGGGACGCCTGCTTGTGCTCCATGCGGAGCCGTCCGGCCGCCGCGAGGTGCTCCGGGACCTCTTCGCCGAGGATCTCCAGCGCGCGCCCCACACGGGCGCCCGCAGCCACCGCCGCCCGTGCCGAGCGGCGCAGGTTGGCGTCGTCGAAATTGGCGAGGCGGTTCGCCGTGGCACGGACCTCGCGCCGCATCCGGCGCTCCTCCCAGGCCAGCACCGACTCGTGCGCGCCGAGGCGGGTCAGGAGCGCACCGATGGCGTCGCCGTCACGGACGACGACGCGGTCCACGCCGCGCACCTCGCGGGCCTTCGCCGCAATGGAGAGCCTGCGGGCCGCACCGACCAGGGCGAGCGCCGCCTCCGGACCCGGGCAGGTCACCTCCAGCGAGGAGGAACGGCCCGGCTCGGTGAGCGAACCGTGCGCCAGGAAGGCCCCGCGCCAGGCGGCCTCGGCATCACAGGTGGCCCCCGAGACCACCTGTGGGGGCAGCCCGCGGATGGGGCGGCCGCGGCCGTCCACCAGCCCGGTCTGGCGTGCGAGCTGGTCGCCGCCCGCCACCACCCGTACGACATAGCGGGAGCCGCGCCGCAGCCCGCCGGGGGCCATCACGATCAGCTCCGAGCTGTGCCCGAAAATCTCTAGAATGTCCCGCTTCAGTCGGCGCGCCGCCATCGCGGTGTCCAGCTCCGCCTCGATCACAATCCGGCCGCTCACCAGGTGCAGCCCACCCGCGAACCGAAGAATCGCCGAGACTTCTGCCTTCCTGCAGCAGGTCCGGGTTACGGGAAGCCGAGAGATTTCGTCCTTCACCGCTGGCGTCATCGCCATGGGCCGATCCTTCCATGCATCCGAAAAATACGGTCGTACGCGGCGGCCAACAGCTCCGGATCATGGATCGGAACGCCATCGGGTGAAGCCACCGGCGCCAGCTCGACCGCGGCGCCGAGCCGTTCTGCGGCGTCGGCGAGGGACTCGCGGTCGGGCACGGCGGCCTCGTCGGCCAACACCACGTCCAAGGCGAGTTTAGGGGCGTGTCGTCCCAAAACCTCCAAATGACGCTGCGGTGAGAAGCCATCTGTTTCACCGGGTTGCGGCGCGAGGTTCAGCGAAAGGACCTTCCGGGCCTTCGTGGCGACCAGCGCGTCGAGCAGTTCCGGGACGAGCAGGTGCGGAATCACCGAGGAGAACCAGGACCCCGGGCCGAGCACCACCCAGTCCGCGTCGAGGACGGCGGCGACCGCTTCCGGGACGGCGGGCGGGTCGGCCGGGACGACGTGCACGGACTGCACCTCGCCCGGGGTGAGCGCCACCGTCGCCTGCCCGCGCACGGTGACGATGTCGTCGGGGTGCTCCGGGTCGTGTCCCCGTACGAGCGCCTGGAGCTCCAGGGGCACGGCCGACATCGGCAGCACCCGGCCGTGGGCGCCGAGGAGCTTGCCGACGAGGTCGAGCGCCTGCACGTGGTCGCCGAGCTGCTCCCAGAGGGCGACGATCAGCAGATTGCCGACCGCGTGCCCGTGCAGATCGCCCTTGGACTCGAAGCGGTGCTGGATGACCTGGGCCCAGGTCTGGCCCCACTCGTCGTCCCCGCAGAGCGCGGCCAGCGCCTTGCGGAGGTCGCCCGGAGGCAGCACGCCCAGCTCCTCGCGGAGCCGGCCGCTGGAGCCCCCGTCGTCGGCGACGGTGACCACGGCCGTGAGATCGCCGGTGATCCGGCGCAGCGCCGTGAGCGAGGCCGACAGCCCCATGCCGCCGCCCAGGGCGACGACCTTGGGCTGGGCGCCCCGCTTGCGTCCGGACATCGCCGACGTCGCTCTGCTCAACCGCCGCAGACGCAGATTGCGGTTGGTCACTCGCGCCCCATGTCCCTGTGGACGAGGACGGTCTCGATGCCTTCCGTGGCCAGCCGGGCGGCCAGCTTCTCGGACATCGCCACGGAGCGGTGCTTGCCGCCCGTGCACCCGACGGCGACGGTCACATAGCGCTTGCCCTCACGGCGGTACCCGGCGGCGATGAGCTGGAGCAGTTCCGTGTACTGGTTGAGGAACTCCTTGGCGCCCGGCTGGTCGAAGACATACGCGGACACCTCCTCGTTGAGCCCGGTGAACGGCCGCAGCTCCGGCACCCAGTGCGGGTTCGGCAGGAAGCGGCAGTCCACGACCAGGTCGGCGTCGACCGGGAGGCCGTACTTGTAGCCGAACGACATCACCGTGGCCCGCAGCTCCGGCTTCTCGTCGCCGGCGAACTGGGCGTCCATCTTGGCGCGCAGTTCGTGCACGTTGAGGCTGGAGGTGTCGATGACCAGGTCGGCGTCGCCGCGCAGCTCACGCAGCAGATCGCGCTCGGCCTCGATGCCGTCGACGATCCGGCCGTCGCCCTGGAGGGGGTGCGGGCGGCGGACCGACTCGAAGCGGCGCACGAGGGCGTCGTCCGAGGACTCCAGGAACACGATCCGCCGGGTGACGTGCTTGGCCTCCAGGTCCGCGAGGGACTCCCGGAGGTTGTCGAAGAAGCGGCGGCCCCGGACATCGACGACAACGGCGATACGGGCCACGTTGCCCTGGGACCGGGCGCCGAGCTCCACCATCGTGGGGATCAGCGCGGGCGGGAGGTTGTCGACGACGAACCAGCCGAGGTCCTCCAGGCACTTGGCGGCTGTGCTGCGCCCGGCGCCGGACATGCCGGAGATGATCACCAGTTCGGGGATGGCCGGCGCGGTGGCCTCATCCGTCTCGTTCGTGGTGCCCGTACTCACGTGTGCTGCTCCGTCTGCTCGGTCGGTGCTGTGGTGCTCGGGTTCGGTTTCGTGCGCGCGTTCGTTCTTGTGTTCAGTCATGACGTGCCCCCGTCGTCGTCTTCAATGATCTCTCCTGTGGCCGTGTTCACGGCGGGCGCGGCCGGGGCCGTCGAGGCGAGAGCGGCGGCCAGTGATTCCGCCGTCCTGCGTCCTATCCCCGGGACCTCGCAGATCTCGTCGATTGTCGCCTGCCGCAGCTTCTTCACGGAGCCGAAATGCTTGATCAGAGCCTGTTTCCGGGTCTCGCCGAGGCCCGCGACGTCATCCAGGGGGCTGCTGCGGATGCGCTTGGCGCGTTTGGCGCGCTGGTAGGTGATGGCGAAGCGGTGGGCCTCGTCACGAATCCGCTGAAGGAGATAGAGCCCTTCGCTGGAGCGGGGCATGACCACGGGGTCGTCGTCATCGGGCAGCCAGACCTCCTCGAGGCGCTTGGCGAGGCCGCAGACGGCGATGTCGTCGATGCCGAGCTCGTCCAGGGCGCGCTTCGCCGCGGCCACCTGGGGCTGCCCGCCGTCGACTACGACGAGCTGCGGCGGATACGCGAACCGCTTGGGCCGTCCGTCGTCCTCGCGGGGCTCGCTCCCGGTGTCGTCCACGGCGGGTACGGCTCCGGTGGGGGCGGGATCTGTGGGAGCGAGGCCGGTCGGGGCGGGGCCTGCCGGGGCGGGGGTCTCCTCCCACTCGCCCGTCCGCTCCTTGTCCTGGAGGTACCGCTTGAAGCGGCGGCCGATCACCTCGTGCATCGACCGCACGTCGTCCTGGCCCTCGAAGCCCTTGATCTGGAAGCGGCGGTATTCGCTCTTGCGTGCGAGGCCGTCCTCGAAGACCACCATGGACGCCACCACGTCGTCGCCCTGGAGATGCGAGATGTCGTAGCACTCGATGCGCAGCGGGGCCGTGTCGAGACCGAGCGCCTCGGAGATCTCCTCCAGGGCACGGGAGCGGGTCGTCAGGTCGGAGGCACGCTTGGTCTTGTGCAGCCCGAGCGCCTGAAGGGCGTTGCGCTGGACCGTGGCCATCAGGTCCTTCTTGTCGCCCCGCTGCGGAATGCGCAGGCTGACCTGCGAGCCCCGGCGCCCGGCGAGCCACTGGGCGACGGCCTCGGAGTCCTCGGGGAGGGCGGGGACCAGGACCTCCTTGGGTACGGAGTCCCCCGTCTCCTCCCCGTACAACTGCTGGAGCGCGTGCTCGACGAGGCCCGCGGTGTCGACCGCCTCGACCTTGTCGGTCACCCAGCCGCGCTGGCCGCGGACCCGGCCGCCGCGGACGTGGAAGATCTGGACGGCCGCTTCGAGCTCGTCCTCGGCGACGGCGATCAGGTCCGCGTCGGTGGCGTCGGCGAGGACCACGGCGCTCTTCTCCATGGCCCGCCTGAGGGCCTCCACGTCGTCCCGGAGCCGGGCCGCCCGCTCGTACTCCATCTCCTCGGCCGCCTGCATCATGTCCTTCTCCAGGCGGCGGATGTACGTACCGGTCCGGCCTGCCATGAAGTCGCAGAAGTCCTCGGCGAGCTCGCGGTGTTCCTCGGGGGTGACCCGGCCGACGCAGGGCGCGGAGCACTTGCCGATATAGCCGAGGAGGCAGGGGCGGCCGGTCCTCGCAGCGTTCTTGAAGACGCCCGCGGAGCACGTACGCACGGGGAAGACGCGGAGCATCAGGTCGACGGTCTCGCGGATCGCCCACGCGTGCCCGTACGGCCCGAAGTAGCGCACGCCCTTCTTCTTGGCTCCTCGCATCACCTGGACGCGCGGAAAGTCCTCGTTGAGGGTGACCGCGAGATACGGATAGCTCTTGTCGTCCCGGTACTTGACGTTGAACCGGGGGTCGAACTCCTTGATCCAGGAGTACTCGAGCTGGAGCGCCTCGACCTCCGTGGAGACGACGGTCCATTCGACGGAGGCGGCCGTGGTGACCATCGTGCGCGTGCGCGGGTGGAGATTGGCCAGGTCCTGGAAGTAGTTGGCCACGCGCTGGCGCAGGTTCTTGGCCTTCCCGACGTAGATCACCCTGCGGTGCTCGTCGCGGAATTTGTAGACCCCCGGGGAGTCGGGGATCTGTCCCGGCTTGGGGCGGTAGCTGGAGGGGTCTGCCATGTCTCACACCCTACTTGTGGGCAGTGACAGCGCGGCCTTGTCAGCGGACCCGTGGAGCGGGTCAGGGGCCGTGGCGATGGTCACCCTGCGGGTCCGTCAGGCGTCCGGGCCCGCGACGAGCTGTCCGCCCTCGACCGTGACCGGGACGGAGGGCAGCGGCACGGTGGCCGGGCCGTGCAGCGCCTTGCCGGTCGTGGTGTCGAAGCGGCTGCCGTGGCAGGGGCAGTGCCCCTCGGTGCCCTCGACCTTGTCCAGGACGCAGCCCCCATGGGTGCACTGGGCGCTGAACGCCTTGTACTGACCCTTGGCGGGGCAGCTCACGACGAGCCGCTGTTCGCGGTAGAGCTTGGCTCCGCCGACCGGGACCTCGTCCGCGGCGCCGAGCGCGACGGGTGCGGTGGGCGTGGGCGTCTCCGCGTGGCCCAGCTTCGATTCGGTCGAGCAGGCGGCCACTCCCAGCCCGGCGGCACCGGCGAGAGCGGCGCCCTTCAGCACGGTACGGCGGGCGGCGGGCAGGCCGGGCATGCGGTCTCCACGGGGTGAGGGGGCAGGAGCCGCCAAGGGCACCCGAGGGGCGGGAACCGTAGGCAGCAGCGACAGAACCGACGATACCGGCGGAGATCGGCGCCCCTTCGGCCGGGCCGGTTCCAGCAGGTGGCAGGGAGGGGACGGGCCGAGGGCGAAGGCGTCCGAGGGAGTGGCCGCCCTACGGCAAGGTGGCGGCCCCCGGGCCGGGGACCGCCACCTCTGCGGGCGTTCCGGGACGGCAGTCGCTGTCCCGGTCAGCCGGTGCTCACGCCTTCGGGGCGCGGGCCGTCTTCTTCGCGGCGGGCTTCTTCACGGCGGCCTTCTTCGCGACGGGCTGCGCCGCCGTCTTGGCCGTGGCCGTCTTACGGGCCGGAGCGGCCTTGGCCGCCACCGTCTGCCTGGCAGCCGTCTTCCGGACGGGCTTGCGGGCCGTCGGCACGGCGGCTTCGCTGATCCGGTCCGCTCCCAGGATGCTCTGGAGGAACTTCCCGGTGTGGCTGGCGGGCACCGACGCGATCTGCTCGGGGGTGCCTTCGGCGACGACCAGACCGCCTCCATTGCCCCCTTCGGGACCCATGTCGATGACCCAGTCCGCGGTCTTGACGACATCGAGGTTGTGCTCGATGACGACCACCGTGTTGCCCTTGTCGACCAGACCCGAGAGCACCGTGATCAGCTTGCTGATGTCCTCGAAGTGCAGACCGGTGGTCGGCTCGTCCAGGACGTAGACCGTGCGGCCCGTGGAGCGCTTCTGGAGCTCGCTCGCCAGCTTCACGCGCTGTGCCTCACCACCGGAGAGCGTCGGCGCGGACTGCCCGAGCCTGACGTATCCGAGGCCCACCTCGTTGAGCGTACGCAGATGGCGGGCGATCGTCGGGACGGCCTCGAAGAACTCGAGCCCCTCCTCGATCGGCATGTCCAGCACCTCGGCGATGGACTTGCCCTTGTAGTGGACCTCCAGGGTCTCCCGGTTGTAGCGCGCTCCGTGGCAGACCTCGCACGGGACGTACACGTCCGGCAGGAAGTTCATCTCGATCTTGATGGTGCCGTCACCGGAGCAGTTCTCGCAGCGGCCCCCCTTGACGTTGAAGGAGAAGCGGCCCGGCAGATAGCCGCGCACCTTCGCCTCCATCGTCTCGGCGAAGAGCCGGCGGACATGGTCGAAGACTCCGGTGTACGTGGCCGGGTTGGACCGCGGCGTACGGCCGATCGGCGACTGGTCGACGTGCACCACCTTGTCGACGAGGTCGTCGCCGTCGACGCGGGTGTGCCGGCCGGGCACCGACTTGGCGCCGTTCAGCTCGCGTGCCAGGTGCGTGTAGAGGATGTCGTTGACCAGAGTCGACTTTCCCGATCCGGAGACACCGGTGATCGCGGTGAGCACACCGAGGGGGAAGGAGACGTCGATGTCCTGGAGGTTGTTCTCCCGGGCACCGTGCACCGTGAGCTGCCGCGTCGGGTCGACCGGGCGCCGGATGCCGGGCATCGGGATGGCGCGCTTGCCGGCCAGATACTGGCCGGTGATCGACTCCTTGTTGGTCAGCAGGTCCTTGAGCGAGCCGGAGTGGACGACCTTGCCTCCGTGCTCACCGGCGCCGGGGCCGATGTCGACGACCCAGTCGGCGACCTTGATGGTGTCCTCGTCGTGCTCGACGACGATGAGCGTGTTGCCCATGTCGCGGAGCCTGACGAGGGTCTCGATCAGCCGGTGGTTGTCCCGCTGGTGCAGTCCGATGGACGGCTCGTCCAGTACGTACAGGACGCCCACCAGGCCGGAGCCGATCTGGGTGGCCAGCCGGATGCGCTGGGCCTCGCCACCGGACAGGGTGCCCGCGGCGCGGTTGAGCGAGAGGTAGTCCAGGCCGACGTCCACGAGGAACTTCAGCCGCTCGTTGACCTCCTTGAGCACCCGCTCGGCGATCTTCTTGTCGCGGGCGTTCAGCTTGAGGCGGCCGAGGAAGTCGGCGCACTCGCTGATCGACATCGCGGCGACCTGGGCGATGGACTTCTCCATCACCGTCACCGCGAGGACGAGCGGCTTGAGCCGTGTGCCCTCACAGGTCGGGCAGGGCACCTCGCGCATATAGCCCTCGAAGCGCTCCCTGCTGGAGTCGCTCTCGGCCTCGGAGTGACGGCGCTTCACGAACTGCACCGCCCCTTCGAAGGAGGGGGTGGTGTACGCGCGCTCGCGTCCGTACCGGTTGCGGTAACGCACCTCGGTCTGGATCTTGTGGCCGAAGAGCAGGGCCTTCTTGGCGCGCTGGGGCAGTCCGGCCCAGGGGATGTCCGTACGGAATCCGAGGGCTTCGGCGAGTGCGCCGATCTGCCGCCCGAAGTACTCCTTGGTGTGTCCGTGCGACCAGGGGTGGATCGCGCCCTCGTCGAGGGACTTGTCCTCGTCCGGGACGATCAGCTCCGGGTCGACCTCCATGCGCGTACCGATACCCGTGCAGTCGGGGCAGGCGCCGAAGGGCGAGTTGAAGGAGAAGGAGCGGGGCTCCAGCTCCTCGAAGGAGAGGTCGTCGTACGGGCAGTAGAGGTGCTCGGAATACATCCGCTCACGCTCGGGGTCGTCCTCGGGGAGGTCGACGAAGTCGAGCACGACCATGCCGCCGGAGAGACCGAGCGCAGTCTCCACGGAGTCGGTCAGCCTGCGCTTGGCGCTGTCCTTGACCGTGAGGCGGTCGATGACCACCTCGATGGTGTGCTTCTCCTGCTTCTTCAGCGTGGGCGGCTCGGAGAGCTGGATGGTCTCCCCGTCGACCCTGGCCCGGCTGTAGCCCTTGGTCTGCAGATCGGAGAAGAGGTCGACGAACTCGCCCTTCCGCTCACGCACCAGCGGCGACAGCACCTGGAAGCGGCTGCCCTCGGGCAGGCCCAGCACCTTGTCGACAATGGCCTGCGGCGACTGACGCGCGATGGGGCGCCCGCACTCCGGGCAGTGCGGCTTACCGATCCGGGCGAACAGCAGCCGGAGGTAGTCGTAGACCTCGGTGATGGTGCCGACCGTCGAGCGCGGGTTGCGCGAGGTCGACTTCTGATCGATGGAAACGGCGGGCGAGAGACCCTCGATGAAGTCGACGTCCGGCTTGTCCATCTGGCCGAGGAACTGCCGGGCGTACGAGGAGAGCGACTCGACGTAGCGTCGCTGGCCCTCGGCGAAGATCGTGTCGAACGCGAGGGACGACTTGCCCGACCCGGAGAGCCCGGTGAAGACGATGAGGGAATCGCGGGGGAGGTCGAGCGAGACGTTCTTGAGGTTGTGCTCGCGCGCGCCACGGACGATGAGACGGTCGGCCACGCCGGTCCGCACCTTTCTTGAGAGAAGCGGGGGAACTGAGCCCCTGTCCCAGGGTATGGGGGGCGCCACAGCGATGTAGAAGGCTTTCGACTCCGAGCGTATAGCACGCACATTCGATTTACGGCCGCGCTCCGACTCCTTCACCCGATTGAGTGGCGGAGCTAGGCTCGACCTCATGATTGATCATGTGTGCGACCTGGGCGCTGTACGCGAAGCAACCGATCGACTGCTCAACGCAACGGGCAAATTGGACAACGTTTCGCTCGCCGAGCCGTCACGACTTCCGGGGTGGAGCCGGGGCCATGTACTGGCCCACCTCTCACGTAACGCGGACGCGCTCGCAAATGTTCTCCAGGGGCGTCCGATGTACGCGAGCAGCGAAACCCGGGACCAGGACATCGCCCGTGATGCTCCCCGGCCGCTCGACGAGCAGCTGGCCGACCTGCGCGAGAGCGCGGCCGGATTCCTGCAGGCAGCGGCCGGCACCGCCGACTGGGCCCGTACCGTCACCCTGCGCAACGGCGTGACGGACACGGCCTCCCGCATCCCCTTCCGCCGCCTGATCGAGGTCGAACTGCACCACGTCGACCTGGGGATCGGCTACGAGCTGGAGGAGCTGGCGGAGGACTTGGTGACGCGGGAGAACGACTTCCTGGCGAAGCGGTTCTCCGGCCATCCCGATGTCGTCGCGACGACGGTGCTCGCCGACGGGCATACGTGGACCACGGGCGGCGGCGCCGACGGCGGGCCCGTCACGGTCCGGGGGACGGCTCCCGAGGTCCTGGGCTGGCTCTCCGGGCGCCGTGACGGCTCCGCACTGACCACGGAAGGAGGCCCTCTTCCCGCACTGCCCCCGCTATAGGCTGAGTCGTATGACGTACAGCGGAGCAGTCAAGGTCGGCGGACCTGCGGATGTGCACGAGTTGACCGACCTGATGATCTCCAAGGTCGCGGTCGGGCCGATGAACAACAACGCCTATCTGCTGCGCTGCCGGGCCACCGGCGAGCAGCTCCTGATCGACGCGCCCGCCGAGGCCGGAATCCTGCTGCAGTTGATCGGTGACGACGGCATCGCGTCCGTCGTCACCACGCACCGGCACGGCGACCACTGGCAGGCGCTGGCCGAGGTCGTGGCGGCCACCGGAGCGCGTACCTACGCGGGGCGGTACGACGCCGAGGGCATCCCGGTCCCGACCGATGTGCTCGTCGAGGACAACGACACGATCCGGGTGGGCCGCGTCGCGCTGACCGCCCGCCATCTGGTCGGCCACACTCCGGGCTCCATCGCCCTGGTCTACGACGACCCGCACGGGGCCCCGCACCTGTTCACCGGCGACTGCCTCTTCCCCGGCGGGGTCGGTAATACGCGCAAGGACCCCGAAGCCTTCGCGAGCCTGCTCCACGACGTGGAGACGAAGCTCTTCGAGCCGCTGCCGGACGAGACCTGGGTCTACCCGGGACACGGGCACGACACCACGCTGGGCGACGAGCGGTCTCACCTGCCCGAGTGGCGCGAGCGCGGCTGGTGAGCGTTCTCACCCCCTGAACACCACACCGGCCGGGGTGGGCGGAACGATCCGCTCACCCCGGCCGGTGCCGGTTGTTCTGCTTCTACGCCACGGGAGTCACCCGGTTCAGGCGTCGATGCTCTTGGTCTCCTCGTCGGCGGGCCCGGCCGTCTTGGGCGTTGCCCCGGCCTCCTCCGCCGCCGCCTGCTTCTTGTTGGCGATCAGGCTGGTGATCGTAGTGATCACCAGGACGCCGCAGATGAAGGCCAGCGAGAACGGGATGGAGATCTCGGGGACATGCACCCCGGACTCGTGGAGCGCGTGCAGCACCAGCTTGACGCCGATGAAGCCGAGGATCACCGACAGGCCGTAGCTGAGGTGCACCAGCTTCTTCAGCAGACCACCGATGAGGAAGTACAGCTGACGCAGGCCCATCAGGGCGAAGGCGTTGGCGGTGAAGACGATGTACGGGTCCTGGGTCAGACCGAAGATCGCGGGGATGGAGTCCAGCGCGAACAGCACGTCGGTGGTGCCGATGGCGAGCATGACCACCATCAGCGGGGTCAGGACGCGCTTGCCGTTCTTCTGGATGAAGAGCTTGGTGCCGTGGTACCTGTCGGCCACGCCGAAGCGTCGCTCGACGGACTTGAGCAGCCGGTTCTCCTCGAACTCCTCTTCCTCCTCACCGGCCCGCGCTTCCTGGATGAGCTTCCAGGCGGTGTAGATGAGGAACGCGCCGAAGATGTAGAAGATCCACGCGAAGTTGGCGATGACCGCGGCACCGGCGGCGATGAAGATCGCTCGCAGGACCAGGGCGATCAGCACACCGATGAGGAGCACGCGCTGCTGGAGATGCGAGGGCACCGAGAACTTCGCCATGATCAGGACGAAGACGAAGAGGTTGTCGACACTCAGCGACTTCTCGGTGATGAATCCGGCGAAGAACTCGCCCGATGCCTGGCTCTCGCCGAACACGAGCAGGCCGAGCCCGAAGAGGGCGGCCAGCACGATCCAGACGATCGTCCAGATTCCGGCTTCCTTGGTCGACACGTCATGGGGCTTGCGCCCGATGAAGAAGTCGACGGCGATCAAAGCACTCAGACCAAGAATGGTCAGTGCCCAAAGGGTCCATGAAACGTCCACTGCGCCTCCGGCAGTTCGCTACGGCTACTGATCAGCGTCGTCGCTGCCGGAGGTCTCTTCCACCGGGCCGCGCGGGATGCGCGGCCGGCCGACGCCCCGGGACCGGTCACAGTCCGTACTGACGGGAACGTCGCGTATGGGAGTACTCCCCTCCGTTCGAAGAACAGTACAGGAAACCCCAAGAGAAGGTAAAGAAAAGGGTAATGGCGTCTCTAAAGAGCCAGGTCAGGGGCGGTGGAGGGAGGCTGCTCCCCCCGTCCGGTCAGCGGCCCCCGGTGCGGCGCGCCTCGGTGACCCTGGCAAGCACCTGCTCCAGCACCCGGCTGCCCGCAGGCAGTGCCAGCGGTTCGTACGTCCACGCGTGACCGACCCAGGGATCGGCGAGATGGTCGTCTGCGACGGGGGTGATCCGCAGAAGCGAACGCCACAGAGGGTCGAGCACCGGGCCGTACGCGGAGGCGTCCTCCCGGTCGGCCACCATCAGCAGATGGACGCCCACCGAGGGCCCCTCGTCCGCCAGGTAGCGCAGCTGGGTGACGGCCCGGTCGTCGAAGCCGTGCGGGAAGTCGTTGACGATCAGCAGCTGCTCCCCGGTGTCCAGGTCCGGAGGGAGCGAGTCGGCCGCGCCGGCCCGGACGGCCATCTGTACGAGATCGACGCGCCGCGTGAGGTGGGCGAGGACCGAGGTCACTCCCCCGGGCCCGGCAGCGGGCGGCCCGGCGAGGACACCGGACCGGACCAGGGGCGCGAGCGCCGCTGCGCCGGAGCCCGCCGGGTCGATGACGTGCACGGAGAACTCACCGGCGGGATAGACGGCGAGCATCCGGGCCGCGTGCATGACGGCTGTCTCCATGGCGAGCCGGCGCAGCTGGTCCGATTCCATAAGCGTCGCCGCTTCGGAGGCCGTACGGCCGCTGTCGACCCAGATGCCGCGCTCCAGCGGCAACCGTACGAGCAGAGGGATGCGCAGTTCGGTCGCCTCGGGCAGGTGGAGGTCGCCGATGCGCAGGGCCATCGGCATCTCCATGGGCACCTGGTAGGCGTGCCAGACGGGGTTGGCCCAGCCCGCGTACGCGGCGGGGAGTGCGGGTTCGACGACGGCGGCCTCGGCGGCGAGCTGGGCGAGGTCCCGGTCCAGGGCTTCGCGGGCCCGGGACGTCAGTTCGTCGCGCTTGGCTCGGGCCGCCTCACGGGCCCGGTCGCCGGCTCCGCCGATCCGGTTGCGCGGGTCGGAAAGGGCGCGGTCGAGCTCCTGGTCCATTCGGGACTCCGCGAAGTCGACCGCGCTGCGGTACGCCGCGGTGGCGCGGGCCAGGTCCTCGAACATGCCCCAGATCTGGTTGTAGAGGCGCTCGTCCATGGACCAGCCGGTGGCGTCGCCCGCGACCGGCGTGGCCGGCGATCCCGGCGCCGTGGGCGGCGCGGTGGGAGGGGGCGGCGGGGGTGCGGTGGCCCGGCGCGGGTGAGCGTAGTTGATGGGGCCGCCCGTGGGGGGCGCTGCGGCGGGGCCCGCGGTGGCCGGGTCGGGCAGCGGTTCCGGGGGCACGGGGGCGACGGGAGGCGCGGCCGGGGGCCGCCGGTCGCCCGAGGACGGTGCGGGGCTCGCTCCGTGGCGGACGCGATCGCCGTCGGGCGTGCGGGGCGGCGGCGGGGCCACCGAGCGGGCCAGGCCCCGGGCGACCGCCTCCTGTATCGAAGCGGCCAGCTCCGCCGCCCGGGCCACTCCCTGGTCGGCGAGCATCTCGGCAAGCCCTGCCGCGTACCCCTGGCCTACGGCGCGGACCTTCCAGACGCCCCGGCGGCGGTAGAGCTCAAGGGCGGTGACGGCGGATTCGGCGTCAAGGCCGGTGAGGGTGAACGTGGCGATCTCGGTGCCGTCGAGGCCGGTGACGGCGACGAAGGGGGCGGCGACCGCGCCGAACCTCGCCGGGCCGCCCGCTCCGACGGGGAGGGCCAGCAGCACGGTGACACGGTGCACCGAGCCGGGCAGTGCGTCGAGGTCGACGGCGAGCCGGTGATCGGCGGCGGCCTGCTTGGACACTTCGAGGCCGGGCAGCTGAGGCGATCCGGGGTGGGCGATCCACTCGATTCCGTGCACCGTGCCCTGTTCGTCTCCGAGGGTGGCACCGGCCACGACGGGTGAGCCCGCCGATACCCGGATCTCCAGACGGGTCTGGGGCAAGGTGTGGTTCTGCCCCCGGACCAGCTCGGCCGTCATTGCCCTGTCCCCTCGACGATGCGTCGTTGCCGTGCGTGCGGTGCTGCCGTTGTGCGTGTGGCGCTGCTGTGCGGTGCAGTCCGGTATGCGGTGCAGCTCCCGGCGGCGGATGCCTCCGGGAGCTGCTCGTACCGATGCGTGCCAGGTCCTGCGGTGCCTACAGGTGCGGCAGGATCGAGGGCATCAGGTCCTGGAAGGTACGGCCGTTGGCCGGGTTTCCGAGGGCGGTCATCTGCCACCCGTTGCCCGCGCGGTGCACCTTCGCCATGATCTGGGCGGTGTACTGCCCCCCGCCGTCGAGCGTGTAGCGCGCGAGCTCCTGGCCGTTGGTCTCGTCGACGATGCGGCAGAAGGCGTTCTGCACCTCCTGGAACGTCTGGCCGGTGAACGAGTTCACCGTGAAGACGATCTGGTCGATGTGGACCGGGACCCGCTGGAGGTCGACGAGGATGGCCTCGTCGTCCCCGCCCGAGCCGGCGCCGCCGACGAGGTTGTCACCGG
The DNA here is from genome assembly GCF_042670885.1 of Streptomyces sp. NPDC057136. Classification (NCBI taxonomy): domain Bacteria; kingdom Bacillati; phylum Actinomycetota; class Actinomycetes; order Kitasatosporales; family Streptomycetaceae; genus Streptomyces; species Streptomyces sp. NPDC057136. The sequence goes on from NZ_JBHUUV010000010.1 coordinate 94,094, forward strand.
TGTGCTTGACCGAACCGTCGTCGCTGACCAGGTGGCGGAAGAACACGACGTCGACAGGCTGCTTGTCCGCGAACAGCACCGCCGAGGCATCCAGGTCGATCTCCCGGGTCCGTGAGCCGAACAGGCCGCGGCGCGGAGCCGCCTGCCAGCCGAGCCCCATCCGCACCGCGGTGAGGGCTCCCCCGCCCCGCTTCTCCAGGCTGATGGCCTGCCCCTTGGTCAGATTGACGCCAGGGCCCCCGGGCGCATTGCCCTTGGATACGTCCACCACGCGCTGTCCCCTCTCAGAGTGTCCCCGCAACCACCTGTGTGTGCGGTTGCCCCGCACCCTACGCAGTCGCACTGACAGCGCAGGAGGGCCTGGCGGCTTTTGTGTCGGTCCTGCAACACAGCGGGTTCCCTGCCGTCAGGCGAGCCCCGCCTCCCTCATCTGCCGCAGTTCCTTCTTCAGTTCGCCCACCTCGTCGCGCAGCCGTGCGGCCACCTCGAACTGGAGATCCGCGGCGGCGGCCCTCATCCGGTCCGTCATCTCCTCGATGATCCCTGCGAGTTCCGTCGCGGGCCGGTCCGTGACGACCGTGCCGTCCGGCTTCCCCCTGCCCGCCGCGGCGCCCTTGGCCGCCTTGCCGCCGAGCGCGGGGACGGGCGCCTTGGCACCCTTCGCCTGGCGGTAGCCGGAGCCGAGGAGCTGTTCGGTGTCGACCTCCTCGCGGGCGATGGTCGCGACGATGTCGTTGATCTTCTTGCGCAGCGGCTGCGGGTCGATACCGCGCTCGGTGTTGTAGGCGATCTGCTTCTCGCGGCGGCGGTTGGTCTCGTCGATGGCCTGCGCCATGGCCGGGGTGATCTTGTCCGCGTACATATGGACCTGGCCCGACACGTTGCGCGCCGCGCGCCCGATGGTCTGGATCAGCGAGGTGCCGGAGCGCAGGAAGCCCTGCTTGTCGGCGTCGAGGATGGCCACGAGTGACACCTCGGGCAGGTCGAGCCCCTCGCGCAGGAGGTTGATGCCGACCAGGACGTCGTATTCACCGGAGCGCAGTTCGCGCAGCAGCTCGATCCGGCGCAGGGTGTCGACGTCGCTGTGCAGATAGCGGACCTGGATGCCGAGCTCCAGGAAGTAGTCGGTGAGGTCCTCGGACATCTTCTTGGTGAGGGTGGTGACCAGGACCCGCTCGTCCCGCTCGGTGCGCTTGCGGATCTCGTGCACCAGGTCGTCGATCTGACCCTCGGTGGGCTTGACGACGATCTCCGGGTCGACGAGTCCTGTCGGGCGGATGATCTGCTCCACGAAGCCGTCGCCGCGCGAGAGCTCGTACTTCCCGGGGGTGGCGGAGAGGTAGACCGTCTGATCGATCCGGCCGAGGAACTCCTCCCACTTCAGCGGGCGGTTGTCGAGGGCGGAGGGCAGCCGGAAGCCATGGTCGACGAGGGTCCGCTTACGGGAGGCATCGCCCTCGTACATCGCGCCGATCTGGGGCACGGTGACATGTGATTCGTCGAGGACCAGGAGGAAGTCCTCGGGGAAGTAGTCGAGGAGGGTGTTGGGGGCGGTGCCGGGTGCGCGGTCGTCGAAGTGCATCGAGTAGTTCTCGACGCCGGAGCAGGTGCCGATCTGGCGGAGCATCTCGATGTCGTACGTGGTGCGCATGCGGAGCCGCTGGGCCTCCAGCATCTTGCCCTGCTTCTCCAGCTCGGGGAGGCGCTGTTCCAGCTCCTTCTCGATGCCCCTGACCGCCTTCTCCATGCGCTCGGGGCCCGCGACGTAGTGGCTGGCGGGGAAGACGTGGAGGGACTGGTCCTCGCTGATGACCTCGCCGGTCAGCGGGTGGAGGGTGGAGAGCGCCTCGATCTCGTCACCGAACATCTCGATGCGGACGGCGAGCTCCTCGTACACCGGGAAGATCTCGATGGTGTCGCCCCGCACCCGGAAGGTGCCCCGGGTGAACGCCAGGTCGTTGCGGGTGTACTGGATCTCGACGAAACGGCGCAGCAGCTGGTCGCGGTCGATCTCGTCGCCGACCTCGAGCTGGACCATCCGGTCCACGTACTCCTGGGGCGTACCGAGGCCGTAGATGCAGGAGACGGACGCCACGACGATGACGTCACGCCGGGTGAGCAGCGAATTCGTCGCGGAGTGGCGCAGCCGCTCGACCTCCTCGTTGATCGAGGAGTCCTTCTCGATGTAGGTGTCCGACTGCGGTACGTACGCCTCGGGCTGGTAGTAGTCGTAGTACGAGACGAAGTACTCGACGGCGTTGTTGGGCAGGAGCTCGCGGAACTCGTTGGCGAGCTGGGCCGCGAGCGTCTTGTTCGGCGCCATCACCAGCGTGGGGCGCTGCAGCTTCTCGATCATCCAGGCGGTGGTCGCCGACTTGCCTGTGCCGGTCGCGCCGAGCAGGACGACGTCCTTCTCATCTGCGCGGATGCGCCGCTCCAGCTCCGCGATGGCCGCGGGCTGGTCTCCGCTGGGCTGGTAGGGACTGACGACCTCGAAAGGCGCCACCGAACGTTCGATCTTCGAAACGGGCCGCATGCAACCACCGTACGACCCGGCACTGACAACGGGGTCGGATCACCGGTTCCGTGGCGGCCGGGAGCCTCGTCCCGCGGGTGTCCGGTGCAGTGTGTGTCTGCGCTGGGCGGGGATGCCGGGCCGCCGGCCCGTCCCGCGGAGCCCCGGCCGGTACTCGTTCCGGTCCGGGGTGCCCATGACCACCAGGGGGTCGAACATCACGATCGCCCCGGCGAGCACCAGGAAGCAGAACGGGCCGACCAGCATCGGGATGAGCAGAGTGGCGGGGTCGTCGCCGCCCGCGGTCACGCCGGATCCGACTGCGGGGTGGAGATGCACGCTGAGCGCGGCCATGCCGGTGTAGTGCATGCCGCTCACCGCGACGCCCATCACCACGCTCGCGCCGAGGCTGGGCAGGAAACCGTGGATGGACACGGCCGCCCAGAGCGCCGTCGTCGCCGCCACCCCGGCGATGACGACGGAGAGGGCCACGGTGACCGTGTCGTACTCGAACTGCCCCTGGAGCCGCATTCCGGCCATTCCGAGGTAGTGCATGGACGCGACGCCGAGGCCCATGATGATGCCGCCGGTGATCAGTGCCATGCGGGTCGCTCCGCGGTAACCGACAATGAAGATGCCGATTCCGACCATCACGATCGCCAGAGCCAGGCTGGCGAACGTAGTGGGCTTGTCGTAGCCGACCGGTGCTTCCCGAACGGTGAAACCCATCATCGCGACGAAATGCATCGTCCAGATGCCGGAGCCTATGGAGGTGGCACCCAGCGCCAGCCAGCCGGCCTTGAAGGAACGCTCGGTCCGCAGCGACCGGGTCGTGCAGCGCAGCCCCAGGGCCGCGCCGAGGCAGGCCATGAGGAAAGCCACGACCGGGGTCACGAGGCCGTAGCTGAATCCGTCAATTGTGCCCTGCATGCTGGTAAGCCCTTCGCGGAAGCCCGGGTTCGGGGGGGTGCCCCAAAGGGCGAGGCCCGACAGGCAAACATAGGAATCGCATGGTATCGGCATGGAATCCCGCCTGTGATCCGGTACCGCAGGTTCCGTTCACGTAGTGGCCATCGCTGCCCTGTTCTCCGTTGGTGATCGGCTGCCACGCTCGATGGGCCCGCACCTCCGACCGCGAGGAGAACCCGTGTCCGTACGCACCGTAACCGTCTCGACGACTGTCGCCGCTCTGCTCGGCGGCAGTGGTCTGCTGCTGACCGCTTCCCAGACACAGGCTGCCGGCTCGCACGACGCCCCGGTCGTCTTCGCGCACCGAGGTGCTTCGGCGTACGCCCCGGAGAACACCCTGGCCGCCGTCGACGCGGCGGACGACCTGGACATCGACTGGGTCGAGAACGATGTACAGCGCACCCGGGACGGTGTCCTGGTCGTCATGCACGACACGAACCTCAAGCGGACCACCGACGTCGAGGAGCTCTTCCCCGACCGCGCGCCCTGGGCGGTCAAGGACTTCACGGCCGCCGAGATCGCGAAGCTCGACGCGGGCGGCTGGTTCGGAGCGCGGTACGCGGGAGCCCGGGTCCCGACGCTGGAGCAGTATCTGCACCGGGTCGAGCGCAACGACCAGAAGCTGCTCCTGGAGATCAAGGCCCCGGAGACCTACCCCGGCATCGAGAAGGACACCCTTCAGGTCCTGCGCAACGAGGGCTGGCTCAACCGCCACCACGTCGAGCACAAGCTGATCATCCAGAGCTTCGGCGCGGACAGCGTGAAGCGGGTCCACACGCAGCGCCCCGATGTCATCACCGGATTCCTCGGCACCCCGGCCGTGGGCGATCTGCCGTCGTACGCGGCGTTCACCGACCAGATCAACCCGTCCCACAGCACGCTCAGCCTCGGCTACGTGGCAGCCGTTCAGGCGCTGAAGGGTGCGCACGGCAAGCCGCTCCAGGTGAACACCTGGACGGTCAACGACGCGGCGACCGCGGCCAAGGTCGCCGGCTTCGGCGTCGACGGCATCATCACCAACAACCCCGACGTGGTGCGGGACGCCACCCGCTGACGAGCCGGGGCGGCGGGCTGACCGGCGGACGGACCGGGCGTTGTCAGTGCCCGGTCGTACCGTGGTCGGCATGAAGAGCACCGAGCAGGATGTGCAGTGGTCCGCAGTCGCGAGCGACATCGGACCACTGCTGCTTGTCGCGACCGGCACCGGGCTGGTGAGCGTGATCTTCCATGCCCGTCCCGCGGTGCGGGAGAAGGCACTCGGGCAGCTGGGGGCGCGGTTCGGCTCGGCGCCGGTGGAGGCGCCGCCCGGTTCCGCGAGGCTGGCCGAGCCGATACGCCAGTTCGCGGCGTACTTCGCGGGTGAGCTGCGCGCATTCACGCTGGACCTGGACTGGTCGCTGACGTCCGGCTTCAACCGCGAAGTGCTCCGGGAGCTCGCGTCCGGCGTGCCGTACGGGACCGTCGTCGGGTACGGGGAACTGGCGAGACGGGTGGGGCAGCCGGGGGCCGCTCAGGCCGTGGGGGCCGCCATGGGATCCAATCCGCTGCCGGTGGTGGTGCCGTGCCATCGGGTCGTGGAGAGCGACGGCGGGCTCGGGGGCTTCGGCGGCGGGCTGGAGACCAAGCGGCAGCTGCTCGCGCTCGAAGGCGTCCTGCCGCAGCCCCTGTTCTAGGCCTTGCGCGTGGCCCGATGCTGTTCCGGGCCCTCGCGCGCCGGCGCCACGGGGTGCGGAAACCGCTTTCGTACCCGCGTACGAGCTGGCACACTGCGCCAGTGAAGAAGGCTCTCTCCGCACCTACGGTCACGGTTTCCGACCTGCCTGCCCTGCAGCGCCGGACGTCCGCCGTTCTCATCGCCAGTCAGATACTCGGCGGCCTCGGCGTGCCCATCGGTATCGCCCTGGCCCCGGTCCTCGCGACGGAGGTGAGTGGTTCCGAGGCCCTGTCCGGTCTCGCCCCCACCGCCTCGGTGGCCGGCACGGCGCTGCTGTCGCTGCCGCTCGCCGCGCTGATGACCTCCCGGGGCCGCCGCCCCGGCCTCGTACTCGCCTACCTGATCGGCGCGGTCGGCGCGAGTCTGGTGGTCCTCGCGACCGTCGTGGACAGTTTTCCGCTGCTGCTGCTCGGCATGGCCGGTTTCGGGGCCGGCTCGTCGGCCAATCTTCAGGCCAGATTCGCCGCCGCCGACCTGGCGGAACCGGACCGGCGCGGCCGGGCGATCTCCACCGTCATCTGGGCCACCACGATCGGCTCCGTCCTCGGCCCCAATATCGCGGCGCCCGCGGGCCGGGCCTTCCGGGACACCGCCATCCCCGAGACGGCGGGCCCGTTCGTGTGGGCGGCAGCCATCTTCCTGCTCACGGGTCTCGTCGTCGCGGTGCTGCTGCGCCCCGACCCCCTGCTCACCGCGCGGGCGCTGGCTCCTGCCGGCACCCAGACCGCGGCGAACCGCTCGCTCCGCGCGGGCGTCGCCGCGGTGCGCGCCTCGCCGATGGCCCGGCTGGCGCTGGTGACCGTGGCCGTGTCCCACACCGCCATGGTCTCGATCATGGTGATGACCCCGGTCCACCTCGGCCATCACGGGGCGGGCATCCAGCTGATCGGCCTGGTGATCAGTGGACACATCGCGGGCATGTACGCGTTCTCGCCCGTGATGGGCTGGCTGGCCGACCGTTTCGGCCGGCTCTCCGTCATTGGTCTCGCCGTCGGCCTGCTGTCGTGTGCCGCGTTGCTGGCCGGCACCGCCGGTTCCAGCCACGGCCGGACGGCGGCCGGTCTGTTCGTGCTCGGGCTCGGCTGGTCGGCCGGGCTGGTGGCCGGTTCCGCGCTGCTCACCGACTCCGTACCGCAGCCCGCCCGCGCCGCCGTGCAGGGTCTGTCGGACCTGACCATGAACACGGCGGCGGGCATCGGCGGCGCGGTCGCCGGAGTGATCGTCTCCCAGTGGAGTTACAGCTGGCTGAACGTGGTCGGCGCCTGTCTGCTGCTGCCGATGGCCGCGCTCGCCCTGCGGCGGGTGCTCACCAAGCCGACCGCCGTAGCGGACGGGGCGTCGGACGAGGCGTCGGACGGGCCCGCCGAGGTGTCCCTATCCACCGGAGCCTCGGACAAACCCTGACGCTCCTGAGGCTTCAGCGGCTCCTGAGGCTTCAGAGGCTTCAGAGGCTTCAGAGGCTGATGTGGTACGCCTTGCGCAGCGTCTCGTGGACGGTCCAGGTCGTACGGTCACCCTCCCGCAGCACACAGGCGTCCCCGGGCCCGATCTCCAGCGTCTCGCCGCCCTCGACCGCGACCGTCGCCCGCCCGCTCACCACCACGAACAGTTCGTTGGCCTCGGTGTCGGTGACCACGCCGGGCGTGATCTGCCAGATTCCGCGCACCTGCTTCCCGTCGGGGGACTCCCACAGCACCTTGCCGCTCACCACCGGGTCGCCCGAGACCACCTGCGCCGGGTCGAGGGGGTCGGGTTCGAGTTCGGCGTCCGGGATGTGCACGGCGAAGGAGGCGGGAGCTTGATCAAGTGTCGTCATGGCCGGTCACCCTAGCGAGCGGCCCGCGACGGGCTGCCCTCAGGGGACGCCAACGCCCTTCCTGTGGTTTGCGGCCACCCCGCACGCGACAGGGATGGGGCATGCCACACAACACACCGGAGCACACTCCCGAGGACGGCGCCCGACGTTACGAACCGGCGCTCTCCGTCGAGGTCCGAGACGCTCTCGCCGCCCACCGCCCCGTCGTCGCCCTCGAGTCGACGATCATCGCGCACGGCCTGCCGCGCCCCCGCAACCTCCAGGTCGCCCTGGAACTGGAGGAGCTCGTACGCTCCGCCGGGGCCGTCCCCGCCACGATCGCCGTACTGGACGGCCGGGCCCATGTCGGCCTGGACAAGACGCAGTTGGAACAGGTCGCCGGTGACCCGGCGATGCGGAAGCTGGGCCACCGGGACCTCGCACCCGCGCTGGCAACGGGTGCGAGCGGGGCTACGACGGTGTCCGCCACGGCGTTCCTGGCGGCCCGGGCGGGACTGCGGGTGTTCGCGACCGGTGGGCTCGGCGGCGTACACCGGGAGTGGACCGAGACCCAGGACGAATCGGCGGATCTACGGCTGCTCGCACGCATCGGCATCACCGTGGTCTGCGCCGGGGTGAAGTCGATCCTGGACGTTCCGGCCACGCTCCAGCGCCTGGAGACACTCGGGGTCGGCGTGCTCGGCTTCGGCACCACGCACTTTCCCGGCTTCTATCTCAGCAGTTCGGGCGAGCCCGTCGACTGGACGGTGCACACCCCCGAGGAGGTGGCGGAGGTGATGCGGGCCCGGGAAGCGCTCGGCGGGCCGGAGGCGGCGCTGATCGTCGCCAACCCCGTACCGGAGGAAGACCAGCTGGATCCTGCGGTCCACGACCGGGTGCTGGCCGACGCACTCGCCGCATGCCGGGAGCGCGGCGTCGTGGGGCAGGCCGTCACGCCGTTCCTGCTCGACCACCTGATGCGGCACACCGAAGGGGCCTCCCTGGAGGCCAACTTGGCCGCGGTACGCGGAAATGTGGCCCTGGCCGCCCGTATCGCGGCAGCGTCGGCACGGTGAGCGGCGGCGGCACTGCGAGCGAGGGCGGCACGGTGCGCGAGGGCGGCCTGCTCGTCGTCGGGGACGTGGTCACGGATGTGGTGGTGCGGCACGGTCCGGCGCCGGTTCGGGGTACGGACACGGCGGCGCGGATCAGCACGCTGCCGGGCGGGGCCGGGGCCAACGTGGCGTGCTGGGCGGTGCGTTCGGGGTGCCATGACGTGCGTCTGCTGGCGCGGGCCGGCGCCGATTCCGCGGCCTGGCACCGGGAGATCCTGCACCGCGCCGGGGTACGGGCCGAGCTGGCCGTGGACGAGGAGGTGCCGACCGCCACCGTGGTCGCGCTCGTCGACGGCAGCGCCGAGCGCACCTTCCTCACCGACAGCTGCGCGGTGCTGCGCCTCGCCCCCGCCGACTGGTCGCCGTCACTGCTCGACGGCATCGGCCATCTCCACCTCTCCGGCTACCTCCTCTTCGCCCCGACGAGCCGGGCCACCGCCCTGCTCGCCCTGCGGGAGGCGCGGCAGCGGGGCATCCCGGTCAGCGTGGACCCGGCCTCCGCCGGATTCCTCACCGGACTCGGCGTCGACCGGTTCCTGGCCGCCGTCGAGGGGGTGGACCTGCTGCTGCCGAACGCGGACGAGGCGTGCCTGCTCACCGGTCTGCCGGAACCGGCCGACGCGGCAGCGAAGTTGAGCCGCCACGCCCCCCTGGTCGCGGTCACACTCGGCGACCGCGGCGCCCTGCTGGCCGCCGGGGGAACGGTGACCGCTCGCGTCGCCGCCGTGCCGGTCCGGGAGCCGGTCGACTCGACGGGGGCGGGCGACGCCTTCACCGGCGGCTTCCTCGCCGCGCGCCTCGCCGGGGCGGACGATACGGAGGCTGCCGCGGCGGCCTGCCGGGCGGGAGCCGAAGCGGTCACGACAGTCGGCGGGCGCCCGGCGCAGCACGAGAGACCCTAGGGGGTGTCCAGCCCGGACCAAGCCGGGTGGAGCGGGTCATCGGCCCGTACCACCGCGTCCGCGCGATCGGCGGGCGTCACCTCGTCCTCGTATCGCGCGAACGCGGGCAGGGTCCACCGCTCGCTCTCCTCGGTGCGGCGGCGCAGTGCGCCGGGCGAGAGCCGCACATGGACGCTCAGGTCGAACGGGAACCAGTGCCCGAGCAGGAACGGGCCGTGCACGACGACCACCCCGCCCTCCGGCAGGAGTTGGTACGGGCTCCTGGTGGCCCGGTCCTTCACCGGGTCCCAGAGGTCGGGCAGCACCCGCCCGCTGCCGCCCGCCTCCAGCGGCCCGAACACCTCGCGCCACAGCGCTCCCGTGTCGAACCAGCCGTCGAAGTACGAGTCGGGGTCCTCCTTGCCGTACTCGTACCGAAGACTGGCCGGGCGCAGGAAGCCGCTGGTGGAGACGGCGAGTACTGAAAGGCCCCGGCTCCTCAGCGCCGCCGCGACCTGTTCGGCGAGCTCACCGGTGCGGGCGGCCGGGGCACCGTCAACGGCGATCTTGAGCCAGGGCCCGCCGTCGGACGGCTTCAGCGTGTCGGCGTGTACGGCGAGGGCTTCGGCCAGCCGGTCCCAGGTGATCGGTTCGAGTCGCACCGCTCCATCATCCCCCGGCCGCCGCACGGCCGGCCGGTCTCACCCGCAGTCCACCGCCTCGGCGTCGTCGGAGAGCGCGCGGCCCTCGGGAAGCAGGTAGGTCACCCACAGGACGACCGGTTCCGGGCCGGTGTTGCGCCCGATGTGCCGGTGTCCGGACCCGGACGGCTCGATGAACGAGGTGCCCGCGGGCGTCACCTCGACCGAGCAGTCGCTGAGCGTACGGGTCAGCGTCCCCGACTTCACCACGGCGATCAGCTGACCGGCGTGGGTGTGCCAGCCGGTGGAGCCGCCCGGCTCAATGGTGATCGTCCGGAAGGTCACATCGGCGCGGCCCTTCGGGCTCGCCACCTTCAGCTTGCCCGCCGACGTTCCCTTGGCGACGACCGTGCCGCTCACCCCGCTGCCCGGTGTCGCGGTCGCGGCCGTCGGCACGAAGCCGAGCGCCACCACGCACACACCGACGAGCACAGCCCTGCGTACGCCTCCACGCTGTCCCATGGATGACCCCTCATTCTCCACTTGTGGCCGAAATGGCTACGCTACGCGGGAGTTGGCTGGCGGGATCCCTTCGGTGCGGGGTCATTCACCGCGGATCTCGGCGGCGAGCGGACTGTCGCCGGACACCGCGATCCGTCCGTCCTTGACCGCCTCGGCAAGAGTCACTTCGCCTCGCCCCAGCTCCAGACACAGTTCGGCGTCGAGCGCGAGACGGGCGTCGGGGCGCTCCGCGGGGCCGTAGCCGTACACCTCGGCCGCCGGCTCGCCCCCACTGGTGCGTACATGGAACTCGCCCTCGTCGAGGGTCACTTCGACCACACCCGCATGGGTCAGGCCGTCCATGGCGCGCAACAGCGGCAGGGCGAACCAGTGCGCACGCACCGCGTCCGTCGGGCGGCGCTCGTCCAGGGCGTGCGCCCCCCACGCCGAGAGGGCCGTCAGGACCGGCAGCAGGCCGTGGCCGCGTTCGGTCAGCTCGTACACCGAAGCGGGGGCCGGTGGCGGCAGCCGGCGGCGCACGGCCAGGCCGTTCTGCTCCATGTCCTTGAGCCGGGAGGCCAGGACATCCGTACTGACGCCCGGCAGATCGGCGTGCAGATCCGTGTACCGACGTGGGCCGCCCAGGAGTTCACGGACGATCAGCAGCGTCCACCGGTCGCCGACGGAGTCGAGGGCGCGGGCGGAGGCGCAGAACTGGTCATAACTCCGGCGGCGGACCGGTCGTGCTGCCGGCTGTGGCTGACGTGGCATGCGACGCAGTCTAGACATGTTGTTGGACTTTCCAAGCCCGAACTTGGTAAAACCAAGTATCGCAATCGTGTCGGGGAGGCACCGCATGGAGTTCCGGCAGTCCAGCAAGCTCAACGAGGTCTGTTACGAGATCCGGGGCCCGGTCATCGAACACGCCAACGCCCTGGAGGAGGCGGGACACAGCGTGCTCCGGCTGAACACGGGCAACCCTGCGCTCTTCGGCTTCGAGGCTCCCGAGGAGATCGTCCAGGACATGATCCGGATGCTCCCGCAGGCACACGGCTACACCGATTCGCGCGGCATCCTGTCGGCGCGACGTGCTGTGGCGCAGCGCTATCAGGCGATGGGGCTGACCGACGTCGGCGTCGACGACATCTTCCTCGGCAACGGCGTGTCCGAGCTCATCTCCATGGCCATGCAGGCGCTCCTGGAGGACGGGGACGAGGTCCTGATCCCGAGCCCCGACTATCCGCTGTGGACGGCGGTGACCACACTCGCGGGCGGCAAGGCCGTGCACTACACCTGCGACGAGGGCTCGGACTGGAACCCGGATCTCGCCGATATGGCGGCGAAGATCACGGACCGCACCAGGGCCGTCGTGATCATCAACCCGAACAACCCGACCGGAGCCGTCTACCCGCGCGAGATCCTCGAAGGCATCCTCGACCTGGCCCGCAGGCACGGACTGATGGTGTTCGCCGACGAGATCTACGACCAGATCCTCTACGACGACGCCGAGCACCACAGCGTGGCGGTCCTCGCCCCCGACCTGGTCTGCCTCACGTTCAGCGGACTGTCGAAGACGTACCGGGTCGCGGGATTCCGCTCGGGCTGGATGGTGGTGTCGGGCCCGCAGCAGCACGCCCGCAACTATCTGGAGGGGCTGACCACGCTCGCGTCGATGCGGCTGTGCCCCAACGCGCCCGCGCAGTACGCCATTCAGGCCGCGCTCGGCGGCCGGCAGTCGATCAGGGAACTCGTCGTACCGGGAGGCCGGCTGTACGAGCAGCGCAACCGGGCCTGGGAGAAGCTGAACGAGATTCCCGGGGTGTCGTGCGTCAAGCCGAAGGGCGCGCTCTACGCGTTCCCCCGCATCGACCCGAAGGTGCACAACATCGTCGACGACGAGAGGTTCGTCCTCGATCTGCTGCTGCGGGAGAAGATCCAGGTGGTGCAGGGCACCGGCTTCAACTGGCCGCGCCCGGACCACTTCCGCATCCTGACCCTCCCGCACGCCGACGACCTCGACGCGGCGATCAGCCGCATCGGCCGTTTCCTGAGCGGCTATCGCCAGTGAGGGCGGTCAGCCGCCGAGCAGTGCGGTGAGCGCGCCCACCGGGTCGTTGTCCGGGACGGCTCGGGGCCACCAGTCGTCCTCGCCCGGGTCCGATTCGTAGCCGTACCAACGGCCGTCGCGACCGAAGCGGAGCTGGAGGGTGCCCTGCGGGTGCGTGAGGTGGTTGCGCCAGGGCTGGAAGCGCGGGAAGTCGGCCGCCGCGAGGGCGGGGCGTGCCCGGTCGAAGGGGCCGGCCGGCGGGTCCCAGGGGGTCTCCAGGACCGCAAGGCCCTCGGCGCCGCCCTGCCGCCAGGCGGCCACGGCGCGTGCCAGGTCGGTGGTGGTGCGGCTGGTCGCGTAGGCCAGCTCGCGGTAGAGGGCGCGGGTGGTGGCGGTGAGTCCGGCGGTGGGGCGGGCCGCGGCGAGCCGGACGGCGTCCTGCCAGGTGGTGAGTCCCGCGAGGGGGTCGGCGCCGGTGGTGAGCAGCGTGTGGGCACGGGCCGCCGCGTCCGTGGCGAGGTGGTCCAGCGAGAGCGGGTCGCGCGCGCCGGGCAGGTCGGGGTACGAGGGGGGCTGACCGGGATACGGCGGGACCGGGAGGGGCGCCGGCAGCGGGGGCAGGAAGCGGTCGGCCACGGCCTCACGGGCCAGGACCGAGGGGGTCCGGGGCGCGGTGGGCCGTTCGCGGGCGGAGTGCTCCGCGTTACGGCGGCCCAGCTCGTCGAGGAGTTCCCGCTCGCCCCTGCCACGCATCAGCAGGAGGACGAACGGGTCGGTGTCGAGGAGCCGTGCCGTCTGGAAACAGAGGGCTGCCACGTGCTTGCAGGGCCAGCCGTGGTCGGGGCAGGAGCAGTCCGGGTCGAGATCGCCCGCGGTCGGCAGCAGCCGGATACCGGTCTCTCCCGCCGTCTCGACCAGGGAGTGCGGCATCTCCTTGTCGAGCAGCGCGGAGAGGTGTCCGGGCCGGGCGGCGACGGCGTCGAGGAAGGTGTCCCAGTCGGTGTCGGAGAAGGTGCGCAGGCGCAGCTCCGCACGGTACGGGCGGGGGCGGCTGCCGTGGACGTAGGCGATGACCCGGCCGGGGGTGACGGTGATCGCGGCGACATGACCGCCGTCCGCGTACGCACGGCCGCGGGCGAGCCGTCCCTCGTCCATCGACAGGGACTCCAGGGCGTCCACCCAGGCACGGCCCCACCAGCTGTCCGCGAACGGTCCCTCGTCGTCGCGGGTGCGGGCCGGAACCGCTTCGAAGGTGCGCCGCAGATCGTCGGGGCCCGGACGGGAACGGGGCGCCGTCCCGGAGCGGGGTGCGGAGCGGTCGCCGGGCGAGAGGCCGGGGCGGGCGGCCGGGCGGGGGCTCATGCGGGCTTCCGGAGGGAGACGAGGTCGGCCAGGTCACGGTCGCTGAGCTCCGTCAGGGCCGTCTCCCCGGTGCCGAGGACCGCGTCCGCCAGGGCCCTCTTGGACTCCAGCAGTTCACCGATCCGGTCCTCGACCGTGCCCTCCGCGATCAGCCGGTGCACCTGCACCGGCTGGGTCTGGCCGATGCGGTACGCCCGGTCGGTGGCCTGTTCCTCGACGGCCGGGTTCCACCAGCGGTCGTAGTGGATGACATGGGCGGCGCGGGTGAGATTCAGTCCGGTGCCGGCGGCTTTGAGGGAGAGCAGGAAGACGGGCACCTCGGCGGACTGGAAGCGGTCCACCATCCGCTCCCGCTCGGCCACCGGCGTACCCCCGTGCAGCAGTTGGGAGGGGATGGCCCGGGAGGCGAGGTGTGCGGAGAGGAGCCGGGCCATCGTCACGTACTGGGTGAAGATCAGGACGGAGCCGTCCTCGGACAGGATCGTGTCGAGGAGTTCGTCGAGCAGGGCGAGCTTGCCCGAGCGGCCGGTGAGCCTGGTGGGCTCCTCCTTGAGGTACTGCGCGGGGTGATTGCAGATCTGCTTGAGCGAGGACAGCAGTTTCATGATCAGTCCGCGGCGGGCGATGCCTTCCGCCGCCTCGATCGAGGCCATGGTCTCGCGTACCGCGGCCTCGTAGAGCGTGACCTGTTCCCGGGTGAGGAAGACGGGGTGGTCGGTCTCCGTCTTGGGCGGCAGTTCGGGCGCGATGCCCGGGTCGGACTTCTTGCGGCGCAGGAGGAAGGGGCGGACCAGCCGGGAGAGCCGCTCGACCGCTTCCTCGTTACCCAGTCCCGCCGCCGTGCCGGTGTTCTCGACGATCCGGGCGTGCCGGGCGCGGAACGCCTTGAGCGGGCCGAGCAGTCCGGGGGTCGTCCAGTCGAGCAGTGCCCACAGTTCCGAGAGGTTGTTCTCCACGGGGGTGCCGGTGAGGGCGACGCGGGCGGGGGCGGGGATGGTGCGCAGTGCCTTGGCGGTGGTGGAGTGCGGGTTCTTCACGTGCTGGGCCTCGTCGGCGACGACCAGCCCCCAGGTGTGCGCGGCGAGCTGGGTCGCGCTGGAGCGCATCGTGCCGTACGTCGTGAGGACGAAGCCGCCGTCGGGGTCCGCGAGGGTCCTGTCGGTGCCGTGGAAACGGCGGACGGGGACACCGGGCGCGAAGCGGTTGATCTCGCGGTGCCAGTTGCCCAGGAGTGAGGCCGGGCAGATGACCAGCGTGGGCGCGGGGTGGGCGCGGTGCAGGTGGAGCGCGATGACGGTGATCGTCTTGCCCAGGCCCATGTCGTCGGCGAGGCAGCCGCCCAGACCGAGTGAGGTCATCCGGTCCAGCCAGGCCAGGCCGCGCAGTTGGTAATCGCGCAGGGTCGCGTCGAGACCGGGCGGCGGCGGCACGGTGGCGTCGTCGGAGACGATACGCGCGCGGAGCGCGGCGAGGGCGCCGACCGGCACCGCCTCGACCTGCTCGCCGTCGACCTCGGCACTGCCGGTGAGTGCGACGGCCAGGGCGTCCACCGGGTCCAGCAGGCCCAACTCGCGTTTGCGTGCCTTGCGTACGAGCGCGGGGTCGACCACGACCCACTGGTCGCGCAGCCGCACCACGGGCCGGTGGGCCTCGGCCAGCGTGTCCATCTCGGCCTCGGTGAGCGCTTCGTCGCCCAGTGACAGCTGCCAGTTGAAGGAGAACAACTGCTCGGCGTCGAAGAACGAGGTGCCGTCGGTGGCCGAGCCCGGAGCGGTCCGGACGACGGCGGCAGCGGTGAGCGAGCGGGCCAGTTCCCGTGGCCAGTGGACGGCGACGCCCGCACCCGCCAGCCGTGCCCCCGCGTCGCTCAGCAGCTCGTAGAGCTCGTCCTCGGTGAGGGCGAGCACATCGGGGACCGGCTGGTCGAGAAACCGTTCCAGCGGCGACCAGACGCGGGCGGCGCGGCGCAGTGCCAGCACCGCGTCGATCCTGGCCCGGGGGCCGAACGCGTCTCCTCCCCCGCCGTGCCACAGGGCCGCCGCGTCGATGACGTACGTCGGGTCGGCCAGGCTGTGGACCTGGGTGATGGCCGCGGCGGCATGGCGGGCGGCGGGCGCGCTATCGCTCTCCCCGTCGCTGTCGGTGCCGTAGGTCTCGGCGGTGTCGAACAGCTCGTACGCCGACAGGTCCAGGCGGAGCGAGACCCTGACCCCCGCGTCCAGCCCCGCCGCCACCTCGACGGCCCAGGCGCGCGCGCCGGGCAGGTGCTGTGCCTCGCGGGCGGCGAAGGGCGCCCCCATCGCGTACGCGGCGGCCGGCGTACGCGGCAGGGTGTCGGCGACCGCGTCGAGGAAGGAGCCCAGCAGGGACGCCGGCTCGGCCACCTGGAGCGGCGTACGGTCCGGCAGCGGGACCGCGTGGCCTTCGGGCGGCATGGCTGCGGCGACGGCTCTGAGGTGCGCCACGTCCTCGGCGTCCCTCGGTCCGGCACGCCATGCGTCGTGGTCGTCGGCTGTCAGTCCGGGCAGAAGCCTGCCGCGCGCCACCAGGTTGAGGGCGTGCAGCGCGGCCGCTCCCCAGCACCGGGTGGCGGGGTGGGCGGAGGCGAGGTGCCGGGCCCGGACGAGCAGCGGGACGGCGTCGGCCAGGGGCAGCAGCACCGCCTGCACCGTGTGCCTGCGGACGCCGTCCGCCCCCTGTCGCCGTACGACGGTGAGCTCGGCGGTCGTACCGGGCAGGCCGTCGACGGCCGCGGAATCGCTCGGTCCTTCCGGGTCCCAGAAGGCGATCCGGCCGTCTCTCGGCAGGGCAGCGGGCAGGAACACGGCTGCGCGGCGGAGCAGACGGTCGGCGGCAAGGCTCTGCTCGTCCTGCCCGCCCCGCACGCTCCACCGGTTCTGTTGATCCCGTTGGCTCCGCACCCTGATGCCGCCCCCCTTCTGCCTCGATTCGCGGCCGACTGCTTATGACTGGCGAGTCTAGGCGGGTGGTCTGACAACGAGCCCCGCCCCACGGTCATCGCAGGTCAGGGCGGAGCGAAAGGGGTCAGTGCGGGGTGAGCTGCTCGGCGTCGGACGGCGTCGGCACCGGTGCGGCGGCGTCCGGCGGCTGCTGGGGCCACACGGGCGGCGTCGGCTTCTCGGCCAGCCGCTCGGGGGCGGGTTCCTGCTGCGGCGGCGTGGCCCGCTCCAGGAAGCGGAGGAGCTCGACGGGGAACGGCAGAACGAGGGTGGAGTTCTTCTCCGCCGCGACCGCGACCACGGTCTGCAGCAGACGCAATTGCAGCGCCGCCGGCTGTCCCGACATCTCCTTGGCCGCCTCTGCGAGCTTCTTGGACGCCTGGAGCTCCGCGTCGGCGTTGATGACCCGCGCGCGCCGCTCCCGGTCGGCCTCGGCCTGCCGTGCCATGGAGCGCTTCATCGTCTCCGGCAGGGACACGTCCTTGATCTCGACCCGGTCGATCTGCACGCCCCAGCCCACCGCAGGGCTGTCGATCATCAGCTCCAGGCCCTGGTTGAGCTTCTCCCGGTTGGACAGCAGATCGTCCAGGTCGCTCTTGCCGATGATCGACCGCAACGACGTCTGTGCCATCTGTGAGACCGCGAACCGGTAGTCCTCAACCTGCACGACGGCGCTCGCCGCGTCGACCACCTTGAAGTAGATGACCGCGTCGACCCTGACCGTGACGTTGTCCCTGGTGATGCCGTCCTGTGCGGGCACGGGCATCGTCACGATCTGCATGTTGACCTTGCGCAGCCGGTCCACGACCGGAACGATCATCGTGAAGCCCGGCTCCCGAACATCGCGGCGGAGCCGGCCGAGCCGCAGCACGACCCCCCGCTCGTACTGCTTGACGACCCGGGCCGCTGCCGTCGCGTACACCACGCCCACCGACACCGCCCCCACTGCTGCGATCAATAGCTCCTGGACCATCTCGGCCCCCTGACAGCCGACCTGGAAATTGCCCCTATTACCACGGTATGCCCCATTCGGGCACCGCTCGAACCTCCGTCCGCACAGCTGTCGCCCGGCCGGCCGCACACCGGATGCCGGAGCGGCGGGCAGCGGGCAAGGTGGCCAGCGCCAGCATGTCTCCGTGACGTAAAGATGCGCCGGACGAGCAGACGAGGACCCGCCCATGTCCGTGACCGTGCCCGATCGCCACCGTCGACGCCGTCTCCGCATCGCAGCCGGAGCAGCGCTCCTCACCCTGACCGTCTCGGGTTGTTCCGGTCTGGGACGCACCGCCGTCGGACCGGTCACGTACACCACCGAGCGGCACGCCGTGATCTCCGTGCACAGCCCGAGCGTGAGGGGCTGTCACCGGCTGCCGCTGGGGGCCCACGAGGTCCACAACGGCACCCTGGTCGACGTCGTGCTCTACCGGACCCGCAACTGCAGCGGTGGCGACACGACGTACCTCGCGACCACCCTCACCGATTTCACCGAGCCCCGTACGGGACCTTGGCGCAGCTACACCGTCATCCACTGAGCGAGCGCGCTACCTCAGCAGGAACTCCTGGGCCGCCTTCGCTCCCCCGTCGGATCTGCTCTGGGTGGAGTGCCCCGCCCCGCCGATGACCGTCAGCCGTGCGCGGGGCTGTTCGGCGGCCACCTGCCGGGCCCAGGCGGGCGGTGTCGACAGGTCGCGGTCGCCTGACAGGAGCAGGACCGGCATGGACAGCTTCCGGTCCGGTACGGAGGCGCCGGGGCGGGATGCGGGCCAGGGCAGGCAGGTCTGCGGCATTCCCTGTTCGCCCGCGGTCCTGGGCTCGAAGGGCCAGACGGTGCCCGGCTCGATCCGCCGCACCGCGCGGTCCAGCGCGGTTTCCCGGCCGGCGAGCGGGGCGGACGCCCCCGCGGTGGGGGCGACGGTGTCGCTGCTGCCGGCCTCGCTCTGGAGCGCGGGGCAGTCGATGGCCGCAGCGCCGGTGCCGCGCTGGTCGATCATCACCAGGCGGTACTCGGCGAGTGCCTTCGGGAGCCGCTTGCGGATGGTGGGGGCGATGGACACCCCTGGCCGGCCGGGGCCGCCGGTGAGGAAGAGCAGGGTGCCGCGCGGTGCGTCGGGGCGGCCCGCGGTGAGCACCTGGAGCTTCAGGGTGCCGCCGACCTTGCCCGTACGGTCCAGTGGCACCGTCAGATCGGCGCAGGTCGCGCCCTCCTGGCCGGGACACGGCCGGGGGTCACTGAGAGCGGGCGCGAACCGGAGGGAGCGGAGGGCGCGGCGGAACCCTCCGGAGCCGCGCCCGCGCAGGAGACCACGGTGAGGGCTGTCGCCAGTGCTGTGCAGGCGCGGGAAAGGCGGTGGGCCATGGATGGTTCCCCCGGGAGTCGGTCGCGCGCGAGGAGCGGAAGGGCATCCGCTCCACCGTACTTAGACCGACCGGCACATGGGGAGCGGCGTCGCGGGGCTGGGCACGCACATCTGCCGCGTTGTCGTCAATCACCAACTTCCCCAAGCTCTCGGCTCCGCTCGAGCAAGGGAGACCCCATCGCGTTGCCTCAATCCTCCGCCTTGCAGCTGCACCCAGCCCCGCTCCTTCTTCCACCCCCCCATGTGCCGGTCGGTCTTATGCGCGCCGGCCCAGAAGCGCAAGCAGCCGTGCCGTCCGGTCGTGCCGGTCGCGGGCGATCAGCACGAACACGACGACGAGCAGGGCGGGCATGACCGCGAGCGGCGGGTCGAGGAGCGTCAGCTGCACGATCGAGGCGCCCGCCGACAGCGCGGCCAGCGCGATCGCCGCCACTCCGGACAGCAGCGGGATCAGCAGGGCGACGGCACCCGCCATCTCCAGGCCGCCGATCACATACATCGCGCCGCCGCCCCAGCCCATCCGGTCGAAGGACTCCACCGCCGACTCGTGCGCGACGAGCTTGGCGAACGCGCTGAACGCGAAGAAGAACGCCAGGAGGTAGCGGGCTCCGGTCAGTACGACGGCGCCCCGGCCGCGCTTCGGCTCAGCGGCGGACGGGCTCGTGGCGGACGTGGCTGCGGCGGACGTGGCTGCGGCGGCGCGGGTGGTTGCAGACATGACAGAGGTCTCCTCAGGGGTGCATGGTGCGCGGAAGCCGGATGCCGGGTGCGAGACCGGTGCCGGGGCTTTGACTGCTTCGCTTCCGTAGCGCTTACAAAGAGGTAGACCGGGCCGGGGTCCGGAACTCATCGCCTTCCGGACCACCGATCCCCCTTGATTTCGGGGCTACTTGGGACGTGCGCGCACCCACACGCCGTCCTCGGTGAGATAGCGGTCCACCGTCAGACCGGCCGCGTCGAGATGGCCCTCGAACTCCTCCACGGAGAGCTCGCGCGACTGGAACGTCCGAGTCCACCGCGCGTCGTCGAAGTGGTACTCGGCGCGCACCGCGCGCACCCAGCCCCCGACCGGTTCGGCCGAGACGATCCGAATAGTGCAGCCCGCTTCCGCGTCCACGCGCTCGCGCGGAAGATTCGTGCCGTAATCGGCGCCTTCCCGCTGGATGAGGACGACCCCGCCGTCCTTGACGTGTCTACGGCAGGTCCGCAGCAGCCCCTCGCGGACCCGGTGATCGCTCGTATGCACCAGGAACGACGCGAGCATCACCAGTCGAAGGTCTCCCCCTCAAGATCCAGCGACTCGATGGGGCTCTGTACGGTGCGGGCCCCCCGCACACGCTCCAGCATCTGTGGCAATTTCGTCGACGGCGGTCACCCGGAACCCGCGTGCGACCAGTGGGTGCGTCACCCGGCCCGCCCCGCAGCCCAGTTCCAGGATGCTCGCGTCCGGAGTAATGGTGCCCGGCCCGATCCCTGAGTGCCCCTCACGTATCAGTTGTCCGCTCATGTCCAGCCGAACGTACGGGCGGTGGCGGCCATTCCCCGCCGATTGGTCCAGCGGTACGCGGCGGGCCCGGCCGGTCACACTCCGTCGCCGCGCTTTTCTGCACCGGCCGGGAGGTCCATGCTGGGAGGTGAGGCGATCAGTATGCGTACCGGCAGCGAACCCGCGACTGCGCGCAGCCCCCTGCGGATGCGGCTGGCTCTGGCCCTGTTCGGCCTGAGCTGGGCGGTCTTCGGCCTGGTGGCCTTCATCCTGACCGACCGACCCGTCTGGGCCGCGGCCTGCGGTGTCCTGCTGGTGCTGACGCTCACGGACATCGGCGTCGTCGTCCACCACATCCGGCAGGGGCCGCACTACCAGCCCGGACGCGACATCCCACCGTACGAACCCGATCACGGCGGGCGCGGCAGGCTCGGCCGCTGACCCCACGCACCGGAGCCGCTGACCCCACGTACCGGATCAGGACGTACCGGATCAGGCCCGTTCGTCGAAGCGTGCGGCCTTCAGATACTCCGGCTTCGGGTCGAGCGCGGCGGCGAGCCGGAAGTGCCGGGTGGCCTGACCGGGGCGGCCGGCCCGCTGGAAGGTGCGGGCCAGGGCGAAGTGCGCGAAGGCGTTGTCCGGTTCACGTTCCAGGACGAGCTCGAATTCCAGCTCGGCCGGGCGCAGTTGGGCCGCGGCGAAGAAGGCCCTGGCCCGCAGCAGGCGGGCCGCCGTGTTCTCCGGATGGGCGGCTATCACCGAGTCGAGCAGCTTGACGGCACCCCGTGGATCGCGTGCAGCCAGTAGGTGCTCGGCCGCACGGAAGTCGATGACATGGGTTTCCGGGTTCGTCTCGGGCACGCTCGCATCCTTCCCCTCGCTCGCCCGTTTCCAACGTCCGCCCGGGTCACGGTATTCCGTACGATCCCGTGGGCACAGGGCGTTCCGTACGGTCCGGTGGGGACGGGGCGGCGCGGGGGCGGAGGGTCAGCCGGCCGCCGCTCGCTCCTCCAGGTCCGCCCAGACCTTGCGGACCTGCGGTTCCAGCGCCTCCAGCGGCCCGTCGTTGTCGATGATCAGGTCGGCGACGGCCCTTCGCTGCTCACGCGTCGCCTGCGCCGCCATCCGGGCGCGGGCATCTGACTCCGTCATCCCGCGCAGCCGTACAAGACGGTCGAGCTGGGTCTCGGGGGTGGCATCCACGACGACGACCAAGTCGTACAGGGGTGCGAGGCTGTTCTCGGTGAGGAGCGGGACGTCGTGGACGACGACGGAATCGGGGCCCGCGGCCCGCTCCAGCTCGGCGGAGCGTGCGCCGACCAGCGGGTGGACGATCGCGTTGAGCGCGGCGAGCCGGTCGGCGTCGGCGAAGACGATCGCGCCCAGCGCGGGACGGTCCAGGGTGCCGTCGGCGCTCAGGACTCCGGGGCCGAAAGCGTCCACGACGGCCGCGAGCCCGGGGGTTCCGGGCTCGACGACCTCGCGCGCGATCCTGTCGGCATCGATCAGTACGGCGCCGAGGCCGACGAGCAGCCGTGACACCTCGCTCTTGCCGGCGCCGATACCGCCGGTCAGGCCCACTTTCAGCATGAACGGCAGCCTAGTCCCCACCCCGCCGGGCCGTCATGGCCCGGTCAGACGTCGCCCTCGCGCTCGGCGAGGAACCGCTCGAATTCGAGGCCGATCTCGTCCGCGGACGGCAGATCGACGGGCTCCGCCACGAGATTGCCCCGGGTCTCGGCGCCCGCGACCGCGTCGTACTGGTGCTCAAGGCCCTCGACGAGCGTGACGAGCTCCTCGTCGCCCTGGCCGATCTGCCGGTCGATCTCGGTCTGTGTGCGGTGTGCCTCGGTGCGCAGCGTGTGCGCGACACTCGGCAGGACCAGACCGGTCGCGCCGGTGATCGCTTCGAGTGCGGTGAGCGCGGCGTCGGGATACGAGGAACGGGCCACGTAGTGCGGCACGTGGGCGGCGACGCCCAGTACGTCGTGTCCCGACTCCATCAGGCGGTACTCGACGAGAGCCTCCGCCGAGCCGGGCACCTGCGCCTCGTCGAACGGGCTGCGGTGGCCGGGCATCAGGTCGGTGCGGTTGCCGTGCGGGGTGATACCGACCGGGCGGGTGTGCGGGACGCCCATCGGGATGCCGTGGAAGTTGACCGCGAGGCGCACACCAAGCCGCTCCACGATCTGCTCCACGGCGACAGCGAACCGCTCCCACTCCACATCCGGCTCGGGTCCGGACAGCAGGAGGAAGGGCGCTCCGGTGGCGTCCTGGACGACGCGGACGTCCAGCGTCGGGGCTTCGAACGACGCCCAGCGGTCGCGCCGGAACGTCAGCAGGGGGCGCCGCGCACGGTAGTCGACGAGCCGGTCGTGGTCGAAGCGCGCCACGATCTGGTGAGGCAGCGTTTCGAGCAGGCCGTCGACAATCTGCTCGCCGGTCTCGCCCGCGTCGATGTATCCGTCGAAGTGGTAGAGCATGACCAGACCGGCCGACTCCTGGGCGAGCGCCATGTCGACGACGGCCAGGCCCTCCGGCTCCCATTCATACAAATTCTGCGGATCAGGCACGGTTACCGCTCCTCCTCGTATTCCCCCAGAAGAACGCCTCCGGGGGCACGGGCATTCCCGGCTCTGTACCCCATTCACTGCCGGTCAGGCCGGAACACGGGTGCGCAGCGCGGGCAATCGGCGTCCACGCCCAGGAGAAGTTACGGCCCGTCAACTTCTCGTGTGTCCCGCACATTTCCCTCTGTTCACCACCCTGAAGGAAACATTGGTCCAGACCTTGACATGACCACCACCACTCCCTACCGTCACTGGGCAGCACGTTCAGACACTCGCCCCCTGTTCATGTACGAGAACGTCTCGAACCCTTCGACGGGAAGGCACCCCCACATGCGAACCCGCACCTCTCTCACCGCTCTGCTGGCCACCGCTCTCGCCACCGGCGGCCTCGCTCTCGCCACCGGCGGCCTCGCTCTGGCCACCGCAGGCCCCGCGCAGGCCGCCGTCATCGACGTGACCACGACGGCCCAGCTCAAGTCCGCACTCGTCGCCGCGGCTCCCGGAGACACGATCCGGCTCGCCGACGGTACGTACACCGGCAATTTCAAGGCGACCACCCCGGGCACGTCCGCCGCCCGGATCACCCTCACCGGCTCCAGCAGGGCGGTGCTCACGGCGGGCGGCGGCTACGGGCTGCACCTCAACGGCGCCTCGTACTGGACCGTCCAGGGCATCACCGTCACCGGTGGGCAGAAGGGCATCATGACCGACGCCGCGAACAGCGTCGTCATCGACTCGGTGACCGTGCACGACCTGGACATGGAGGGCGTCCACTTCCGCACGTCCAGCCGGAACGGGATTCTCAGGAACTCCCGCATCTACGACACCGGGCACGACGGCCGCGGCATGGGCGAGGGCGTCTACGTCGGCTCGGCCGGCGGTCTCACCGACCGGAGCGACCAGGCCCAGATCCTGAACAACGTGATCGGCCCCGGGGTCGGCGGCGAGAACATCGACATCAAGGAAGGCACCACCGGAGCCAGGATCATCGGCAACACCTTCGACGGCAGCGGTCTGACCGGCGCCAACTACGACGACTCCTGGATCGACGTGAAGGGCAACGACGTCCTGGTCGAGGGCAACAAGGGCTCCCGTACGACCAACAATGGCTACGAGACACACACCCAGCAGAGCGGCTGGGGCTGCGGCACCGTCTTCCGCGACAACGTCTCGGACCTCACCGGCGCCGGCGGCGACAAGCAGCTCGCCATCAACGTCACCAACAACTCGTCGAACTGCCGGACCACCGTGCACAGCAGCAACACCGTGACCGGCGGCAAGGGGCTGACGAACATCACCGTCACGCCGTAACCCTCGGAGTCCCCCCGAACTCCCCGGAGACATGAGTGAGGCCCGCCCCCGAAGGGAGCGGGCCTCACTCAGTGCTCTACAGCTACTGCCGATGAGCGACCGGGGTCAGAGCGTCAGCTCTGGCCGCCCGCCAGCTTCTCGCGCAGCGCGGCCAGTGCCTCGTCCGACGCCAGGGCGCCGGAGTTGTCATCGGACTCCGAGGAGTACGAGCCGCCGCCACCGGTGCCGCCCGAGGCAGCCGGAGCGCTGCCGGCCGGGGCAGCAGCGCCCTCGGCAGCAGCGGCCTCGTCGGCCTCGCGGGACTTGATGACCTGGGCCTGGTGCTGCTCGAAGCGCTGCTGCGCCTCGGCGTACTGGGTCTCCCAGACCTCGCGCTGAGCCTCGAAGCCCTCGAGCCAGTCGTTGGTCTCGGGGTCGAAGCCCTCGGGGTAGATGTAGTTGCCCTGGTCGTCGTACGACGCGGCCATGCCGTACAGCGTCGGGTCGAACTCGACCGAGGCCGGGTCGCCGCCGAAGGACTCGTTGGCCTGCTTCAGCGAGAGGCTGATGCGACGACGCTCGAGGTCGATGTCGATGACCTTGACGAAGATCTCGTCGTTGACCTGGACGACCTGCTCCGGGATCTCCACGTGGCGCTCGGCCAGCTCGGAGATGTGGACCAGGCCCTCGATGCCCTCGTCGACGCGCACGAACGCACCGAACGGAACGAGCTTCGTGACCTTACCCGGGACGACCTGACCGATCTGGTGCGTCCGGGCGAACTGCTGCCACGGGTCTTCCTGCGTCGCCTTGAGCGACAGGGACACGCGCTCGCGGTCCATGTCCACGTCGAGGACCTCGACGGTGACTTCCTGGCCGACCTCGACAACCTCGGACGGGTGGTCGATGTGCTTCCAGGACAGCTCGGAGACGTGCACGAGACCGTCGACGCCACCCAGGTCCACGAAGGCACCGAAGTTGACGATCGAGGAGACGACGCCGGAGCGGACCTGACCCTTCTGCAGGGTCGTGAGGAACGTCTGGCGAACCTCGGACTGCGTCTGCTCGAGCCAGGCGCGGCGGGACAGGACCACGTTGTTGCGGTTCTTGTCCAGCTCGATGATCTTGGCCTCGAGCTCCTTGCCCACGTAGGGCTGGAGGTCGCGGACACGACGCATCTCGACGAGGGAAGCCGGCAGGAAGCCACGGAGGCCGATGTCGAGGATGAGACCACCCTTGACGACCTCGATGACGGTACCGGTGACGATGCCGTCTTCTTCCTTGATCTTCTCGATGGTGCCCCAGGCACGCTCGTACTGAGCGCGCTTCTTCGAGAGGATCAGGCGGCCTTCCTTGTCCTCCTTCTGGAGAACCAGGGCCTCGATCTCGTCGCCGACCTTGACGACCTCGTTCGGGTCGACGTCGTGCTTGATCGAGAGCTCGCGGCTCGGGATGACGCCTTCGGTCTTGTAACCGATGTCGAGGAGAACCTCGTCCCGGTCAACCTTGACGATGACGCCTTCGACGATGTCGCCGTCGTTGAAGTACTTGATCGTCTCGTCGATCGCCGCGAGGAACGCGTCCGCGTCGCCGATGTCGTTGACCGCAACCTGCGGAGTGGTGGCGGTGGTCTCGGTGCTGCTCGTCATGTGGGAAAGGGCTCCGGTACGGACAGTGAGTCGTAGGTACTGCTACGCCGAAAGCCCGTATCGCCTCTGCAGAAGCCGGACAGCCTGGAAAGCGACCAACCCGTCGTACGGGCGCCGCCTCGACAACCGAGGGGACATTCAACAGACGCGAGCGCGGCCTGCTAGGTCTGAGGCGCGCAGGCTCGCAGCGCAACTTGTAGCATACGGGGGCAGCCGGACAGGGTCAATGCGCGAAGGCGCACACCCGGGGCACAACGACCCATTCCCGGCACAACTCATGTTCCCCGAGGCCACATCGGCCACGGCAATGTGTCTTGGGCACGCGTCCGTACCACCGGGTACCCACCGGTGGATACCGCGTGCGACGGGTGAAGGCAAACTACAACGACGGGCACGATGAGCCAAGAGATCCATGAGGCCGAACCGGAAGCAACGCGCCGGATCGCCGGAGAATCGGAAAGCAGCCGGGCAAGTCGCGGCTGGTGGGACCGGAACGCCGACGAGTACCAGAGCGACCACGGGGCCTTCCTCGGGGACGACCGCTTCGTCTGGGGACCTGAAGGACTCGACGAGGCCGACGCGGCGCTGCTGGGCCCCGCCGCCTCACTGAACGGCCTGGACGTCCTGGAGATCGGCGCCGGCGCCGCCCAGTGCTCCCGCTGGCTGGCCGCCCAGGGCGCGCGCCCGGTGGCCCTGGACCTCTCCCACCGCCAGCTCCAGCACGCGCTGCGCATCGGCGAGGGCATCCCGCTGGTCGAGGCGGACGCGGGGAAGCTGCCGTTCCGGGTCGGCTCCTTCGACCTGGCCTGCTCGGCCTACGGCGCGGTGCCGTTCGTCGCCGATCCCGTGCAGGTGTTCCGGGAGGTGCGCAGGGTGCTGCGGCCCGGCGGCCGGTGGGTGTTCTCGGTGACCCACCCGATCCGCTGGGCGTTCCCCGACGAGCCCGGTCCCGAGGGACTGTCGGTCGCCGCTTCGTACTTCGACCGTGTCCCCTATGTGGAACAGGACGAAGAGGGCAACGCCGTGTACGTCGAGCACCACAGGACGCTCGGTGACCGGGTCCGGGACGTGGTGGCCGGCGGCTTCCGGCTGGTCGATCTCGTCGAGCCGGAGTGGCCCGCGTGGAACAACCAGGAGTGGGGCGGCTGGTCCCCGCTGCGCGGCAACCTCATCCCCGGGACGGCGATCTTCGTCTGCGAACGGGATTAGGGCCTGTCCGGCGTTCGGGGCTGTCGGTGCGGCGTACGAGACTGGGGGCGTGATCCGTACCGACGCGCTGGACCAGTTGCCCGTACGTACCGCTGTGCCCGCCCTGGAGCGGGCGCTCGACGAGCGGGGCGTCGCCGTGCTCTGCGCGCCGCCCGGGACCGGCAAGACGACCCTCGTACCGCTCGTCCTTGCCGGGCTGACCGGCACCGGTGCGGTTCGGCGGGTCGTGGTCGCCGAGCCCCGGCGGATCGCGGCGCGGGCGGCGGCACGGCGGATGGCCTGGCTGCTCGGGGAGCAGCCGGGCGGACGCGTGGGCTTCACGGTCCGCGGGGAGCGCGTGGTGGGGCGCGACACGGTGGTGGAGGTCGTCACCACCGGGGTGCTGCTCCAGCGGCTCCAGCGCGACCAGGAGCTCGCCGGGATCGATGTGGTGATCATCGACGAGTGCCACGAGCGGCATCTGGACGCGGACACGGTCGCCGCGTTCCTGCTCGACGTACGGGCCGCCCTGCGGCCGGATCTGCGGCTGGTGGCCGCGTCGGCGACGACGGACGCGGAGGGCTGGGCGCGGCTGCTGGGCGATGCCCCGGTGGTGGAGGCGCAGGGCGTGTCGCATCCGGTGGAGGTCGTGTGGGCGCCGCCGTCCCGGCCGGTGAAACCGCCGCACGGGATGAGGGTCGATCCGGCGCTGCTGACGCATGTCGCCTCGGTGGTGCGCCGGGCGCTCGCGGAGCGCGAGGGGGACGTGCTGTGTTTTCTGCCCGGTGTGGGTGAGATCGGGCGGGTCGCCGGGCAGCTCAGCGGGGTGGCTGCCGAGGTGCTTCAGGTGCATGGGCGGGCTCCGGCGGCCGTGCAGGATGCGGTGCTGGCCGGTTCGTCCGACGGCCGGCGGGTGGTGCTGGCGACCTCGGTCGCGGAGTCGTCGCTGACGGTGCCGGGGGTGCGGGTCGTCGTCGATTCCGGACTGGCCAGGGAGCCCCGTACCGACCATGCGCGGGGCCTGAGCGCGCTGACGACCGTACGGGCCTCGCAGGCGGCGGGGCGGCAGCGGGCGGGCCGGGCCGGGCGTGAGGCGCCGGGGGCGGTGTACCGGTGCTGGGAGCAGGCGGAGGACGGGCGGCTCGCGCGCTTCCCGTCGCCGGAGATCAAGGTCGCCGACCTCGCGGCGTTCGCGTTGCAGGCGGCGTGCTGGGGCGATCCGGACGCCTCGGGGCTCGCGCTGCTCGATCCGCCGCCTGCCGGGGCGATGGGCGCGGCCCGGGAGGTACTGACGGCGGTGGGCGCCGTGGACGCGGCGGGGCGGGTGACGGACCGGGGCGTACGGATGTCCCGGCTCGGCCTGCACCCCCGGCTGGCGCGGGCCCTGCTGGACGGCGCGGCCGAGGTGGGCGGGCGGCGGGCGGCCGAGGTGGTGGCGCTGCTGAGCGAGGAGCCGCCCCGGGAGTACGGGGACGATCTGGCGGCGGCGCTGCGTACCGCGCGGCGGGGGCAGGACGGTTATGCGGCCCGCTGGCGGCAGGAGGTACGACGGCTGTCGTCCTCGCTGGGGACAACGAGGAACGGGTCATCCGGGTCGGCCGGGTCCGACGACGCGGCGGTCGGGCTGGTCGCGGCTCTGGCGTTTCCGGAGCGGGTGGCACGGGCGCGGGGCGAAGGAACGTTCCTGATGGCATCGGGGACCGGGGCGGAGCTCCGGGACGGTTCACGGCTGCGCAGCGCGCCCTGGCTGGCGGTCGCGGTAGCGGACCGGCCCGCGCATTCGGCGTCCGCGCGAGTGCGGCTGGCCGCCGTCGTCGACGAGGACACGGCGCGGCTGGCGGCGGGGCATCTGCGGTTCTCGGGCGAGGAGGTGCGCTGGGTGGACGGCGATGTCGTGGCCCGGTCCGTGGAGCGGCTCGGTGCCGTCGAACTGTCGGTGCGCGCGCTGAAGAAGCCGAAGCCGGAGCTGGTGCGCGGGGCGTTGCTGGAGGGGCTGCGGCGCGAAAGCACCGGGCTGCTGCGGTGGAGCCGGGACAGTGAGCAGCTGCGGTCGCGGCTCGCCTTTCTGCACCGGGAGCTGGGGCCACCGTGGCCCGATGTGGCGGATGAGGCCCTGCTGGCGCGTACCGAGGAGTGGCTGGAGCCCGAGCTGTCGCGGGCGCGGCGCCGTTCGGATCTCGGGCGGATCGACGCCGGGCAGGCGGTGCGGCGGCTGTTGCCGTGGGCGACGGGTGAGGCCGCCCGGCTCGACGAGCTGGCGCCTGAGCGCATCGAGGTGCCGAGCGGGTCCCGTATCCGGGTGGAGTACGGCGGGGCGCAGCCCGTACTCGCGGTGAAGCTCCAGGAGCTGTTCGGGCTGCGGGAGACGCCCCGGGTGGCGGGCGTGCCCGTGCTGTTCCATCTCCTCTCCCCCGCCGGGCGTCCGGCGGCGGTGACGGCGGATCTGGCGTCGTTCTGGCGGGAGGGCTACAAGGCGGTACGTGCCGAGCTGCGCGGCCGGTATCCGAAGCATCCGTGGCCCGAGGACCCGACGACGGTCGAGGCGACCCGCTTCACCTCGGCGCGGCTCAGGCGGGACTAGGGCCTGTCCGGCGGGTCAGGGTCGGGGGTCTCCCCTGCTCGAACGAAGCCGAGAGCTCGGGGAAGTGTCAGACACCGTGGCCCCGGCCATGATCCGCCGGACAGGCCCTAGCTTCCGGGTCGGGCGAAGGTGGGCCGGGGCGGCGGGAGCGCGCCTCCAGCCAGAGGGCGAGCGCGAGGAGTCCGGTGGCGAGAAGCAGGAAGCCCCAGGGCAGGTACGAGGTCAGCAGGAGGATCAGGACGCGCTGGGACTTGACCAGCTCGACGGTGTCCACGATGTAGTCCTCGCGCATCTTCACATGGCCGGCGAACGCGGTGACGGTGTCCTGCGGCATGCCCATCTTCTTCGCGTTGCGCAGCTCCTCCTTGTGGATCTCCTCGCCGTTGACGGGTGCGCCGGTGACCGGGTCGACCCAGAACATCCGCTTGGTGGAGTACCACCGGGTCATGCCCGTCTTGGCCACCTGCGCCGCGGTGACGCCCTTGATGGGCATCTTCTTCGGCATCGGGACCCGGGTCCACGGGATGGTCTGCTCGAAGTAGTAGACGTCCATGCCACGGAAGGTGCGGGTGCCCTTGTAGTGGATGGGCGAGGTCGTGCGGCTCTGGGCGTCGAAGTACTCGTAATCGCGCTTCTCGGTGAGGAACGGCCACTTGTACTCGATGCCTTCGCGGCGGACCGGATCGCCGTCGACCATTTCGCCGGTGGCGTGGACGGGGTCCTGGCTGTGGGCGTCGAAGATGTAGCGCTCGGGAATCTGGGACACCATTTTGCCGTCGGGGCCCTCGATATAGGAGAGCGAGTCCCAGACCACGACATCGCGTCCGGCGCTGCGCTCGATCTTCTCGGACTCCTCCACGTTGCCCTTGAGGGTCTGAACGATGGTGACCTTCTCGACCTTCTCGGACCTGAGGGTGCTGTAGTCGAGGAGCGTGGCGGGCTTCGCCTCCAGGACCATCTCCTGGTACTGGCTCGGCGGGATCTTCGCCAGCCGGGGGAAGGCGTACCAGCGCAGCAGCGGTGACATGGCGGCGAAGAAGACGGCGAAGGCCAGGAGTACGAGGCCGGCTCGGCGGCGCATGGTGGTGTCCTCCCTCGGTGTGCTGCCCGCGGGTGCTTTCGCGCTACTTCTTGGGGCCCGGGACGGTGGTCAGCAGGGGTTTGGGCGAGGTCTCGCCGGGCGGTGCTCCGATCGCGGTGACGGTGAACACGAGCGCGAGGGCTGCGGCCAGTCCGATGGCGGCGGCGACGAGGGCACGCATGCTCGGCCTCCCGGGAGCGGGGATCTGATGGGGCGTCAGGGTTGGGCACCGTAGCAACAGAGGCGCGAGATGAGAACACGCAGGGGCGAGATGGGAACGCGCGGGCGTAAAGAGGGGAACAAACAGAACCGCCCCCCTGCCCGTGAGGGCAAAGAGGCGGCTGTGCAGTGCGGAGCTCAGCGGTCAGGACACCGTGAGCACGATGTCGAGTGTGGCGCCGCCCTCGGTGGTGAGACGCAGCGTGTACGTGCCCGGGGCGCTGTCGGCGTGGATGGCCGGCAACGTCAGGAGGCCGCCCGCGCCGGTCTTGAGACCCGGGAGGGTGCGTACGGGAGTACCGTCCGCGCCCTTGAAGTACGGGCCCTTGTCGTTCTCGGCCGGCTGCTCGGCGTCGGTGATCATCGTGGCGGTGACGGCGACACCCGCGGCTGCGGCGCCCTTGTAGGTCGCCTTGACCTCGACGGCGTCGAACTGGGCGCCGGCGGCGGCCGTCACGGCCGCTTCCCCGGTCCTGGCGATGGCGTCGGCCTGGCGGGCGGTGACGGTCGCGCCGTAGGTGAGCGTGCGCGGATTGGTGGTGCCCGCGACGGCGGTCACCTTGAACGCACCGGCCTTCTCGCCCGCTTGCAGCACCGGAGAGGTGACCGTGCCGTCGGCCGCGGTACGGAAGGTGATGGTGGTCAGCCCTCCGGAGAAGCGCGTGTCGGTGTCACCGATGATGGTGAAGGTCACGGACGCCTTGGCGAGCGGAGCACCCAGGGTGTTCCTCGCCCGCACGGTGACTCGCTCGCTGAACGCCTGGCCCGCGGTGGCGGTCAGCGGGCCGGTACCGGCGTTCTCCAGGCTGCCGAGCGTCGGGGGCGGCGTGGGGCTGGGGGGCGGCGTCGTAGTGGGCGGCGGCGTGGTGGGCGGCGGCGTGGTGGGCGGCGGAGTCGGCTTCGGGGTGGTCGAGCCGCCGGCCGTCGGCGGCTTCGGGCTCGGTGTCTTTCCTCCGCCGGGGGCACTGGACGCGGGCGGCGTGGGCGAGGGGCTCGCCGAACCGCCGCTGTTGCCGCTTCCGCCGCGGGGACCGGTCGGCAGGACTCCGGCGCCGTCGGGAACCTCGTGGGTGCCGCGCTTGTAGTAGTCGAACCAGGAGCGCACCGTCCGCAGGTACTCCTGCGACTGGTTGTAGCTCAGCACCGCCCGGTCGAGGTCGGCGCCGACCGCCAGGTCGCGGGAACCGGCGCAGAGATAGAGCCCGGCCGCGAGTGCCGCGTCGTAGATGTTGTTGGGGTCCTCGCGGCCGTCGCTGTTGCCGTCCTGGCCCCAGGTCGCCCACGTGGAGGGGATGAACTGCATCGGGCCGACCGCGCGGTCGTGGGTGGCGTCGCCGTCGTACGCCCCGTCGTCGGTGTCCTTGATCAGGGCGAAGCCCTGGCCGTTGAGGGCAGGTCCGAGGATCGGCGAGTAGGTGGTGCCGTTCGCGTCGACACGGCCGCCGCGGGCCTGGCCGGACTCGACCTTGCCGATCGCGGCGAGGAGCTGCCACGGCAGGCGGCAGGCGGCGTCGCTGCCGGCGACGGACTGCTCGGCCTTCTTGTACGCGGCCAGGATCGAGGCGGGTATCCCGGCTTCCGCACTGCCGGTGACGGGCAGATTCACGGAGGTGCCGGGCTTGTTGGGCGTGGTCAGCGGCGGCAGGTCCGTGTAGTAGGGCGAGTTGCCCGTGGCCGCGCTGTCACCGGACGACGAGGAACCGGCCGTCTTCTGGTCTCCGCTTCCCGCGTCTTCGGCCAGTGGTGCACCGGGTCCCTGCGAGGCGGTGAGGGCTGCCACAGCAGCCGCGGCCACCGCTGTGGTGGTGGCCCCCCTGCGCAGTCGGCGGCCGAATTGCGCTGCCATACGTTCTGGTCCCTCCCCGTCGACGGCTGCTCGCGCTCCCCAGCGCGAGAACTCAGGCGACCCTACGACAACTCCTGCCGCCCGGACACTGGGCGTTGACCGGTTCTTACTGTTTTTTCACGTTCCCGACAGCAAGTTGTACGGCATGCCCCGGGCGCGGTACAGGGGCCCCGGAGGCTCACCCATACTTGCCGCCATGCCGTTCACGCTCAGTCATGCCGCCGCCGTGCTGCCGGGAATCCGCAAGACGGGCGCCGGACGCGGTCCGCTCGTCGCCTCGGCCCTCGTCGCCGGTTCGTTCGCTCCCGATATGACCTACTACGCGGACACCGCGATTCCCGGGGCGATGGAATTCGGCCAAGTGACGCACACCGTATGGGGCGTGTTCACCGTGGACGTCCTGATCGCCGCGATGCTGGTGGCGATGTGGCTGCTGCTGCGTGAGCCACTAGTGGCTCTGCTGCCCGCCCGCCGGCAGGGGCGGGTGTACGCGTTCCTGCGGGGACGGCGGCGGGAGCCCGGCCGTCTACGGCCCCTGGAAGCGCTCCGGTTCGCGCTGTCCGCGGCCATCGGAGCGGCCACCCATATCGGCTGGGACGCGTTCACCCATCACGACCGGTGGGGAACGGAGCTGATCCCGGCGCTCAACCGGAGCGTGGGCGGCTTCCCCGCCTACCAGCTCGTGCAGTACGGCAGTTCGGCGGTGGCACTGACGGGGCTCGTGTGGTTCACGGGTTCGGCGCTGCGCCGGGCCGGGACGGCTCCGGTGCCGGAAGCCGTGCCCGTACTCGGACGGCGGGAGCGGTGGTGGGCGGGCGGGCTGCTGGCGGTCTGCGTGCTCCTCGGTGTCATCCACCGCTGCGCGCGCTGGTACGCCTACTTCGGGCACATCTCCACACCCCTCGACATCATCCCGACCGCGTGCTTCGGCGCCGGGGCCGGGCTGGCGGTGGGACTCGTGCTGTACGGGGTGTGGATGAGGCTGCGGAGCGACGGACGCACCGGAGTGACCGGCCGCGGTGGGGATACGAGCCCCGGTCCTACGGAACGCTCCCGTCCGGGATCTCGCTGATCTCGCTGTCGGGGGTGAAGCCACGCACGGCGGCCGTACTGTCGCCGAGGCCGCGGTGGACAGCGGCCGCGATGCGTTCCAGGGTCCGTACGCGCGGTGCCCCGGCTCCGGGTGCTGGGCCATCCGGCCCAGCACCCGGGGCGCGCTGCCCCGGCCCCCGTGTATCAGTGCGCGGCGGACTCCCAGTCCGGCCCCACGCCGACCGAGACGTCCAGCGGTGCGCGCAGTTCGACCGCGGTCGACATCTCGTGGCGCAGGATCTGCTCGACCCGCTCGCGCTCGCCCTTCGCGATCTCCAGGACGATTTCGTCATGGACCTGGAGCAGCATCCGCGACTCCAGCTTCGCTTCGGTCAGGGCCCGGTCCACGTGCAGCATCGCGACCTTGACGATGTCTGCGGCCGTCCCCTGGATGGGGGCGTTGAGCGCCATCCGCTCGGCCGTTTCGCGACGCTGGCGGTTGTCGCTGTTCAGGTCGGGGAGGTAGCGGCGGCGGCCGAAGACCGTCTCCGTGTATCCGGTGGCCCTGGCCTCCTCGACGACGCGGTGCAGATAGTCGCGGACTCCGCCGAATCGCTCGAAGTAGGTGTCCATCAGACCGCGTGCCTCGCCGGCCTCGATGTTCAGCTGCTGGGAGAGACCGAACGCGGAGAGCCCGTAGGCCAGTCCGTACGACATGGCCTTGATCTTGCGGCGCATCTCGGCGTCGACGGCCGACTTGTCGACGCCGAACACCTGCGAGGCGACCGTGGTGTGCAGGTCCTCCCCGGAGGTGAACGCCTCGATCAGGCCCGCGTCCTCCGACAGGTGGGCCATCACGCGCAGTTCGATCTGGCTGTAGTCGGCCGTCATCAGCGACTCGAAGCCCTCGCCGACGACGAAGCCGCGGCGGATCGCCCGGCCCTCGTCCGTACGGACCGGGATGTTCTGGAGGTTCGGGTCGGTGGAGGAGAGCCGGCCGGTCGCCGCGACCGTCTGATTGAACGTGGTGTGGATACGGCCGTCCGCCGCGACAGTCTTGACCAGGCCCTCGACCGTGACCCTGAGCTTCGCCTGCTCGCGGTGGCGCAGCATGATGACCGGCAGTTCGTGCTCGGTCTGCGCCGCGAGCCAGGCCAGGGCGTCGGCGTCCGTGGTGTAACCGGTCTTGGTCTTCTTCGTCTTGGGCAGGCCCAGCTCACCGAAGAGGACTTCCTGGAGCTGCTTGGGCGATCCGAGGTTGAACTCGCGGCCCACCGCGGCGTGCGCCTCCTTCACCGCCTGCTGCACGGCGCCGGCGAACTGCTGCTCCATGCCTTCCAGATGGGCGCGGTCGGCGGCGATGCCGTGCCGCTCCAGCCGGGCCAGGAGGATCGAGGTGGGCAGCTCCATGTCGTGCAGCAGCTCGACGGCACCGACCTCCTTCAGCCGCGTCGTGAACGCGCCACCGAGGTCCAGAATCGCGCGGGCCTGCGCCATCAGGGCGTCGGCCTCGGCCTGGTCGTCCGCGCCGAAGGCCAGCTGTCCGTCGCCCGCGGCGGCCGGGGCCAGCTCACGGCCCAGATACTCCACGGCCAGGGCGTCCAGCGCGAAGGAGCGGCGGCCCGGCTTGACCAGGTAGGCGGCGAGCGCGGTGTCCATCGCGACACCCTCGATGTGCCAGCCCTGGTCCGGGAAGACCCGCATGGCGCTCTTCGCGTTGTGCATGATCTTCGGCCGTAGCGGATCGGAGATCCAGGCGGCGAACGCCTGCTCGTCGGCCTCGTCCAGCTGCGTGGGGTCGATCCAGGCGGCGGCCCCGTCGGCCGCGGCGAGCGCGATCTCCGTGACGGTGCCCGTGCCCAGGGCCCAGGTATCGACCGAGGCGACGCCGAGCGGCTGCCCGCCGTGGGCCGCCAGCCAGGGAGCCACCGCGCCCGCGCCCAGCACCGCGCCGTCCAGCTCGATACCCGCGGCGGGCGCCGGGCTCTCGTCCTCGGCGGCGCCCGGGTCCACGGCCAGCAGCCGCTCGCGCAGGCTCGGGTTACGGATCTCCAGGACGTCCAGCACCCCGGTGACCGCCGTGCGGTCGTACGGAGCGCGCTCCAGGTCCAGCGGGGTCTTCGGCAGCGCGACGTCGCGGACCATCTCGGTCAGCCGGCGGTTCAGCTTCACGGCGTCCAGATGGTCGCGGAAATTCTGGCCCGCCTTGCCCTTGACCTCATCGGCACGCGCCACGAGGTCGTCGAACGAACCGAACTGGTTGATCCACTTCGCGGCCGTCTTCTCGCCCACCCCCGGGATACCCGGAAGGTTGTCCGAGGGGTCACCGCGCAGCGCCGCGAAGTCCGGATACTGCTGGGGCGTGAGCCCGTACTTCTCCTCGACCTTGGCCGGGGTGAAGCGCGTCAGCTCGGACACGCCCTTGGTCGGGTACAGCACGGTCACGTTGTCCGTGATCAGCTGGAAAGAGTCCCGGTCGCCGGTGACGATCAGCACTTCAAAGCCCGCCGCCTCGGCCTGCGTGGCCAGCGTCGCGATGACGTCGTCGGCCTCGAAGCCGTCGATCGCGAACCGGTCGGCACGCATCGCGTCGAGGAGCTCACCGATCAGCTCGACCTGCCCCTTGAACTCGTCGGGGGTCTTGGAGCGGTTCGCCTTGTACTCCGGGAACTCCTGCGCACGCCACGTCTTGCGGGACACGTCGAACGCCACCGCGAAGTGCGTGGGCGCCTCGTCGCGCAGCGTGTTCGCCAGCATCGACGCGAAGCCGTACACGGCGTTCGTCGGCTGCCCCGTCCCCGTCGTGAAATTCTCCGCGGGCAGCGCAAAGAACGCCCGGTACGCCAGGGAGTGCCCGTCCATCAGGAGCAGGCGCGGTCGGTTGTCTGCCGTCTTCTTCGATGCCGTCTCAGCCACGCCCCCGATCCTGCCACGGCCCACTGACAATCCGGACCGGACGCGTCGTCGCACCGCACCGTGCGAGGGGTCCTGTCGGTGACGCGTGACAGGATCGTGAGCAGGAACACCTACAGGCACAACCATGCGGGCTCGGCAGAACCGCGCAGGCTCAAAGGGGAGCATCATGGCCACCAAGCCCCCGACCGGTGACCCGGTCCAGGACGCGCCGCAGGTCGAAGCGGTCCAGCACTCGGCGGCCGGGCTGCCCGCCGTCGCCCACACACTGCGCGTCGCCCAGCAGCAGATGGGCGTGCGCCGCACCGCGCAGACACTCCTCAAGGTCAACCAGAAGGACGGCTTCGACTGCCCCGGCTGCGCCTGGCCCGAGGGCGACAAGCGGCACACCGCCGAATTCTGCGAGAACGGGGCGAAGGCAGTCGCCGAAGAGGCGACGCTGCGCCGTGTCACCCCCGAGTTCTTCGCCGCGCACCCGGTCGCGGACCTCGCCACCCGCAGCGGCTACTGGCTGGGGCAGCAGGGCCGGATCACCCAGCCCATGTATCTGCCCGAAGGCGCCGAGCGCTACGAGGCGGTCTCCTGGGAGAAAGCCTTCGCGATCATCGCCGAGGAACTCAAGACACTCGCCTCCCCCGACGAAGCCCTCTTCTACACCTCGGGCCGCACCAGCAACGAGGCCGCGTTCCTGCTCCAGCTCCTCGCCCGGGAGTTCGGCACCAACAACCTCCCGGACTGCTCGAACATGTGCCACGAGTCGTCCGGCTCCGCACTCACCGAGACGATCGGCATCGGCAAGGGCAGTGTCTCCCTGGAGGACCTCCACCACGCAGACCTGATCATCGTCGCCGGACAGAACCCGGGGACGAACCACCCACGGATGCTCTCCGCCCTGGAACAGGCCAAGTCCGCGGGCGCGAAGATCATTTCGGTGAATCCGCTGCCCGAGGCCGGCCTGGAACGCTTCAAGAACCCGCAGACCCCGCTCGGCATGATCAAGGGCGCCACGCTCACCGACCTGTTCCTCCAGATCCGGCTCGGCGGCGACCAGGCCCTCTTCCGCCTCCTCAACAAAATGATCCTGGAGACGGAAGGCGCCGTCGACGAAGCGTTCGTACGCGAACACACCCACGGATACGAGGAGTTCGCGAAGACCGCGCGCACCGCCGACTGGGACGGGACGCTCACAGCCACCGGACTCGACCGCACCGCGATCGAAGAGGCCCTGGCCATGGTCCTCGCCTCCAAGCGCACCATCGTCTGCTGGGCCATGGGCCTGACCCAGCACAAGCACGCGGTGCCCACCATCCGCGAAGTGGTCAACTTCCTTCTGCTGCGCGGCAACATCGGACGGCCCGGCGCCGGCGTATGCCCGGTACGCGGCCACTCCAACGTCCAGGGCGACCGCACCATGGGCATCTTCGAGCGGCCCTCGACCGCCTTCCTCGACGCCCTCGACAAGGAATTCGGGATCACCTCGCCGCGCCACCACGGCTACGACGTCGTGCGCTCCATCGAGGCCCTGCGCGACGGAGACGCCAAGGTCTTCTTCGCCATGGGCGGCAACTTCGTCGCGGCGACACCCGACACCACCGTGACCGAGGCCGCCATGCGCCGCGCCCGCCTCACCGTCCACGTATCGACCAAACTCAACCGCTCACACGCCGTCACCGGCACCCGCGCCCTGATCCTGCCCACCCTGGGACGTACCGACAAGGACACCCAGGCCGGTGGCAAACAGTTCGTGACGGTCGAGGACTCCATGGGCATGGTCCACTCATCCCGCGGCAACCTCACCCCCGCGAGCCCCCACCTGCTCTCCGAACCGGCAATCGTCGCCCGGCTGGCCCGCGCCGTCCTCGGCACCGGATCCGCCACGAACTGGGAAGAGTTCGAGAAGGACTACGGCACGATCCGCGACCGCATCTCCCGCGTCGTCCCCGGCTTCGAGAACTTCAACGCCCGCGTCGCCGTACCCGGCGGTTTCACCCTCCCGCACGCCCCGCGCGACGAGCGCCGCTTCCCCACCGCCACCGGCAAGGCCAACTTCACCGCGGCCCCCGTCGAATACCCCGAACTGCCCGAAGGCAGACTGCTGTTGCAGACCCTTCGCTCGCACGACCAGTACAACACCACGATCTACGGCCTCGACGACCGCTACCGCGGCATCAAGGGCGGCCGCCGCATCGTCATGGTCAACCCCGCGGACGCCGAGACCCTCGGCCTCACCGACGGCGGATACACCGACCTCGTCAGCGAGTGGAGGGACGGCGTCGAGCGGCGTGCCCCGGGCTTCCGCGTCGTGCACTACCCGACCGCGCGCGGCTGCGCCGCCGCCTACTACCCCGAGACCAATGTGCTCGTCCCGCTCGACGCCACCGCCGACACCAGCAACACCCCGGCCAGCAAGTCGGTCGTCGTGCGCTTCGAGAACATGCGGTGACGAACATCCGGTGACGAACCTCGCAGCGGCCACCCACTAAGCGTTCGCTCAGCAGTCTGATAAGAACAGTGCACACAGCAATGAGTCAGCGCAGACGATCGGAGCCGGACCCCATGGGCGAGCACACCGCACCCAAGTTCCCCCAGGAGATCATCGCCGAGTACGCCGCACTCGGCATCGACCTCCCCGCACTCTTCTCCGCCGGACACCTCGGCGAGCGCATGGGCGTCACCGTCGTCGAGGCCTCCCCGGACCGCGTCGTGGGCACCATGCCCGTCGAGGGCAACACCCAGCCCTACGGACTCCTCCACGGCGGCGCCTCCGCCGTCCTCGCCGAGACCCTCGGCTCCATCGGCAGCATGCTGCACGGCGGGAGCTCCAAGCTCGCCGTCGGCGTCGACCTGAACTGCACCCACCACCGGGGCGTACGCAGCGGACTCGTGACCGGCGTCGCCACCCCCGTACACCGCGGCCGCACCACCGCCACGTACGAGATCGTCATCACCGACGAACAGGACAAGCGGGTCTGTACCGCCCGCCTCACCTGCCTGCTCCGTGACGCCCCCAAGCCCGCCGCCGGATAGTCACCGACAGCCCGAACACACCCCTGCCCGGCCCGGAACGCAACACGCATTCCGGCCGGGCAGACCCATATCCCCACCCCGAGAAAGCCGTTGACCAGCGAAATCAGTCAACTCCCTTGATCTCATGGCCTGTTCCATGAGCCACTCGTCAGCCACCACGCGCGATAGCGGGCGAGTACATCTTCCCCGATGTAACACTGCGTAACGCACATGCAATGAGACAGCCGGGCCCCACGGGCAGCCCCGGACACAGGGGCCGCTGCCACGCGCCCTCCGGCACCCCCCGAAGGCAACAGCACCAAGATCGGTTCAAGCGCCTTAACGGAGCTGCACGTTCTCAGCATGCGGTCACTTATTAGTCAAGCGATAAAGCCGCACATGTCCACACAGTCACCTCAAGCCTTCCTCAAGGGCATAACAAGAGCGTCACATCCTGCCGCTGCCCATCCCGGACCCCCGGCCCTGCCCTTAGAGTCACGGCCAGTCACCGCGCCGCCGGGCGCGTCTGCTGAACGACTGCACCAACCCAGTACGGCCCGGCGATCGTCACGGCACCTCAGCAGAGGAGGCCGCGCCAGGGAAAGGACCTCTTTCGTGCGACACCGTTCTTTGCTCATCCTCACCGCAGTGCTCACCACCGGAGCACTGACACTCACCGCCTGCGGGTCGCGCGACGACGACAACAAGAGCAGCGGCAGCGGCGACACCCAGACCATCGTCATCGGCGTCGACGCCCCCCTGACCGGCGACCTCTCCGCCCTCGGCCTCGGCATCAAGAACTCCGCCGACCTCGCCGCCAAGACGGCGAACGAGGACAAGACGGTCCCGGGCTTCAAGTTCGAGATCAAGCCCCTCGACGACCAGGCCCAGCCGTCCGTCGGCCAGCAGAACGCCGCCACGTTCATCGGCGACAAGACCGTCCTCGGTGTCGTCGGCCCGCTGAACTCCGGCGTTTCGCAGTCGATGCAGAAGCCGCTCAACGACGCCAGCCTCACCCAGGTCTCCCCGGCCAACACCGGCACCGAGCTGACCCAGGGCAACGACTGGAAGGCCGGCGACAAGAAGCGTCCGTACAAGACGTACTTCCGTACCGCCACCACGGACGCGATCCAGGGTGCCTTCGCGGCGAACTACCTCTTCAAGACCGCGAAGATCAAGGACGTCTACCTCATCGACGACCAGAAGCCCTACGGCGCCGGTCTCGCCGCCTCCTTCAAGGCGACGTTCACCGAGCTCGGCGGCAAGATCGTCGGCACGGACCACATCAACCCCGACGACCGTGACTTCAACTCCGTCGTCACCAAGGTCAAGGGCTCCAAGGCCAAGGCCGTCTACTACGGCGGCGAGTACCCCGCCGGCGCACCCCTGAGCCAGCAGCTCAAGGACAGCGTCAAGATCCCGCTCATGGGCGGCGACGGCATGTACAGCGCCGACTTCATCACGCTGAACAAGAAGTCCCAGGGCGACATCGCCACCTCCGTCGGCAAGCCCGTCGAGGAGCTCGAGTCCGCCAAGAAGTTCATCGCGGACTACAAGACGGCCGGCTACAAGGACGCCTACGAGGCGTACGGCGGCAGCACCTACGACGCCACCTGGGCGATCATCGAGGCCATCAAGGCCGTAGTCGCCGAGAACGACGGCAAGCTCCCCGAGGACTCCCGCGCCAAGGTCCTCGCCGCGATGAGCAAGGTCCAGTTCGAGGGCGTCACCGGCCCCGTCTCCTTCGACGAGTTCGGCGACACCACCAACACCATGATGACCGCCTACCAGGTCGACGGCGGCAAGTGGGTCTCCAAGCTCAGCGAGGCCGTCAAGTAGGTCCCGCAAGAACTCCCGGTCACACATAGCGACCAGACCGCGCGGGAGCGCTACGAGCGCTCCCGCGCGGTGCCATATCCGAACCACTCCACGGAGGCCCTGCGGTGAACGAACTGCCGCAACAGCTGGCCAATGGACTCATCCTCGGCGCGATGTACGGTCTCATCGCGATCGGTTACACGATGGTCTACGGAATCATCCAGCTCATCAACTTCGCACACGGCGAGATCTTCATGATCGGAGGCTTCGGTGCCCTCACGGTCTACCTCGGCCTTCCGTCGGGTCTCTCCCTCATAGCTGCGATACCCCTCATGATCGCCGGTGGCGTCATCGCCGCCGTCGCGATCAGCATGGCTGCTGAACGCTTCGCCTACCGGCCCCTGCGCACAGCACCACGCCTAGCCCCCCTCATCACGGCCATCGGTCTCTCGCTCGCTCTCCAGCAAGCAGTGTGGATGTGGTACCCGGACGCCACGAAGGACCGTTCCTTCCCCCAGTTCAAGGGCGAAGCGTTCGAAATCTTCGGCGCCAACATCCAGCGCGGTGACCTCTTCGTCCTCGTCGTGGCCCCCCTCTGCATGATCGCCCTCGGCCTCTTCGTCTCGAAGACCCGCGCCGGACGCGGCATGCAAGCCACCTCGCAGGACCCCGACACCGCCAAGCTCATGGGCATCAACACCGACCGCATCATCGTCATGGCCTTCGCCATCGGTGCCGCGTTCGCCGCCGTCGCCGCCGTCGCCTACGGGCTCAAGAACGGCCAGATCGGCTTCCGCATGGGCTTCATCATGGGGCTCAAGGCCTTCACCGCAGCCGTCCTCGGCGGCATCGGCAACATCTACGGCGCCATGCTCGGCGGAGTCGTCCTCGGCGTCGCCGAATCGCTCGCCACCGGCTACATGAGCGAGGTCCCCGGCATGGAACTCTTCGGCGGTGGCGCCTGGAAGGACGTGTGGGCCTTCGTCCTCCTCATCCTCGTCCTGCTCATCAGGCCCCAAGGCCTGCTGGGCGAACGCGTCGCGGACAGGGCGTGATACCCATGACCACCCAGAACGCCCCGACCTCCCTGGCCCTGCCCACCGCAGCCGCCCGCATCGCCACCACAGCGGGCGCGGCCATCGCGCTCATCGGCACCTTCCTCGCCTGGACCTGGACCGACGAATTCCCCGGCGACCTCACCGTCACCGGCTACCCCGGCGGCCTCCAGGTCCTCGCCCTCATCTGCGCAGCACTCACCCTGCTCTTCGCGCTCTCCGGATACGGCATCAAGGGACTGCGCTGGCTCACCCCAGGCGGCACCAACAGCCCCACCCGGCTCCTCGCCCTCGGCACCCTCGGCGTCGTCGGCTACTCCATCGGCGCCATCACCGTAAAACTCGGCGGCGCCGTCAACCTCGAACCCGGAGCCTGGGTCAGCGGCATCGGCGCACTCATCGCCGTCATCGCCTCCCTCCAACTCCCCAGCGACCTGCCCCTCGACAAGGACAGCTCGCCGAACGCCTGGGAACGATTCCGCGACAGCCTCCGCGCACCCGCGCCGGGCCGCGCCAAGGACCTCCCCGCCTGGGCCGAGATCCTGATCATCGCCGTAGCCTTCGGCATCGGGCTGCACATCTTCACGTACGGCATCGACACCGAATACGCCGAGCTCTTCATCGGCTTCATGATCACCGTCGCCTTCGGCTTCACCGCGGTCAGCCGCGCCGGGCTCATCGCCCGCATCACCGCACTGACCACCAAGCACCGCAACGTCACCCTCGCCGCCGCCCTCGTCGCGGCGTTCTGCTTCCCCTTCACCCAGCAGAACGAGCAGTACGCCCTCATCGGCGCGAACATCCTCATCTTCGCGACCGTGGCACTCGGCCTGAACGTCGTCGTCGGCCTCGCCGGCCTCCTCGACCTCGGATACGTCGCCTTCCTCGGCGTCGGCGCCTACGCCGCCGCCCTGGTCTCCGGCTCCCCGATGTCACCCATCGGCGTCCAGTTCCCCTTCTGGGCCGCCGTCCTCACCGGCGCCGCAGCCTCACTCGTCTTCGGCGTCGTCATCGGCGCCCCGACCCTCCGGCTGCGCGGCGACTACCTCGCCATCGTCACCCTCGGATTCGGAGAGATCTTCCGGCTCACCGTCAACGCCCTCAACGGCGTCAGCGGCCCGGACGTCACCAACGGCTCCCAGGGCATCCCGAGCATCCCCGACCTCAACATCCTCGGGTTCGACTTCGGGATCAGCCACGACATCGGCGGCTTCACCCTCGGCAGGTCCGCCAACTACTACCTGCTGATGCTCGTCTTCACCGGCGTCGTCGTCATGGTGTTCCGCCGCTCCAACGAATCCCGCATCGGCCGCGCCTGGGTCGCCATCCGCGAAGACGAAACCGCAGCCACCGCCATGGGCATCAACGCCTTCCGGCTCAAGCTGCTCGCCTTCGCCCTCGGCGCCACCCTCGCCGGACTCGCCGGAACCGTACAGGCGCACGTCTCCTACACGGTCACCCCGGAGCAGTACCAGTTCGCCGGATCCGTACCGCCCAACTCCGCGTTCCTCCTCGCCGCCGTCATCCTCGGCGGCATGGGAACCCTCAGCGGACCCCTCGTCGGCGCCGCACTGCTCTACCTGATCCCGGCCAAACTGCAGTTCATGCAGGACTACCAGCTCTTCCTCTTCGGACTGGCGCTCATCCTCCTGATGCGCTTCCGCCCCGAAGGCCTGGTCGCCGACCGCAGGAAGCAGCTCGAATTCCACGAGACCGGCCAGCTCGACGTACCACCGGACGTACCACTCACCGACACGGCCGCCGGAACCACGAAGGCGGGGGCGTGACCGACATGACCAAGACAGCCACGACCACCACCGCAACCGGCACCCCCGTACTCGACGCCAGCGGTGTCACGATGCGCTTCGGCGGACTCACCGCCGTACGCAACGTCGACCTCACCGTCAACGCAGGCGAGATCGTCGGCCTCATCGGCCCCAACGGCGCCGGAAAAACCACCTTCTTCAACTGCCTCACCGGCCTCTACGTCCCCACCGAGGGCAAGGTCAGCTACAAGGGCACCGTCCTGCCGCCCAAGCCCCACCTCGTCACCCAGGCAGGCATCGCCCGCACCTTCCAGAACATCAGGCTCTTCGCCAACATGTCCGTCCTGGAAAACGTCCTCGTCGGACGCCACACCAGGACCAAAGAAGGCCTCTGGTCCGCACTGCTGCGCCTCCCCGGCTACAAGAAAGCCGAGAACGCCAGCCGCGAACGCGCCATGGAACTCCTGGAGTTCATCGGCCTCCAGGACAAGGCCGACCACCTCGCCCGCAACCTCCCCTACGG
Source organism: Streptomyces sp. NPDC057136 (assembly GCF_042670885.1). Taxonomy (NCBI): domain Bacteria; kingdom Bacillati; phylum Actinomycetota; class Actinomycetes; order Kitasatosporales; family Streptomycetaceae; genus Streptomyces; species Streptomyces sp. NPDC057136. The sequence goes on from NZ_JBHUUV010000010.1 coordinate 138,974, forward strand.
AGACCAGCGCAAGCTGGAAATCGCGCGCGCACTCGCCAGCGACCCCGGACTCCTCCTCCTGGACGAGCCCACCGCAGGCATGAACCCCCAGGAAACCCGCGTCACCGAAGAGCTCATCTTCGCCATCCGGGACCAGGGCATCGCCGTCCTCGTCATCGAGCACGACATGCGCTTCATCTTCAACCTGTGCGACCGCGTCACCGTCCTCGTCCAGGGTGAAAAGCTCGTCGAGGGCACCGCCGAAGTCGTCCAGGGCGACGAACGCGTCATCGCCGCCTACCTCGGCACCCCCTTCGAAGGCGCCCCCGGCGCCGAAGAAGTCGCCGAAGTCGAAGCGGCCGAAGCCGAAGCCGCCGTGGCGGCGCAGGCAACCGAAGCCGGCACCAGCACCACCAAGGACACCACCACCGAGGAGGAGGACACCCGATGACCGCACTGCTCGAGGTCGAGGACCTCCGCGTCGCCTACGGCAAGATCGAAGCCGTCAAGGGGATCTCCTTCAGCGTCGAAGCCGGCCAGGTGGTCACCCTCATCGGCACCAACGGCGCCGGCAAAACCACCACCCTGCGCACCCTCTCCGGACTGCTCAAGCCACTCGGCGGCCGCATCCTCTTCGAGGGCAAGCCACTCGCCAACATCCCGGCACACAAGATCGTCGCACTGGGCCTCGCCCACTCCCCCGAGGGACGCCACATCTTCCCCCGGCTGACGATCACCGAAAACCTCCTCCTCGGCGCCTACCTCCGTAACGACAAGGCAGGCATCGAGAAGGACATCCAGCGCTCCTACGACCTCTTCCCCATCCTCGGGGAACGCCGGAAGCAGGCCGCCGGTACCCTCTCGGGCGGCGAGCAGCAGATGCTCGCCATGGGACGCGCCCTCATGTCCCAGCCCAAGCTGCTCATGCTCGACGAGCCCTCCATGGGCCTCTCCCCGATCATGATGCAGAAGATCATGGAGACCATCGTCGAACTCAAGGCGTCGGGCACCACGATCCTGCTCGTCGAGCAGAACGCCCAGGCCGCCCTGTCCCTCGCGGACCAGGGCCACGTCATGGAGGTCGGCAAGATCGTCCTCTCCGGCACCGGAGCGGACCTCCTGCACGACGAGTCGGTCCGCAAGGCGTACCTCGGCGAGGACTGACACCTCCCGTACCCGTACGCGAAGGAGGCCCGCACCCCGATCGATCCGGGGGGCGGGCCTCCTTTGTGCGTTGTTCGTACGAGGCTACTCGGCCGCCTTCTTCTTCTCCTCGGCGTCCTCGATCAGCGCCTCGGCGAGCTGCTGCATGGACAGCCGACGGTCCATCGACGTCTTCTGGATCCAGCGGAACGCGGCGGGCTCGGAGAGGCCGTAGTCGGTCTGGAGGATGCTCTTCGCACGGTCGACGAGCTTCCGGGTCTCCAGCCGCTGCGAGAGGTCCGCGACCTCGCCTTCAAGGGCCTTCAGCTCCGCGAACCGTGACACCGCCATCTCGATGGCCGGCACCACGTCGCTCTTGCTGAACGGCTTCACGAGGTACGCCATCGCGCCGGCGTCCCGGGCCCGCTCCACGAGGTCGCGCTGCGAGAACGCGGTGAGCATGAGGACCGGCGCGATGGACTCCTCGGTGATCTTCTCGGCGGCGGAGATCCCGTCGAGGACGGGCATCTTCACATCGAGGATCACGAGGTCCGGCTTGTGCTCCCGGGCCAGCTCGACGGCCTGCTGCCCGTCACCGGCCTCGCCGACGACCGAGTAGCCCTCTTCCTCCAGCATCTCTTTGAGGTCGAGACGGATGAGCGCCTCGTCCTCGGCGATGACGACACGGGTCGTCAGCGGCGGGACGTGCGACTTGTCGTCGTCGACGGCGTCTACGGGCTGGGGCGACTCGGGGGTGGTCACGGGGCTCCTTGATCAACTCAGGGGTACTGCTCCCAAGAGCCTACCTAGCTACGGTATGTTTGAGGCACGGAGGGGTTTCGGTATCCTTCGTTCCGAAGGGGGCCCCGGTAGCCCAGCGGCAGAGGCGATGGATTCAAAACCCATACAGCGTCGGTTCGAATCCGACTCGGGGCACTTCTCCTTCGATTCCAAGGTGGATCACCTATTGGTGATCTTCACCCTTGATGGTGAACGTACCTTCGATACGGGCTCGCATCTTCCAGGGCCATACGAAGCTCTGTCTCATGGCACAGCACAATCCTTCGATACGTGACGAAGCGCTCGCCCTCTTGAGGCGTGGCGCAACCAATCGATTGGTTGCCGAGCAACTCAACGTCCCCCGCGGAACAGTCGGCTGGTGGCGGCACGAAGATCGCAAGCGGCGCGGGGAAAAGTACGAGCCGCCCACGGACTGCCCCCAATGCACCGGCCGTGAATTCGACCTCGTGGCATACGCGTACTTACTGGGCCTCTACCTCGGCGACGGACACATCATCTCGAAGCCGAAGCAGCACCACCTGTCGATCTTCTGCGGAGACACGTGGCCAGGCCTGATCGATGAAGCCGAGTCGGCGATGCTCCGGGTGATGCCCGCACCTCGGACCGGACGAAGGCACCGAAACGGCTGCGTCGAGGTCAAGTCCTATACGAAGCACTGGACATGCCTCTTCCCGCAGCACGGCCCGGGAAAGAAGCACAATCGCCGCATCGCCCTCGAACCCTGGCAGCAGGAGATCGTGGATGCACATCCCTGGGACTTCGTCCGGGGCCTGATCCACTCAGACGGGTGTCGCAACATGAATTGGACCACCCGCGTCGTGGGCGGCGTGAAAAAACGGTACGAGTACCCGAGGTACTGGTTCACCAACGTCTCGGACGACATCCGGCAGCTCTACACCGACACCCTCGACAAGCTCGGCATCACGTGGACGCACTGCACCCGCGCCGGTAAGGCGTACAACATCTCCGTCGCCCGACGGGCGTCCGTCGCTTTGATGGACGCCCACGTCGGGCCGAAGCACTGACCGTCGCGTTACTTCGGGCTGTCGTCCTCGCCGATGTGGTGCACGCGGACCAGGTTCGTGGAGCCGGCTACTCCAGGCGGGGAGCCTGCCGTGATCACCACGATGTCGCCCTTCTGGCAGCGGCCGATCCGCAGGAGTTCCTCGTCGACCTGGGCCACCATCGCGTCCGTGGAGTCGACGTGCGGGCCGAGGAAGGTTTCTACGCCCCAGGTGAGGTTGAGCTGGGAGCGGGTGGCCTGGTCCGGGGTGAAGGCCAGGAGGGGGATCGGGGAGCGGTAGCGCGAAAGGCGTTTGACCGTGTCGCCGCTCTGGGTGAAGGCCACCAGGAATTTCGCGCCGAGGAAGTCGCCCATTTCGGCGGCTGCGCGGGCGACCGCGCCGCCCTGGGTGCGGGGCTTGTTGCGGTCGGTGAGGGGCGGGAGGCCCTTGGCGAGGATGTCTTCCTCGGCGGCTTCGACGATGCGGGACATCGTGCGGACCGTTTCTACGGGGTATTTGCCGACGCTGGTTTCGCCGGAGAGCATCACGGCGTCCGTGCCGTCGATGACCGCATTGGCGACGTCGGAGGCTTCGGCGCGGGTGGGGCGGGAGTTGTCGATCATCGATTCGAGCATCTGGGTGGCGACGATGACCGGCTTGGCGTTGCGCTTGGCGAGTTTGATGGCGCGCTTCTGGACGATGGGGACCTGTTCCAGGGGCATTTCGACGCCGAGGTCTCCGCGGGCGACCATGATGCCGTCGAAGGCGGCGACGATGCTGTCGATGTTTTCGACGGCCTGGGGCTTCTCGACTTTGGCGATGACGGGGAGGTGGCGGTTCTCCTCCTTCATGATGCGGTGGACGTCGTCGATGTCGCGTCCGCTGCGTACGAAGGAGAGGGCGATGATGTCGGCGCCGGTGCGCAGGGCCCAGCGGAGGTCGTCGATGTCCTTCTCGGAGAGTGCGGGGACGGAGACGGAGACGCCGGGGAGGTTGAGTCCTTTGTGGTCGGAGACCATGCCGCCTTCGATGACGGTGGTGTGGACGCGGGGTCCGTCGACTTCGGTGACTTCGAGGGTGACGCGGCCGTCGTCGACGAGGATGCGTTCGCCGGTGGTGACGTCGGCGGCGAGGCCGTCGTAGGTGGTTCCGCAGGTGTGGCGGTCGCCTTCCGCGGGTTCGACGGTGATGGTGAAGTCGTCGCCGCGTTCAAGGAGTACGGGGCCTTCGCGGAAGCGTCCCAGGCGGATCTTCGGACCTTGAAGGTCGGCGAGGACGCCGACGCTGCGGCCGGTCTCGTCGGACGCCTTGCGGACGCGGTGGTACCGCGCTTCGTGTTCGGCGTACGTGCCGTGGCTGAGGTTGAAGCGGGCGATGTCCATTCCGGCTTCGACCAATGCCTTGATCTGGTCGTATGTGTCGGTTGCGGGTCCCAGGGTACAAACGATTTTTGCTCGGCGCATGGTTTGAGCCTAGACCTTACCTATGGGTAGGTAATTGGCTCTGCATGACACCTCAACAACCTTTGCGTGAAGGGTTATTGACAAGTGTTGAATTGTGCAGCGGGGTGCTCTGATGAGCGTTTATCGGAGTGTCGGCGGATCGATGGTGAACGACGCTTCGACCTGGGCGTGGACGGTCTGGCGTACGGGTTCGAGGTCGATGGGTTCCGCGTCGGCGGCGAGTTCTGTTGTGGCGGCTGCGCTGTAGGCGACCCTTTGGCCGGCGAATCCGGCGCGTGCGGGGCGGCCGATGCCTGTGCCGGTGTCGGCGAGTTCGAGGAGGGCGCCGAGTTCGGTGTCGAGGGCTTCGGCGTATTCGCGGGCTCGTTGGACGGCTTCGCGGACGGCTTGGCGGCGGGCGCGGGCGTGGACGGGTGAGTCGGGGCGCAGGGCCCACCAGGGGCCTTCTACGCGGGTGAGTTCCTGGTCGGCGAGGCGGCTGGTGAGTTCGCCGAGGGCGGTGAAGTCGGTGAGGGTGACGTTGAGTTGGACGTTGCCGTGGTAGGCGCGGACGCGTTCGCCGCGGCCGTGGCGGGTGAGTTCGGGGCTGATGGAGAGGGTGCCTGTTTCGAGTGTGTCGATGGCTTCGCCGTAGCTCTTGATCAGGTTGATGGCTTGGGTGTTGCGTCGGGTGAGGTCGTCGAGGGCGGTGCGTCTGTCGGTGCCGCGGGCGGAGACGGTGACGTAGATGCGGGCGGTTTCGGGGTCGGCTTCGATGCGGGCTTCGCCTCGGACGGTGACGCGGGGAGTTCGGGGTGTTCCGTAGGGGCGGGGGGCGTCGTCTTCGGTCATGCGTTCACTGTGGCACGGGGGGTGTGCGCGTGGTGGTCATCAGATCGAAACCTGCTTGGGGTGTTGCGGGAGGTGGTGACTGGGCCAGAATCTACGCGCGTTGCTCGATTGAACGAGGAGTCAAGGATGCCGTTGAACCGTAGGACGTTTCTGGGCCGTTCGGCTGCGGCCGGCGCGGGTGTGGCGATAGCCGGCGGTGTCGTCGCGGGGCAGGCCGAGGCGGCGGAGGCGGCGGGTCGGCACCGTCCGGCGAAGCGGTACTCCTTCACCGTGATGGGTACGACCGATCTGCACGGCAATGTCTTCAACTGGGACTACTTCACGGACAAGGAGTTCGACGACAAGGCCCACAACGATGTCGGTCTGGCGAAGATCTCCACGCTGGTCGACCGCATCCGGGAGGAGCGGGGCCGTCACAACACGCTGCTGATCGACGCGGGCGACACGATTCAGGGCACTCAGCTCTCGTACTACTACGCGAAGGTCGACCCGATCACGGCGAGGCGTGGTCCGGTGCATCCGATGGCGCAGGCGATGAATGCGATCGGCTATGACGCGGCGGCGCTCGGCAATCATGAGTTCAACTATGGAATTCCTGTTCTGCGGAAGTTCGAGGAGCAGTGTGATTTTCCGCTGCTGGGTGCGAACGCGCTGGATGCGAAGACGTTGCGGCCGGCCTTTGCCCCGTATGTGATCAAGCGGCTTCGTACGCCGCACGGGCGTGATGTGCGGGTGGCGGTGCTGGGGCTGACGAATCCTGGTATCGCGATCTGGGACAAGGCCAATGTGGGCGGAAAGATGGTGTTCCCGGGCCTTGAGGAGCAGGCGGCGCACTGGGTGCCGAAGCTGCGGTCGATGGGCGCGGACGTGGTGATCGTGTCGGCGCATTCGGGGTCGAGTGGTACGTCGTCGTACGGGGACCAGTTGCCGTACATCGAGAATGCGGCCGGTCTGGTGGCGGAACAGGTTCCGGGCATCGACGCGATTCTGGTGGGGCACGCGCACACGGAGATTCCCGAGTACTTCGTGACGAACGAGGAGACCGGGAAGCAGGTTGTGCTGTCGGAGCCGTTGAAGTGGGGGCAGCGGCTGACGCTGTTCGACTTCGATCTGGTGTGGGAGAAGGGCCGTTGGGCGGTCGAGACGGTCGGCGCGGAGGTGCTGAACTCCAACGCGGTGGCCGAGGACCCGAAGATCACTTCGCTGCTGGGTGATGAGCACACGAAGGTGGTGGCCTATGTGAATCAGGTCATCGGTACGTCGGTGGTGGCGATGTCGACGGTGGAGGCGCCGTGGAAGGACGAGCCGATCATCGATCTGATCAATCAGGTGCAGGCGGAGACGGTGAAGGCGGGGCTGGCGGGTGGCGAGTACGCGGCGTTGCCGGTGCTGTCGCAGGCGTCGTGTTTCTCGCGTACGGCGGGTATTCCGGCTGGCGAGGTGACGATCAAGGACGCGGCGGGGCTGTATCCGTTCGAGAACACGCTTGAGGCCCGGCTGCTGACGGGCGCGCAGCTGAAGGACTACCTGGAGTACTCGGCGAGGTATTACGTGCAGACGGCGGCGGGTGCTCCGGTGGATACGTCGAAGCTGACGAATGCCGACAACACGCCGGACTACAACTATGACGCGGTGTCGGGGGTGGCGTACGACGTCGACATCGCGAAGCCGGTGGGTTCACGGATCGTGAATCTGACGTTCGAGGGTGCGGCGATCGATCCGGCGGCGCAGTTCGTGTTCGCGGTGAACAACTACCGGGCGAGTGGTGGGGGCAATTTCCCGCATGTGCCGGGTTCGAAGCAGCTGTGGGCAAATTCGGACGAGATCCGTAACACGATCATCAACTGGGTGAAGGCGAAGGGGTCGGTGGATCCTGCGCAGTTCGCGTCGGTGGGGTGGCGGTTGACGCGGGACGGTACCCCGGTGTTCTAGCCGTAACAGTGGCGGCCGTTCCCCGGTTGGACGCGGGGGACGGCCCCGGTCTCACCCCGGTCTCACGCAGCATCCGCATGACGGTCGCGGGCGAGGGGTGCTGTCGTCCGAGCGCGGCCATGCCATCGATATCCGGGTGGTTTGCGGGTGACGCCATGCTGACTCGGCCCATCGGGAGCAACCGAACGCTCATTGGCGATAGCGAGCATTCGGTGTTCCCGATGGGCCATCTCCATCGAAGGCGTGATCACCGCGTTCCGGCGCGCTCGGATATCCGAAGCTTTGCCACATGTGGCGGGGATCACGTTGGGGAGAAAACCTGCGGCGCGGCTCGGGCGTCTAGGAGGTGTGAGAACAGTCAGAGCAGCGCTGCACGAGCTGGACGAGGAGCGTCTCGTCCGGCTGGTGGCCAAGGGCGACCGTGCCGCGTTCGAGGAGTTGTACCGGCGTACGTCGCCGTGGATGGCGGTGCGGCTGCGCCGCCGCTGCGCGGACGAGCAGATCGTCGCCGAGGTCATGCAGGAGACGTATCTGGCGGTGTGGCGCGCGGCGGGTGCGTTCGCCGGGGCCGCGGCCGGAGGAACGGCCGTCGGCTGGCTGTGGACGATCGCGGCGCGGCGCCTCGTCGATGCGTTTCGGCGCAGGGCCCACCACGCGGAGCCGCCGCCCGCGGCCGCCCCGCAGCCCGTGGCGCCCGCCGCCGAGGAGGAGGCGCTCGCGGCGACCGTCGGCGGTGACGTCGGTGACGCGTTGCGGCGCCTCGCGCCGGAACTCAGACAGGTACTGCAGGCCATGGTGCTCGACGGACTGTCCGTCAGGGAGACCGCGGTCCTGCTCGGGCTGCCCGAGGGCACGGTCAAGACCCGTGCCCGCCGGGCCAGGATCGCGATGCGGAGGGCGCTGGTATGAGCGTGGAACACGCGTCGATGCGGATCATCGACGGTTACGCGCGCGGCGACACGGACATCGCCGCCGACGAGTTGTGGGCCCTGGAGGCCCACCTGGAGGGGTGCCGGGTGTGCCGTGACCGGCTGTCGGCCGCCGTTACGGCGCAGGCGCCCGCCGTGGCGGCACTGGTCGACACGGTGTGGTCGGGCCTCGGCCCCCAGTTGGCCGCCGCCGCCACGATGCCGCGCCGGCAGCGCTGGTCGGCGTGGCTGTCCGCGTGGATGACGCCGGTGATGGTGCCGTGGCTGGCAATGGTCGTGAGCGTGACACTGCTCGCGCTACTGCTCGACCTGGTCGGCACCGGCTCCGACGAGATGTCGCTGGTGCTGCTGTTCTCCCCGGTCCTGCCCGTGCTCGGCGTCGCGGCGTCGTGGTCGCAGGGTCTGGACCCGGCGTACGAGCTGACGGCCTCGGCGCCCAGGGCTGGGCTCCACCTGGTGCTGCGGCGCACCACAGCCGTGCTCGCCGTGGTCGTCCCCGCGTTGCTGGTGGCCGGATGGGTGACGGGGATGACGGCCGCGCAGTGGCTGTTGCCCTGTCTGGCCTTCACCTCGACGACCCTGGCGCTCGGCGGTGTCGTCGGTGTGACCCGCGCCGCTGTCGCGCTGGCGGCCGTGTGGGCCGCCGTGGTCGTGGCGCCGACTCTGGCCGCCAACCGTACGACCTTCGCCCTGCAGACGGACGGTCTGCCCGTGTGGGGGCTGATCCTCGCGCTCGGCATCGGTGTCGTGATCGCCCGCAGGGGCGCGTACTCCGTGCTGGGAGCCCATCGATGACCATCGGAAAGGAACACCACATGACGTCCGCGGTGAGCGCGGCTGACATTGCGCCGACTGCCTACGCCTGGGAGATCCAGGCCACCGGGCTGAAGGTCAAGGTCGGCAGGAACCGGATGGCAGTCAACGGGCTAGACCTGAAGCTCGGCCTCGGCGTGCACGGTCTGCTCGGCCCCAACGGGGCGGGCAAGACCACCCTCATCCGAACGCTGGCCACCGTGCTGCGCCCCACCGAGGGCACCCTGGAGCTGCTCGGCGAGTCCGTGGGCTGCGTGGGTGAGCACCGTGCGTTGCGCCGCCGGATCGGCTACCTGCCGCAGGAGTTCGGCTACTACAAGCGCTTCACGGTGCGCGAGTTCGTCGAGTACATGGCGTGGCTGAAGGAGGTGCCCAAGGCGGACATCCCCGGGGCGGTGCAGCGCGCCGTGGAGCGGGTGGGTCTGGCGGACCGCGCCGGCGAGAAGATGAAGGCGTTGTCGGGCGGCATGGTGCGGCGGGTCGGCATCGCCCAGGCCATCGTCAACGACCCGTCGGTCCTGCTGCTGGACGAGCCGACGGTCGGCCTGGACCCGGCGCAGCGGCTGCGCTTCCGTGAGCTGCTGCAGGAGCTGGGTAAGGACACCTGCGTGCTCGTCTCGACCCACCTGGTGGAGGATGTCGCCGCCGCCTGCACCGACGTGGTGCTCTTCGCCGAGGGCAAGCTGGTCTTCCAGGGCACCCCGGGCGAGCTGGCCGCGGCGGGCGGCCCCGAGCATGTGGGCGACAGCCCGCTGGAGCGCGGCTACTCGGCGCTGCTGCTCAACCCCGAGCAGGGAAGGGGCAGCTGGTGAACGTCCGTGTCCTGCGCATCGAGTTGAGGCGCTCCGTCGCCCCGTGGGCGGGGGCCGTGGTCCTGGCGTCCGCGCTGGCGTTCCTGTACCTGGTGAACGCCGCGTATTGGAGGGGCACCACTGCGTGGACGGTCCAGTGGACGTCCATGGCTCTGACGACCCGCGGCATGCTGTTCTATTTGTGGCCGCTGGCCCTGGGGCTCGGGGCGCTGCAGGGCCTGCGCGACCAACGTTCGAAGATGTCCGAGCTGCTGACGACCACATCGCGTCCCGCCTGGCACCGCGCCGCCACGCTGGCGGGCATTACGGCGATCACCCTGGCCTCGGCCTTTGCGCTGCTCGTCCTCGTGGGCGCGGTTCAGGTGCTCGCCAACACCGAGTACACGCACCTCGGGTGGCTGCCAATCTCGCTGGTGGGGGCACTCTCTCTCGTCGCGGGGGCCGTGCTGGGCATGGGGGCCGGGCGGGCCCTGCCGTCCGTGCTCACCCCGCCCGCGCTGGCCATGGGCGCCTTCGTGTTCACGACCCTCATGCACATGTCGTTGGGCCGGACGGAGACGACCACGGCGACGGGGATCCCTGTCACGGAGCCGAACCGGGTCTCGCTGCTGTCACCGGCGGTGGACGAGGTGCGCGATGTGCTCGTCACGCTCTCCGCCTCCGTGCACGTCGGGCAGACGATCTGGCTGCTCGGTATGGCCGCTACCGGCTTCGCGCTGTTGGTCGCCGCGACCCCGCGCGCCCGGCTGCTCGCCCTGATGCCCGTCCTGGCGGGCGCGGCGCTCGCCCTGCTCGTCCTCCCCTCCGACCCGCGCCGGATGTATGTCGTCGACGAGGCGGCCGCGGAGTTGGTGTGCGACGGCCCGGTGTGCGTGGCCAAGACGCACCAAGCACGACTCGCCGACCTCGCGGGTCCCGGTAAGGAGGCGCTGCGCCTGCTGCACGGTGCCCTGGGCGGCCAAGCGCCGGTCTCGGTCCGGGAGAACACCGCCGTACTGCCGGAAGGCGCCACGCCGCAGTGGTCCCGCAAGACCGTGCTCTTCGACTTCGACGACGACATCATCGCCGCCGGGAAGGGCGAGGAGCTGACCTGGGCCCTGATCGCCAAAGGCATGGTGCCAGGGTGCGCCCCCGTCGGCTGGAGCCGCTCGGGGGGAGATGACATCGCGCAGGCCGTCGCGGTGGGCTGGGTCCTCGGGGACCTCAGGTCGCTGCCCGGCACATGGTCAGCAAGCGAGGTCGACGCCGAGGCCCGCACGGTGTGGAAGGAACTCAAGGCGCTGCCGCGGGCCGAGCAGCTCTCGCGGATCAACGCGATGCGCGCCGCCGCGCTCTCCTGCAAGGGAGACGCGCTCGACGCGCTGAACGGCGGTGCGTCCGGGTGAGGTGGCTGACGCTGTACGCGCGCTCGCGTCAGGTACCCGCGTCACTCGCCGCGGTGGTGATCAGCACGGTGGTGGTGTGGGCACTCGCCGGGGACGGGGGCGAGGGGCCCGGTGATCCGCGGCTGGCCGTGCTCGTCCTCGCTACGGGGGCGATGGCAGCCTCGATCGGGCTCAGCGGGCAGGATCTCGCGCTGGACCGGACGGCTGCGATCCGCTGGGTGCCCCGTAGAGCGGCACACGTGCTGCTCTTCGGCGCGGTCGTCGGCACGGTGCTGCTGACAGTGCAGACAATGGGCGAGGACATGGCCACCACCGCGTTCGTCGTCCGGGACAGCGCGGGCCTGATGGGGCTGGTCGCCCTGGGCGCGGCGCTCTCGGGCGGCCAGTACGCATGGACGCTGCCGTTCGCCTGGCTCTCGTTCTCGTTCTTCGCCCCGCCCCCGACGAGTGCGCCGATGCAGGTGGCGACCTGGATGCTGCTGCCACCCGGCACGGCAGCGGGCACCTGGACGGCCCTGGTCCTCACGGTCGCCGGCACCGCGGCCTACGCCGTCGCGGGACCGAGACGGTAACCGGACCGGGCCCGGGGGCGGGGCACCCAGAGACAGGAGACCGGGGCCGGGACGGCCGCTTCTGTGTGTCCGTGGTCAGTTGCGCTGGACGAGTGGGATGGGGGCGGGGCTCTGGGCGGGGATTCTGGGGGCGTTGGAGGGGGTGAGGCCGAAGGTGGTGAAGGCGGTGCGGTCGGGGAGGGGGTAGGGGTTGGTGCCGGTGAGGTCGTTGAGGATGGTGGCGCTGCGCCAGGCGGCGAGGCCCAGGTCGGGGGCGCCGACTCCGTGGGTGTGGCGTTCGGCGTTCTGTACGTAGACGTGGCCGGTGACGGTGGGGTCGAGGACGAGGCGGAACCGGTCGTCGATGCGGGGGCGTGCGGCGGCGTCGCGGCGCATGTAGGGGTCGAGGCCGGTGAGGAGGCCGTCGAGGGGGCGTTCGCGGTAGCCGGTGGCGAGGACGACGGCGTCGGTGGTGAGCCGGGAGCGGGTGGCTTGCTGGGTGTGTTCGAGGTGGAGTTCGACGCGGGTGGTGGAGACGCGTCCTGCGGTGCGTACGGAGACGCCTGGGGTGAGGGTGGCGTCGGGCCAGCCGCCGTGGAGGGTGCGTCGGTAGAGCTCGTCGTGGATGGCGGCGATGGTGTCGGCGTCGATGCCTTTGTGGAGTTGCCACTGGTGGGGGACGAGTTCGTCGCGTACGGATTCGGGGAGGGCGTGGAAGTAGCGGCTGTAGTCGGGGGTGAAGTGTTCCAGGCCGAGTTTGGAGTACTCCATGGGTGCGAATGCTTCGGTGCGGGCGAGCCAGTGGATCTTTTCGGCTCCGGCGGGGCGGGCGCGGAGGAGGTCGAGGAAGATTTCTGCGCCGGACTGGCCGGAGCCGATGACGGTGATGTGTTCGGCTTCGAGGAGGCGTTCGCGGTGGCTGAGGTAGTCCGCGGAGTGGATGACGGGGACGGATTCGGCTTCGGCGAGGGGTTTGAGGGGGTCGGGGATGAAGGGTTCGGTGCCGACGCCGAGGGCGACGTGGCGGGTGTAGGCGCGGCCGAGTGCTTCGGCTTCGCCGTCGGCGTCGAGTTGGGTGAAGTCGACTTCGAAGAGGGCGCGTTCGGCGTTCCAGCGGACGGCGTCGACCTGGTGGCCGAAGTGGAGTCCGGGGAGTTGGTCGCTGACCCAGCGGCAGTAGGCGTCGTATTCGGCGCGTTGGATGTGGAAGCGCTCGGCGAAGTAGAAGGGGAAGAGCCGGTCGCGGCTGCGCAGGTAGTTGAGGAAGGACCAGGGGCTTGCGGGGTCGGCGAGGGTGACGAGGTCGGCGAGGAAGGGGACTTGGAGGCTGGCTCCGTCGATGAGGAGGCCGGGGTGCCAGTGGAAGGCGGGGCGTTGTTCGTAGAACGTGGCGGCGAGTGGTTGTGGGTGTCCGGGGGCGCCGGGTACGCCGTGGGCGAGGGCGGCGAGGGAGAGGTTGAAGGGGCCGATGCCGATGCCGACGAGGTCGTGTGGCTGGTCGGGTTCGGAGGCGGGCCGGTCGGTCATCGGGGTGTGCTGCCTTCCGCGAGGCCGTCTGCGACGGTGGTGACGAGGTCGATGAGGGTGTGGAGGTCGTCCGGGGTGGTGTGGGGGTTGAGGAGGGTGGCTTTGAGCCAGCGGCGGCCGTCGGCTTCGGCTCGGCCGAGTACGGCGTGGCCGCGGTTGAGGAGAGTGCGGCGGATGACGGCGACGGTGTGGTCGGGGGCGCCGGTGGGGCGGAAGAGGACGGTGCTGATGGTGGGGCGGTCGTAGAGGTCGAGGGCGGGGTGTTTGGTGATGAGGTCGGCGAGTTGCTGGGCGGTGGCGAGGGTGCGGTCGACGAGGTCGGCGAGTCCGGTGCGGCCGAGTGCCTGGAGGGTGACGGCGATTTTCAGGGCGTCGGGTCTTCGGGTGGTGCGCAGGGAGCGGCCGAGGAGGTCGGGGAGTCCGGCTTCGGTGTCGTCGTCGGCGTTGAGGTAGGGCGCGCGGTGGTGGAGTGGGTCGAGGTCGTGGTGGTCGGGGACGGCGAGGAGTGAGGCTGATGCGGGTTGCCAGCCGAGTTTGTGCAGGTCGAAGGTGACGCTGTGGGCGCGGTCGAGGCCGTGGAGTTTGCTTCGGTGGGTGGGGCTGAAGAGGAGGGGTCCGCCGTAGGCGGCATCGATGTGGAGTTCGGCGCCGTGTGCTGTGCAGAGGTCGGCGATGGCGTCGATGGGGTCGATCTGCCCGGTGTCGGTGGTGCCGGCGGTGGCGGTGACGAGGAGGGGGCGGTGGAGCCGGGTGAGGGTTTCGTCGAGTGCGGTGAGGTCCATGACGCCTGCGGGGGCGGGGACGGCGATGGGTTCGGGGAGTCCGAGGAGCCAGGTGGCGCGGGTGATGCTGTGGTGGGCGTTGGCTCCGCAGATGGTTTGTACGGGGCCGTGGCGCTCGCGGGCGAGGAGCAGGGCGAGTTGGTTGGCTTCGGTGCCGCCGGTGGTGATGACGGCGTCTGGTGTGGTGGCGTGTGGGTAGATCTCGGCGGCGAGTGCGGCGGTGAGGTCGGTTTCGAGGGCGGAGGCGGCGGGGGCCTGGTCCCAGGAGTCCATGGAGGGGTTGAGTGCGGAGGCGGCGAGGTCTGCGGCGGCGGCGAGGGCGAGTGGCGGGGTGTGGAGGTGGGCCACGCAGTGGGGGTGTGCCGGGTCCGCGGCGCCTTCGGCGAGTGCGGTGACCAGGGTGCGCAGGGCGTGTTCGGCGCCGGTTCCCGTGTCGGGGATGAGGGGGCGGTCTGCGGTGCGCATCCGGGAGGTGGTGCTGTCGGGCCCGCCCGCGGGGAGCGGTCCGCCGCGCCGGTCGGCTCCCTGCTCCAGGGCGCTGAGCACCGTGTCGAGGAGGGGGCGCAGGGCGGTGGGGCCCGCGGTGCCTCCGGCGAGGGGTGGGGTGGGCATGGATGTGTGGCCCTTCGGGTGCGCGGGGGTGGACATGCCAGCTTGTCCAGGTTTCGGTCGGCGCGGCCGAAGAGCACAACGATCTGAACCCTAAAGGGGTACTGCTGGTCGGTGGGGTCTGTTTGCCGGGGGTTCGCCTGCTATGGGTGTGCCCGGCCGCCCTTGGGGAGGGTGGCCGGGCACGGGTGGTGCATGGGTTTGTCCGGGGTCAGTGGGTGTCGCGGACGGTGAGGGCGCGGCGGAGGTCGTCGAGCTGGTCGACGAGTTTGCGGCGCAGTGCGGGGATGAGGGCCTGGTCATCGAGGGCCTGGGTGCCGAGGTCGAGGCTGTGGGTGTCGACAGTGGTGGCGGGGAAGGCGTGGCGGCCTGCCGCTTCGGCGATGGCGGGGCCGCGGCGTACGGCGAGGGCGGTGGCGTCGGGGTAGTAGCGGGGTACGTACTCCCGTACGAGCTCGTCCTGTTCGGGCTGCCAGAAGCCCTGGGCGGTGGCGGTGAAGAGGTAGTTGGAGAGGGAGTCGTCGCTGAACATGGCTTGCCAGGCGGCGGCTTTCGCGCCGGGGGTGGGGAGGGCGGCCCGGCAGCGGGCGGCGCCTTCCTGTCCGGTGGCGCTGGGGTCCTGGGCCAGTTCGGCGTCGATGGCGGTCTCGTCGGTGGCGCCGAGGACGGCGAGGCGGGTGAGGATGCGCCAGCGGAGTTCGGGGTCGAGTTCGGGTCCGCCGGGGACAGTGTCGCCGCCGAGCCAGTCCTGGATGCCGTCGGGCTGGGTGGCGGCGTCGATGAAGTGGCGTACGGCGATGAGGCGCAGGCCCGGTGCGGAGCCGTCCTCGGTCCGCCGGATCAGGTCGCGGCAGATGGCGGTGAGGGTGGCCAGGGCCGTGGGGCGGTCCTCGGGGGCCAGGAAGCGGTCGGCGATGTGGAGGGACGCGAAGGAGAGGACGCCCTGGACGACGGCGAGGTCGGATTCGTACGGGAGGTGGGTGCGGGCGGCGGCCAGGTAGGCGGCGGGGGCGAGTTCGCCGTCGCGGACCATGTCGCGTGCGGTGTTCCAGACCAGGGCGCGGGTCAGCGGGTCGGGGATGCCGGAGAGCGACCTTACGACGGTGACCCAGGACTCGGGGTCGAGGCGGACCTTGGCGTAGGTCAGGTCGCCGTCGTTGAGGACGAGGAGGGCTGGGCGGCGGCCGGGGAGTGCCGTGGCGGATTCGCGCTGGGGGACGTCGAGTTCGAAGCGGTCGCGCAGGACGAGCCGGTCCGGTCCGGACTGGGTGTCCAGGGAGTATTCGTATGCGCCGACGGTGATGCGGTGGGGGCGGCTGCCGTCGCGGTCGACGGTGACGGACCACTGGCCGTCGCTCTCGGCGACCTGGGCGGTGAGGGTGTCGATGCCGGTGGTGCGCAGCCACTGTTCGGCCCAGGCGTGGACGTCGCGGTCGGTGGCGGACGCGAGGTTGTCGATGAAGTCGGCGAGGGTGGCGTTGGCGAACTTGTGGCGGGCGAAGTGGGTGTTGATGCCGGCCAGGAAGTCTTTCTCGCCGAGCCAGGCGACGAGTTGGCGCAGGGCGGATGCGCCCTTGGCGTAGCTGATGCCGTCGAAGTTGAGGAGGGCGGACACGGTGTCGGGGACGGCGTCGGGGTCGGGGGCGACGGGGTGGGTGGAGGGGCGCTGGTCCGCGTCGTAGCCCCAGCCCTTGCGGGCGACGCCGAATTCGACCCAGGTGTCGGTGAAGCGGGTGGCTTCGGTGAGGGTCTGGTAGCCCATGTATTCGGCGAAGGACTCGTTGAGCCAGATGTCGTCCCACCAGGAGAGGGTGACGAGGTCGCCGAACCACATGTGGGCCATCTCGTGGGAGATGACCATGGCGCGGGTCTGGCGTTCGGTGTCGGTGACGGCGGAGCGGTAGACGAATTCGTCGCGGAAGGTGACGAGGCCGGGGTTCTCCATGGCGCCGGCGTTGAACTCGGGGACGAATGCCTGGTCGTACGAGTCGAAGGGGTACGGCTCGTCGAATTTCTCGTGGTACCGGTCGAAGCAGGCGCGTGTGATGTCGAGGATTTCGTCGGCGTCGGTGTCGAGGTACGGGGCGAGGGAGCGGCGGCAGTGGATGCCGAAGGGCAGTCCGGCGTGTTCGGTGGTGATCGAGTACCAGGGGCCGGCGGCCACGGCGACGAGGTAGGTGGAGATGAGGGGGGTGGGGGCGATGGTCCAGTGGCCCTGGCCGGTGTGTTCGGCGATGCCGTTGCCGAGGACGGTCCAGCCGTCGGGGGCGGTGACGGTGATGCCGAAGACGGACTTGAGGTCGGGCTGGTCGAATGCGGCGAAGACGCGCTGTACGTCGTCCATGAAGAGCTGGGTGTAGACGTATGTCTCGCCGTCGGTGGGGTCGGTGAAGCGGTGCATGCCTTCGCCGGTGCGGGAGTAGCGCATGGCGGCGTCGGCGCACAGTTCGTGCGGGCCGGCGGTGAGGGCGGTGAGGGGGTAGCGGTTCTCGACGAGGAGGTCGGGGTCGAGGGGCTGCCCGTCCAGCGTGACGGAGCGCAGGGTGGCGGGCTTGAGCTCGACGAACGTGTCCCCGGCCGCGTGGGCGGTGAAGTGGATGACGGTGCGGGAGTCGAAGGTCTCCTCGCCCGCGGTGAGATCGAGGTCGATCGTGTACCGGTGTACGTCGAGGAGCTGGGCGCGGGTCTGCGCTTCGTTGCGCGTCAGTACGGACATGCGCCCATGCTGCCGTACGCGTACGAGGGTGTGCAGCCGGGTTCTCGCAGGTGCTTACGCGGTCTCGCCGTTCGCCGATTCCTCCGCGATCCTCTCGTGGTGGCGGATGACCTCGGCCACGATGAAGTTCAGCAGTTTCTCGGCGAATGCCGGGTCCAGTTTCGCGTTTTCGGCGAGCTGTCGCAGCCGGGTGATCTGGCGGCTTTCGCGGGCGGGGTCGGCGGGCGGCAGGCGGTGCTCGGCCTTGAGGTGGCCGACCTGCTGGGTGCACTTGAAGCGTTCGGCGAGCATATGGACGACTGCGGCGTCGATGTTGTCGATGCTCTCGCGCAGCCGGTTCAGTTCGGCGCGTACGGACTCGTCGATGTCGCTCGTGGTCATGGTCAGCGAGCTTAAGGGAAAGACCCTATCCGGTGATCGTCGGTGGGTGTTCCGGGTCGGGTATCCGGTCACTCCAGCCGCCCGGGACGCTGCGTCCCTGCTGTTCGCGGAAGCGCACCGGGGCCGTGCCGACGCGGCGGGCGAACAGCCGGGAGAAGTATGCCGGGTCGTCGTATCCGACGCGGCGGGCGACCGCGGCGACGGGCAGGTCCGTCGCGGCGAGGAGTTCTTTGGCGCGGCCGAGCCGGATGCCCAGCAGAAAGTCCTTGGGGCTGCATCCGGCGCCCCGCCTTACCGCGGAGCGCAGTTCGGCGGGTGTCATGCCGTGGCGGGACGCGTGCTCGGCGACGGACAGCGGCTGGAACGCCTCGCGGGCCAGGGCCTGGAGCACCGGGTCGCCGTCCGGGCCGATGTCGGCGCGGGCCCGGCGCAGGGATACGAGGAGTTCGTGGACGGCGGCTCCGGTCTCTACTTCCAGGAGCGGGTTGCCCCGGCGGGCGGCGCGCACGATGCGGTTCACGGCGGCGCGTGGTGCTGCTGTGTCGGAGAGCGGGACGAGGGGGCGGTCCGGTTCGATGCAGCCGAGCTCGGTGTACGTCGTGGTGGCGGGGCCGGTGAAGTCGACGAAGCTCTCGTCCCAGCCGGTGGCCGGATCGGCACCGTAGTGGTGCGGTGTGCCGGGGGTGAGCCAGATGAGGCTGGGCGCGGTGACGGGCAGGCGTCTGCCGTCCGGGCCGATGAACCAGCCGCTGCCCGAGTTGATGATCACGGCCACGTGGTGGTCGAGGGTGCGCGGGCCGACCGGCGGCAGGGCGCCGTGCTGGAGGCCCACGCCGAGACAGACCAGTCCGAGCCGGTGGTGGAGCGGGCTGGGAGTGAAGAAGCGCATCCATGTGTGGTACATCGGCCGGCCTTCCTCCCGTTCTTCGTTCTGCTTCACGTTGTGTCCAAACAGCAGTGATCTTTGTCCATGGACCGGTCGTACGCCAGAGGGTGACAGTGGGCCGACCGGCACGTGGGGGGCCGGTCAGGGACACCGAGGCATACAGGAGAGTACGAGCACGATGCCTGACTTCACCGTGGGGGACGACCACTTCCTGCTCGATGGCAAGCCCGTACGGCTGTTGTCGGGGGCGATGCACTACTTCCGGGTGCACGAGGAGCAGTGGGATCACCGGCTGGCGATGCTGCGGGCCCTGGGGCTCAACTGTGTCGAGACGTACGTGCCGTGGAATCTCCACGAGCCGCGGTCCGGCCGGTTCCATGATGTGGAGGCGCTCGGCCGGTTCCTGGACGCGGCGCACCGGGCCGGTCTGTGGGCGATCGTCCGCCCGGGGCCGTACATCTGCGCAGAGTGGGAGAACGGCGGGCTGCCGGCCTGGGTGACGGGGCGGTTCGGGCGGCGGGTGCGGACGCGTGATGTGGAGTATCTGGCCACGGTGGAGCGGTGGTTCCGGGAGTTGCTGCCGCAGGTGGTGCAGCGGCAGATCACCCGCGGCGGTCCTGTGCTCATGGTGCAGGCCGAGAACGAGTACGGGAGTTTCGGCAGCGACCGGGTGCATCTGGAGCAGCTGACGGGGCTGCTGCGGCAGTGCGGGATCACGGTGCCGCTGTTCACGTCCGACGGGCCGGACGATCACATGCTGACCGGTGGTTCCGTGCCGGGGCTGCTGGCCACGGCGAATTTCGGGTCGGGTGCGCGGGAGGCGTTCCGGGTGCTGCGCCGCCATCAGCCGAAGGGGCCGCTGATGTGCATGGAGTTCTGGTGCGGCTGGTTCGAGCACTGGGGGGCCGACCCGGTCGTACGCGATCCGGCGGAGGCCGCCGGGGCGTTGCGGGAGATCCTGGAGTGCGGGGCGTCCGTGAACATCTATATGGCGCACGGCGGGACGAATTTCGCGGGCTGGTCCGGTGCGAACCGTTCGGGTCCGCTGCAGGACCAGGAGCTGCAGTCCACGGTGACGTCGTACGACTACGACGCGCCGGTCGACGAGTACGGGCGGCCCACGGAGAAGTTCTGGCTGATGCGCGAGGTGCTCGCCGGGTATGTGGACGGTCCGCTTCCGGAGCTGCCGGCGCCGCCGGCCGTACTCACGGAGACGGTGCGTGCGGAGCTGACGCAGTGGGCGCCCCTGGCGGGTGTTCTGGAGGCGCTGGGTGATCCGGAGACGGCGGAGAGCGGGGTGCCGCCGACGTTCGAGGAGCTCGGTGTGGACCGCGGTCTGGTGCGATACCGGGTCGACGTGCCGGGTCCTCGCCGGCCGTATGCGCTGGGTGCGGTGGGGCTCCGGGACCGGGCGGTGGTGTACGTGGACGGCGTCCGGGCCGGTGTGCTGACCGAGGAGGACGGCACCCTCGCGGAGCCGGTCGCGGGGCCCGCGGAGGTCGAGCTGTGGGTGGAGTCGCTGGGCCGGGTCAACTACGGGCGCCGGCTGGGTGAGCCCAAGGGCATCACGGGCGGGGTGCTGCACGAGCGGCAGTTCCTGCACGGGGTGCGGGCGCGTGCGTTGCGGCTCGACGCCTTCGAGGGGGCGCGCGGGGTGTCGGCGGTCGTGTTCCGGACGGTCGGCGGGTCCGTGGCGGGGCGGACGGGTCTGTTCCGGGGGACGTTCGAGGCTCCGGGGCCGGGGATCGGCGACGGCGGGCTCGAACTGCCGGGCTGGACCCGGGGGTTCGTCTGGGTCAACGGTTTCTGCCTGGGACGTTACTGGTCGGCCGGACCGCAGGAGACGCTGTATGTGCCGGGTCCGGTGCTGCGGGCCGGCTCCAACGAGGTGTGGGTGCTGGAGCTGGAGGAGGCCGGCGACCCGTTCGTGGAACTGGGTCCGGGGGTGCCCGTCCGGACGGGCACCCCCGGGGATGTTCAGGTGTGATCAGGCAGCGGGGTCAGAGCGTGGCTGCCGCGGACGCGATGGCGGAGGCGAAGGTCGAGACCTCGGTGTACACACCGGGGTAGCCGGCCCGTGCGCAGCCCTCGCCCCAGCTGACGATGCCGACCTGGAGCCATGCTCCGGCGCTGTCCTTGCGGAACATCGGGCCGCCGGAGTCGCCCTGGCAGGTGTCGACGCCGCCGGTGTCGAGGTATCCGGCGCAGAGTTCCTCACCGGGGACGAGGGAGCCGCCGTACGCGTCCTGGCAGTCGGCGTCGGAGACGTACGGCACGTTCGCCTTGAGGAGGTAGCGCTGCTGGCCGCCGCCCTCGGTGGCGGCGCCCCAGCCCGCGACGGTGAAGGTGCCCTGGTTGAACGCGGTGGTCGTGGCGATCTTCAGCGTCGGCTGGTTGACGGGCGAGGCCAGCTTGATCAGCGCCCAGTCCTTGCCCGTGCCGTTGTAGCCCGGGGCCTGGAGGACCTTGGTGGACTTGACCTTGACGGCGGCGGACGACTGGAGGTCGACGACGCCCGTGGTGGCGGTGATGGAGGTGTTGTTGCCCGAGCCGCTCACACAGTGGGCGGCGGTCAGGACGATGTCCTTGGCGTAGAGCGCACCTCCGCAGCCCATGGAGAGCCGGACCATGAACGGGAATTCGCCCTGGGCCGCGCGGGTTCCGCCGACGACGGGGGCGGGGGCCGCGGATGCGGTGGGCTGGAGGCTGACGGTGGCGAGGGCCACCGCGGCTATGACGGTGCATCTTCTCAGCGCACGCAGAAGCTGCTTCAACGAACTGCCTTTCGTGGGGGGTTGCTTGTGGGGGGGGTGCTTGTGTTGCGCGCCCGGGTCGGAGTCCTGCCACAGGCAGTTCTCGGCATGAGCCCGACAAAGGCGTGATCGGATTATCGGGAAGTGATCACCGCGTCCACAAGGCGTACTTTCCAGCCATGCCCATTGGGTGCACATCGGCTTGCCCGCGCGCCGGTCGGCATACAGTGGAGGTCCGTTGAGCGTTACGGATGGGGGTTCCGGCGTGACTGACGGCAGCCCGGTGGTCCATGGATTTCCGCATCTCGACACCGTCCGGTCCGCGATCACCGCGCTCTACCGGCGGATCTCCTACGACGGCATGCATGCGTACGCCACGAGCCTCGTGCCCGCCGACGCCGCGTTCTCCGACGCGGACGATCTGCATCTCGGGGCCCAGCGGGTGGCCCGTGCGATGGTCCATCATCTGCATCTGCCCGATGCGCGCGTGATCGTCGGCTTCCGGCGGATGGAACATGCGGCGAGCGTCGAACTGGCGGCGGGGCCCGAGTACTTCATCGAGCTCAACGACCGGTTCCGTACGCATCGCCGGGACATCGGCGCCGCGCTGGCGCACGAGGTCATGCACGTACTGCTGCACCGGCTCGGGCTCGAGTTCCCCGGCACGCGCGACAACGAGATCCTCACCGACACCGCGGCGGCCTATCTCGGTGCCGGGTGGCTGCTGCTTGACGCCTTCCGTGAGGACGCGACGTCCAGCCAGAAGCTCGGCTATCTCACCCCGGAGGAGTTCGGGTACGTACTGGCGAAGCGGGCGCTGGTCTTCGACGAGGACCCCTCGCCCTGGTTCACCAGCGCGCAGGCGTACACGGCGTACACGAAGGGGCGGGAGCGGGCCCTGCGCGACGGCCGGCAGCCGCCGTTGACGGCGGCGGGGTGGGCGGGCCGCCACCGCTATGCGAAGGACCGGCGGTACGCGCGTGACCACCCGGGGGCCGCGGCCGACCCGGCGGTCCCGTACGCCTTCGAGGACGACGGGCAGGGCCTCCGGGTCTCCTTCGGCTGCCCCACCTGCCACCAGCGCATCCGGGTCCCGGTCCGGGGGCGGGTACGGGCGCGGTGCGGGGTGTGCCGGACGGTGCTGGAGTGCGATACGTGAGGGGTGCGGGGGGGGGAGGTGCGGGGGGCCCCGACCCGCCCCTTCCCGTAACCGGGGTTCCGCCCCGGACCCCGGTCCTCAAACGCCGGACGGGCTGGGACTGGATGGTGTGGGGGGCGTCGCCCCGTACACCGCTCCCGGTGTCTGCGCCCCGGTCAGCAGGCGCCGGACCGCCTCCCCCGCCTCCCCCGGGGCCCAGCGGGTTCCCCGGTCCGTCGTGGGGCCCGGACGCCAGCCCTCCATCACCGTGATCCGGCCCGCCTCCGCCTCGAAGACCCGCCCCGTCACCCCTTCGCTGGCAGCCGAGCCGAGCCACACCACCAGCGGGGAGACGTTCTCAGGGGCCATCGCGTCGAACCCCCCGGCCCCGGGCGCCGCCATCGTCTCCGCGAAAGTCTGCTCGGTCATCCGGGTCCTGGCAGCCGGTGCGATGGCGTTGACCTGGACTCCGTACCGGCCCAGTTCGGCGGCGGCGACGAGGGTCAGGGCGAGGATGCCGGCCTTCGCGGCGGCGTAGTTGACCTGGCCCACGCTGCCGAGGAGCCCCGCGCCCGAACTGGTGTTGATCACCCGGGCCACGGGCGTGCGTCCAGCCCGGGCCTCCGCCCGCCAGTGCGCCGCCGCATGCTTCAGGGGCAGGAAATGGCCCTTGAGGTGGACCCTCATCACCGCGTCCCAGTCGTCCTCGGCCAGATTCACAAGCATCCGGTCCCGCAGGAAACCCGCGTTGTTGACCACGGTGTCCAGCCGCCCGAACGCGTCCAGCGCGTCCGCGATCAGCGACGACGCCCCCTCCGTCGTCGCGATGTCCCCGCCGTTGACCACTGCTTCCCCGCCCGCCGCGACGATCTCGTCGGCCACCTGCCGGGCCGGCCCCGACGAGACGCCGTCGCCCGCGGGTCCGACCCCGAGGTCGTTGACGACGACCTTCGCCCCCTCGGCGGCGAACGCCAGCGCGTGGGCCCGGCCGAGCCCCCGCCCCGCTCCCGTCACGACGACGACCCGGCCCGCGCAGAGTCCGGTACAGCCCACGGTCGCGGTCATCTCTCACATCTCCCCTGTTGGCGATGTGGCGGCAGACTGCTACCTTCCACACCTAACAAATGTTTGGTGGAAAGGTAGCTGATCCGCCCATGGGTGTCTCCACCTCACGCCCCACCGACGCCGTTTCCGTCGTCACCGTCGACTACCCGCCGGTCAACGCCCTCCCCGTACAGGGCTGGTACGACCTCGCCGACGCGGTCCGTACCGAGGGCCGCGACCCCGAGGTCCGCTGCGTCGTCCTGGCCGCCGCCGGGCGCGGCTTCAACGCGGGTGTCGACATCAAGGAGTTGCAGGGCGATACGGGACACGGCACCCTGATCGGCGCCAACCGCGGCTGCTACGAGGCCTTCGCCGCCGTGTACGAGTGCGAGGTCCCGGTCGTCGCCGCGGTGAACGGCTTCTGCCTGGGCGGCGGCATCGGCCTCGTCGGCAACGCCGACGCGATCGTGGCGAGCGACGACGCCACCTTCGGTCTGCCCGAGCTGGACCGCGGCGCGCTCGGCGCCGCCACCCATCTCGCCCGCCTGGTCCCGCAGCACCTGATGCGCACGCTGTACTACACCTCGCGCACCGCGACCGCCGCCGAACTGCACGCCCACGGCTCGGTCTGGCAGGTCGTACCGGCCGACGGACTCATCGGCGCGGCACTGGAGTTGGCCGGGGAAATCGCCCGCAAGGACGGGTATCTGATCCGGCTGGCCAAGGCCGCGATCAACGGGATCGACCCGGTGGACGTACACCGCAGCTACCGCTTCGAGCAGGGCTTCACCTTCGAGGCCAATCTCAGCGGGACCGCCGACCGCGTCCGTGACACCTTCAGCAAGGAGGCACGACCGTGACCGACAAGACCATGACACCCGAGGAAGCCGTCGCCCGGCTCGACAGCGGCATGACCATCGGTATCGGCGGCTGGGGTTCGCGCCGCAAGCCGATGGCGCTGGTACGGGCGCTGCTCCGGTCCCCCGTCACCGATCTGACCGTGGTCGCGTACGGCGGCCCCGATGTCGGCCTGCTCGCCGCAGCCGGGAAGATCCGCAAACTGGTGGCGGCCTTCGTCACGCTTGACTCGATCCCCCTCGAACCGCACTTCCGGGCGGCCCGCGAGCGCGGTGCGTTCGAGCTGATGGAGATCGACGAGGCGATGTTCATGTGGGGGCTGCACGCCGCCGCCAACCGGCTGCCGTTCCTTCCCGTGCGGGCCGGTCTCGGTTCCGACGTGATGCGAGTCAACCCGGGGCTGCGGACGGTGACTTCACCGTACGAGGACGGCGAGGAACTGGTCGCGGTGCCCGCCCTGCGGCTGGACGCCGCGCTGGTCCATGTGAACCGTGCGGACCGGCTGGGCAACGGCCAGTATCTGGGGCCCGATCCGTACTTCGACGACCTGTTCTGCGAGGCCGCCGACACCGCGTACGTCTCCTGCGAACGGCTCGTGGAGACCGCCGAACTGACCGCGGACGCCGCCCCGCAGACCCTCCTGATCAAGCGGCACACCGTCACCGGTGTCGTCGAAACCCCGAACGGGGCGCACTTCACCTCCTGCGCACCCGACCATGCCCGCGACGAGCCGTTCCAGAAGGCGTACGCGACCGCCGCCGCGGACCCCACCGCCTGGGCGGCGTTCGTGGAGCGTTTCCTGCCCGCGCACGGCACCGAGAAGGACTACCTGTCCGCCGTACAGATCTGGCACGAGGAGCAGCGATGAGGACGCAGACCGTCACTCGGGCCGAGTACTGCGTGATCGCGTGCGCCGAGGCGTGGCGCGACAACGGCGAAGTGCTCGCCAGCCCCATGGGGTTGATCCCTTCCGTCGGCGCCCGCCTCGCCAGGCGCACCTTCTCCCCCGACCTTCTGCTCACCGACGGTGAGGCGCTGATCGTCGGCCCGGACGGCACGACGGAGGGCTGGCTGCCGTACCGCCAGCACCTCGCCATGGTCACCGGCGGCAGACGGCACGTGATGATGGGCGCGAGCCAGATCGACCGGTTCGGCAACCAGAACATCTCCTGCATCGGCGACTGGGACCGGCCCGCCCGCCAGCTCCTCGGGGTCCGTGGCGCGCCGGTCAACACGCTGAACAACCCGGTCAGTTACTGGGTTCCCAAGCACTCCCCCCGGGTCTTCGTCGAGCGGGTCGACATGATCAGCGGGGTGGGTTACGACAGTGCGGCCGCGGCCGGCCCTTCGGCGTCCCGCTTCCACCGCATCCCGCGTGTAGTCACCGATCTCGGGGTCTTCGACTTCGCGACCCCGGACCGCTCCATGCGGCTGGCCTCGCTGCATCCGGGGGTCACCGCCGACCGGGTCCGCGAGGCCACCGGATTCGCGCTGACGGTCGCGGACGACGTCCCGGACACCCGCGAACCCACCGCCGGGGAACTGCGCCTGATCCGCGAGGTCATCGACCCCGCGGGCAGCCGTGACCGCGAGGTCAGGGCCTGATGCGCACCCCGCTCACCGAACTCGTCGGCGTCGCCCACCCGATTGTGCAGACGGGCATGGGATGGGTCGCCGGCCCCCGGCTCGTCTCCGCCACCGCCGAGGCGGGCGCGCTCGGCATCCTGGCCTCCGCGACCATGACCGTGGAGCAGCTGCGTGCGGCGGTACGGGAGGTCAACTCCCGTACGAGTGCGCCGTTCGGGGTAAATCTGCGCGCGGATGCCGGTGACGCCCGTGAACGGGTCCGGATCATCATCGACGAGGGCGTGAAGGTGGCGTCCTTCGCGCTGGCCCCTTCGAAGGATCTGATCACGGAGCTGAAGGACGCGGGTGTGGTCGTCATCCCGTCGGTCGGCGCCCGGCGCCATGCCGAGAAGGTCGCCGCGTGGGGGGCGGACGCGGTGATCGTGCAGGGCGGCGAGGGCGGCGGACACACGGGGGATGTGGCAACGACGGTGCTGCTGCCGCAGGTGGTGGACGCGGTCGGCATCCCGGTGATCGCGGCGGGCGGATTCCATGACGGCCGGGGTCTGGTCGCGGCGCTGGCCTACGGGGCGGCGGGGGTCGCGATGGGTACGCGTTTCCTGCTGACGTCCGACTCGACGGTTCCGGACGCGGTGAAGGCCCGCTATCTGGCGGCGGGCGTCAAGGACGTCACGGTGACGCGGGCCGTGGACGGGCTGCCGCACCGGATGCTGCGTACGGAGATGGTGGCCGCGCTGGAAGATGCGGGCCGGGTGAGGGCGCTGGCGACGGCGGTGCGCAGAGCGGCCGGCTTCCGACGGCTCTCGGGGCTGAGCCGGCGCGGGATGGTGCGGGAGGGTCTCGCGATGAAGCACGGCAAGGACCTGTCGTGGAGCCAGATCCTGCTGGCGGCCAACACCCCCATGCTGCTCAAGGCCGCCATGGTCGACGGCCGAACGGACCTCGGGGTGATGGCGTCGGGCCAGGTCGCGGGGGTCATCGAGGACTTGCCGAGCGTGGCGGAACTGGTGGACCGGGTGATGAAGGAAGCCCACCAGACGCTTGAGGCTTTGCCGCGGGGGTAGTGGGCCGGGTCCGGGCGGCTGCCGCTTTGTCCTCAATCTCCCCCATGGCCTTAAGGGCATGGGGGAGATTGAGGACGGAGCGTGACCGGGTGACCGGTCACCCCGTCGTCGTGCTACGCCGCCCGGCGACCGCGTGACGCGGAGCCACTGCGGGCCGCGCCGGCGCGGGCTGCCCCGGTGCCCCGGGACTCACCGCCGCCACGGCCCGCACCCGCACCGCCACCACGCACGGCACCGGCGCCCGCGCCCGTACCGCCCGAACGTCCCTCGCCACCGGCACCTCCGGCGCCACCGCGGCGGCCACGGCCACGGCTGCCGGCGCGGAATCCACCGGCAGTCGCACCCGCGGCACCCCCCGGCCGCGTACGCGGCTTCGGCTGGGTCGGCTGCGGAACCTCGACGACGATCGCGATACCGGAGGGCTCGCGGGCCCCCGTGATCCGGGTCAGTTCCTCGTCGCTCGACTTGATGCGGGTGGTACGCGGGGCGATGCCCGCGTCCTGCATCAGCCGGGTCATCTCGCGCTTCTCCTCGGGCAGCACCAGCGTGACGACGCTGCCGGACTCCCCGGCACGCGCCGTGCGCCCGCCGCGGTGGAGGTAGTCCTTGTGATCGGTGGGCGGGTCCACGTTGACGACCAGGTCGAGGTCGTCGACATGGATGCCACGGGCCGCCACATTGGTCGCGACGAGCGCGGTGACCTGGCCGGTCTTGAACTGGTCCAGGGTCCGGTTGCGCTGCGGCTGGGACCGGCCGCCGTGCAGGGCGGCAGCCCGTACACCGCTGGCGAGCAGCCGCTTCGCGAAGCGGTCGGCAGCGCGCTTGGTGTCGACGAACATGATCACTCGTCCCTCGCGGGCGGCGATCTTGAGGGCGACGGCCTTCTTGTCGGTCTCGTCCATGACATGCAGCACGTGGTGCTCCATGGTGGTGACCGCACCGGCGGACGGGTCGACGGAGTGCACGACCGGGTCGGTCAGGAACATCTTGACCAGGCGGTCGATGTTCTTGTCCAGGGTCGCGGAGAACAGCATCCGCTGTCCGTCCGGCTCGACCTGCTTGAGCAGGGCGACGACCTGCGGCATGAAGCCCATGTCGGCCATCTGGTCGGCCTCGTCGAGAACGGTGATCGCGACGTCGTCGAGGCGGCAGTCGCCGCGCTCGATGAGGTCCTTCAGCCGGCCCGGCGTGGCGACGAGCACCTCGGCGCCGCGGCGCAGCGTGCCGGACTGCTTGCTGATCGACATGCCGCCGACGACGGTGGCGAGTCGCAGGTTCACGGAGGTCGCGTACGGCGTGAGGGCGTCGGTGACCTGCTGCGCGAGCTCACGGGTCGGGACGAGGACGAGCGCCAGCGGGGCGCGCGGCTCGGAGCGGCGGCCGGCGGTGCGGGCCAGCAGGGCCAGGCCGAAGGCCAGCGTCTTGCCGGAACCGGTGCGGCCGCGGCCGAGGATGTCCCGGCCGGCCAGCGAGTTCGGCAGGGTGGCGCCCTGGATGGGGAAGGGCTCGGTGACGCCCTGTGCGGTGAGCGTCTTGAGCAGTGCTGCGGGCATGTCCAGCTCGGCGAACGCCTCGACGGCGGGCAGGGCGGGGGTCATGGATTCCGGCAGGGCGAACTCGCCCTGGGGAGGCGTGGCGCGGCGCCTGGCCGGTGCCTTGCCGGCTCCCCGGCCGGATGCCTTGGCGGGTGCCTGTGCCTGGGCCGGGCCACGTCCCCTGATCGGACGGGTGCGAGTGGCCGGTCGGTCCTGGCGTTCGGAGCGGGTCATACGGAATTGCCCTCCTGGGGGATTCCTGGGTTACTGCGGAATGCTTGGTGGACTGCTTGATGTGCGCCCCAGGATGCAGCACAAAGCGGGATGTCCCGGAGACAGCACAAACCGGGGCCCGCACCTTCACGGTGCGGGCCCCGGTTGCGAGGTACGCGTCCGGCAATTAGGCCGGGACGATGTTCTCCGCCTGCGGGCCCTTCTGGCCCTGCGTGACGTCGAAGGAGACCTTCTGGCCCTCCTGGAGCTCACGGAAGCCCTGGGTGGCGATGTTGGAGTAGTGGGCGAAGACGTCAGCGCCGCCGCCGTCCTGCTCGATGAAGCCGAAGCCCTTTTCCGAGTTGAACCACTTCACGGTTCCAGTAGCCATGTCGATCTCCTAAAAGAGGTGCAGTGCCGGAAATCCGCACTTTACGAATTCCAAGTCGCCGCATTGAGCCCCACCCGGAGAAAGCCGGAAAACAATAAAGCGCCTGAGGAAGCATTCCCGTCAGGCGCACATAAAGTTCATGGGTACCAAAACTGCAACTGGACCACCGTAGCACGTCCTCTCGTCCGGCGGTGGATCTGGTGGATCACGCCACGCCGCCGGACGGAAAACTTCGCTGTCGGAGCTGTCCTCAGAGCCGTTCGATGATGGTGACGTTGGCCTGGCCGCCACCCTCGCACATCGTCTGGAGGCCGTAGCGGCCGCCCGTGCGCTCCAGCTCGTGCAGGAGCGTCGTCATCAGCTTGGCACCGCTTGCCCCGAGGGGGTGACCGAGCGCGATCGCGCCGCCGTTGACGTTGACCCGTTCCGGGTCGGCCCCGGTCTCCTTGAGCCAGGCCAGCACGACGGGTGCGAACGCCTCGTTGATCTCGACCAGGTCCATGTCGTCGATCGTCATGCCGGCCTTCTTCAGCGCGTACGCGGTGGCGGGGATCGGCGCCGAGAGCATCCAGATCGGGTCCTCGGCGCGCACCGAGAGGTGGTGGACGCGGGCGCGCGGGGTGAGGCCGTGTTCGGCGACGGCCCGCTCGGAGGCGATGAGCAGGGCGGCGGCGCCGTCGGAGACCTGGGAGGAGCAGGCCGCGGTGATCGTGCCGCCGTCCAGGACCGGCTTCAGTCCGGCCATCTTCTCCAGGGTGGTGTCGCGGCGCGGCCCCTCGTCCGTGGTGACGTCTCCGTACGCCACCGTCTCGCGTACGAAGCGGCCCTCGTCGATGGCGCGGACGGCCCGCCGGTGGGAGGTGAGCGCGAACTCCTCCATGTCGCGGCGGCTGATGCCCCACTTCTCGGCGATCAGCTGGGCGCCGTGGAACTGGTTGACCGGCTGGTCGCCGTACCGGGCGCGCCAGCCCTCGCTGCCCGCGTACGGGCCCTGGGTGAGGCCGAGCGGTTCGGCGGCCTGCCGTGAGGCGTAGGCGATCGGGATCTGCGTCATGTTCTGCGTACCGCCGGCGACGACCAGGTCCTGGGTGCCGGAGAGCACCCCCTGGGCGGCGAAGTGCAGGGCCTGCTGGGAGGAGCCGCACTGGCGGTCGATGGTGACACCGGGGACCTCTTCCGGGAGGCCCGCCGCCAGCCAGCAGGTGCGGGCGATGTCCCCGGCCTGGGGTCCGACCGTGTCGAGGCAGCCGAAGACGACGTCCTCGACGGCGGCCGGGTCGATGCCGCTGCGGGCGACGAGCGCCTTGAGGACGTGGGCGCCGAGGTCGGCGGGGTGGACGGCGCCGAGGCCTCCGCCACGCCTGCCGACGGGGGTGCGTACCGCTTCGACGATGTATGCCTCGGCCATGGCTGCCGCTCCTCGGGTCTCGGGTGGGTCAGGTGCGCAGGGCGATGCCGTCCAGCACCATCGAGAGGTACTGGCGGGCGATTTCTTCGGGGCTGTGCTGTCCGCCGGGCCGGTACCAGGAGGCCGCGACCCAGACGGTGTCGCGGACGAAGCGGTACGTGAGCCGGATGTCCAGGTCGGCACGGAAGACGCGGTCGGCGACGCCGCGTTCCAGCGTGCCGAGCCAGGCCTTCTCGAACTTCTGCTGCGAGTCGGTGAGGTAGCCGAAGCGCGGCTGGGTGGAGAGGTGCTTGGACTCCTTCTGGTAGATGGCGACGGCGGCGCGGTGCCGGTCGATCTCCCGGAAGGACTCGGTGACGAGGGCCTCGATGGTCTCCCTGGGGCCGAGTCCGGCGCCGAGCACCGCGTCGTAGCCCTCCCAGAGCTCGTCGAGGAACGTGGAGAGGATTTCGTCGACCATCGATTCCTTGGAATCGAAGTGGTAGTAGAGGCTGCCCGCGAGCATCCCCGCCTCGTCCGCGATCTTGCGGACGGTGGTGGCGTTGTATCCCTGTGCGGCGAAGACTTCGGCGGCGGTGGCGAGCAGTTCTCGGCGCCGCGCGGGCGAGGGGGTCACCTGGGGCTTCTTCTTGGTAGGCACGCGCCCATTGTCCGCCCGGTGCGCGCCGCGTCAGGCATGTTGGCTGCTGACGGAGACGACCTCGCCGGTCATGTACGAGGAGTAGCCGCTCGCCAGGAAGACGATGACGTTGGCGATCTCCCAGGGTTCGGCGTACCGGCCGAAGGCCTCCTTCGTGGTCAGTTCCGCCAGGAGCTCCGCCGAGGTGACCTTGGCGAGGTGGGGGTGCATGGCGAGGCTGGGGGCGACGGCATTGACGCGGACGCCGTACGCGGCGGCCTCGACGGCGGCGCAGCGGGTGAGTGCCATGACGCCGGCCTTGGCGGCGGCGTAGTGGGCCTGGCCGGTCTGGGCGCGCCAGCCGATCACGGAGGCGTTGTTGACGAGGACGCCGCCGCGGCCCGCCGCCTTGAGGGAGCGCAGGGCGGCGCGGGTGCAGCGGAAGGTGCCGTTCAGGGTGACGTCGAGGACGGTGGACCACTGGTCGTCGGTCATCTCGGTGAGTTCGGCTGTGCCGCCGAGTCCCGCGTTGTTGACGACGATGTCGAGGCCGCCGTGGGTCTGTTCGGCGAGTGCGAAGAGGGCCTGGACCTGGACCTCGTCGGTGACGTCGCAGGGCAGGGAGGCGACCCGGTCGGGGCCGAACTCTTCGGCGAAGGCCTGCTCCGTCTCTTTGAGGCGCCTGGCGTGGGCGTCGCCGATGACGATGCGCGCGCCCTCCTCCAGGAATCTGCGGGCGGTGGCGCCTCCGATTCCTGCCCCCGCGGCCGCGGTGACGACGGCTGTGCGGCCGGCCAGCAGCCGGTGTCCTGGTACGGGGGCCGGCGGGCCCGTACCGGCGCCGTGCCGGTGCGTGCCGTCGGCTTCGTCCCCGGTTTCCGCTTCCTCGACGGTGCTCATGTCCGTACGTTAATCTACCAAACACTTGTTAGGGAAGGATGGCCGATGGATCTGTCGCACACCGCCGCGGAGAACGCCTTCCGGGCCGAGGCCCGGGAGTGGCTGCGGGACCGGGTCCCGGCCCGCCCCCTGCCCTCGCTGGAGACCGCCGAGGGGTTCGCCGCCCACCGGGAGTGGGAGGCGCGGCTGCACGCGGACCGCTGGTCGGTCGTCTCCTGGCCGTCCGAGTACGGCGGGCGGGGCGCCGACATTTTCGGGTGGCTGGCCTTCGAGGAGGAGTACTACGCGGCGGGCGCCCCCGGCCGGGTCTCGCAGAACGGCATCAGCCTCCTCGCCCCGACGCTCTTCGACCACGCCACGGCCGAGCAGCGGGCGCGGATTCTGCCGCCGATGGCGAGCGGGGAGGTGATCTGGGCGCAGGCGTGGTCGGAACCGGAATCCGGCTCTGACCTCGCGTCGCTGCGTTCGCGTGCGGTGCGCACGGACGGTGGCTGGCTGCTGTCGGGCCAGAAGACCTGGTCCTCGCGGGCCGCGTTCGCCGACCGGGCCTTCGGGATCTTCCGTACGGACCCGGAGGCCGCCAAGCCGCATCACGGGCTGACGTATCTGATGTTCGACCTGTCGGCGCCCGGCGTCACGGTCCGGCCGGTGGGGCGGCTGGACGGCAAGCCGGCGTTCGCCGAACTCTTCCTGGACGAGGTGTTCGTACCGGACGAGGACATCATCGGGGAGCCGGGCCAGGGCTGGCGGATCGCCATGTCGGCGACGGGTGACGAGCGGGGGCTCACGCTGCGCTCCCCCGGCCGGTTCCTGGCCGCGGCGGACCGGCTGGCCGCGCTGTGGCGTACGCACGGCGACCCGTCGGACAGCGGGCTGCGGGACCGGGTCGCGGACGCGGTGGCGGGGGCGCGGGCGTATCAGCTCTTCACGTACGCGTACGCCTCGCGCTTCGCGGCGGGTAACACGATCGGCGCGGAGTCGAGCCTGAACAAGGTCTTCTGGTCGGAGTACGACATCGCGCTCCACGAGACCGCACTCGACCTGCTGGGCCCGGAAGCGGAACTTGCGGACAGCGAGTGGGCGCAGGGGTACGTCTTCGCTCTCGCCGGCCCCATCTACGCGGGCACGAACGAGATCCAGCGGGACATCATTGCCGAGCGGCTGCTCGGCCTGCCGAAGGGGCGGCGCTGATGCGATTCCTTCTCGACTACGAGCAGCGGGAGTTCGCCCGTTCGCTGGATGCGATGCTCGCCGCCGCGGACACGCCTTCGGTGGTACGGGCGTGGGGCGCGGGGGACCACGGGCCCGGGCTCGCCCTGTGGTCGCGGCTGGCGGAGGCGGGGGTGTTCGCGCTGGCGGTCCCGGAGGCGTACGAGGGGATGGGGCCACTTCCCGTGGAACTCGCCCTCTCCTTCAGGGAGTTGGGGCGCTATGCGGTGCCCGGTCCGGTGGTGGAGACGGTCGCCGCCTCGGTACTGCTGGGCGTGGTGGGCGGTCCCGCGGCGAAGGAGTGGCTGCCCCGGCTGGCCTGCGGCACGGCGGCGGCGACCCTGCGCCTGGACGGGCCGGGGCCGTACGCGCTGGACGCGGACGTGGCGGACGCCGTGTTCACGGTGCGCGGGGAGGAACTGTGGCTCGCGTCCGGGCCGGGGGCGTTCAGTGCGTCGGCCGACCCCGCACGGCGGCTGTTCTCGCCGGACGACGGGGGGACGCTGCTCGCCCGTGGGGCACGGGTGGCGGAAGGGGCCAAGGTGGCGGCCGACTGGGCGGCGTTCGCGACGGCGGCTCAGGTGCTGGGTGTCGGGGAAGCGTTGTTGCGGTCCACGGTGGAGTACGTGAAGCAGCGGACCCAGTTCGGTGCGGCCATCGGGTCCTTCCAGGCGGTCAAGCACCGGCTGGCCGACACGCTGACCGGGCTGGAGTTCGCCCGACCGCTGGTGTATGGAGCGGCGGTGTCGCTGGCGGAGGGGACGGCGCGGGCCGGGGCGGATGTGGCGGCGGCCAAGCTGGCGGCGGGCGAGGCCGCGTACGCCGCGGCCCGCACCGCGCTCCAGCTGCACGGTGCGGTGGGCTATACGGAGGAGCTGGACCTCGCGCTGTGGCTACGGAAGGCGCGGCCGTTGCGGGACGCGTGGGGGGCGCCGGGGGTGTGCCGGGGGCGGGTGCTTGCGGGGTGAGGCCGGCCCGATCACCCCCGTCCGGTGATTGAGGACGGAGACGGCGGTATCACGTGGCCGGGCTTTCGTCGTTGGTCCGGCGGATCGTGCGCAGGGGGTGGCCCGGGCGCCATGCCTGTACGACCAGAGTGTCGCCGCCCTCCAGGCCCGTGTGGACCACCTCCGTCAGTTCCGTACGGAACAGGTGGAACGGCACCGGCGGGTTCGCGTCCTCGATGAAGCGCGCCAGCAGCTCCGGATCGGTCACCTCCACCGCGCGGCCGGAGATCCGGACGTCGCCGTCCGCCATCTCCGCGTCGGGTCCCGGGTTCGCCTGCACCGCGAACCTCGGGTCGCGCCGCAGATCCAGTGCCTTGCGGGAGTTCGGCATCATGCCGAACAGCAGCTCGTCGAAGCGGAAGTCCACTTCGAGGCCGGTGACCCGGGGCGAGCCGTCCTTGCGGAGGGTCGCCAGGACATGGTGCTTGTACAGCTTGAATCGCTTCTGCACGGTCTCGGCGAACGCCGGTTCCGCCATCCTGAAATCTGCCCACGAACTCGATGTCATAAGACCAGGAAACACAGGATGCCCGACATCTTCTGTCTGGATTACTGACAGATCACCCGGGCGGATGCCGCCGTGCGGCGGACGTGGTGTTCTGTAAGGGGTACGGCCGCTGTACGGGCGGCGGGGGGCCGGCCCCCTGCCGACCGAGGTGAATCCCTATGGCGATCTTCATGAAGGCCACACTGCCCGGCGTCACCACAGCCCAGTACGACGCGCTCAACGCCGAACTCCAGGCACAGCCGGGCGATACGTTCGCCGGCTGCCTCTCGCATGTCTGCGTCCCGACCGACGCGGGCCTGGAGATCTACGACCTCTGGGAGTCCCAGGAGGCGATGGACAAGTTCGGCGCCACGATCATGCCGGTCGCCGAGCGGCTGGGACTGCCGCAGTCCTCCGAGCCGCCGGCGTCCTCACCGGTGCACAACTACTGGGTGCCTGGGGCGTAGCGGCTGACCGGCCCGAGTGTCACCACCACCGCGGAGCCCATCGTCCGGAGCACCCCGGGCGACTCGCCGGTGGCCAGGACCGCGTCGTAACGGCCCAGTTCGATATCCGTGCCGTCGAGGACGGCGCCGTCCTCCAGCGCGAGGGCGAGGACCGCGCCACCGTCCGGCGGCATCAGCCGGACGGTGCCGCGGACGACGGCGGTCGCGGCCTCCGTACGGCATCTGCGGTACATCACGTTGAAGTTCACGACAGGGCCGCCGAGGAGGCTGCCGACGGTCTGCAGGTCGCCGGGGAAGTCGTACGGCCAGTAGGGCTCGTCGACGATGTGGTGCTCCCCGCCCACCATCAGGTCCATCCCCTCGCCCTCGACCACGGTCAGGGTGCGGTCGATACCGGGGAACGCGGAGAACGGCCCGTCCGCGGCCACGTCCGCCAGGCTGATCCGCCAGTCGAAGCGGTCCGACGTGGCGCCCTCGGGCCACACGGCGATCTCCCGGGTGACTCCCCCGCCGTTCTTCCACGGCACCGACGCACGCCCGGCCGCCCTCAGTACACGTAGCGTCATCGGACGATGCCCTGCGCCGTGGCTGCCGCCAGCCAGTGCGGGAACTCGGCGACCAGCCGGTCGTACAGCTCCGCGTCGGGGACCTGCCGGGGGTCGGCTCCGGCATGGAAGAAGCCCGCGTTGTCTATGGGGCGCTTGGCGGGTACGGCCAGGTCGTCGAGCTTGCGCAGGAAGTCGAACTGCGAGCTCCGCTTGTTGCCGAAGCCGATGAACTGCCAGAACAGCGGCAGCTTCGCCGCCTTGCACAGATAGCGTTCCGCCGCGTGCTTGCTGATCGGGCCGCCGTCCGTCTGGAAGACGACGAGGGCGGGTGCCGTCGAGCCGCTGTCGAGGTAGTGGTCGATGACGGCGTCCATCGCCAGGTGGTAGCTGGTCTTCCCCATGTGCCCGAGTCCCGCCACTATGCGGTCGATGCGTCCGCGGTGGTCGTCCAGCGCGATGTCGGTGACCGCGTCGATGTCCGTGGAGAAGAACACGACGGGGACGCGGCCGTCGTCGTCGAGGTGGGCCGACAGACCCAGCACCCGGTCGGCCAGTGCCTGGACGCTGCCGTCCTTGTAGTAGTCCTTCATCGAACCGGAGTGGTCGAGGACCAGATAGACCGCGGCACGATGGCCCGTCATTCCGTTCTTCTCCAGCGAGACCTTGGCGCTCTTGTACAGGCTGACGAGCGCGGGCGCCGTCTCCTCGACCTTGCGGAGGCTGATGGCCGGGCCTTGGGCCGCGGGCGAGCCGGGCATGACGGTCTCCGTTCTGCGGTCTGCTGACTTCTGAGAGTAGGTCACCGCCGGTACCCGGACCTACGGCGGTCACCGGCGTTCGCTATCTTGATCGCCGCCGTCCCCACCGGCCCCTTGCCTGTCTGTCGACCCATGAAGGAGCCGGCCATGGAGGCCGCCGCCACCCGGTGCTATCGCCACCCGTCGTACGAGACGTATGTGAGCTGCACTCGTTGCGACCGCTACATCTGCCCCGACTGCATGCGTGAGGCCGCGGTCGGCCATCACTGCGTGGAGTGCGTGAAGGAGGGACAGCGCTCCATCCGGCGGGCCCGCAGGATCTTCGGTGGCACGGCGGCCACGGTCACGACGCCCGTCGTGACGTACGTCCTGATGGCGCTGAACATCCTGGCGTACATAGCGGAGGTGGCCCTGCCCTCGCTGGTGGACCGGTTCGCGGCACTCGGTGCCGTACTGGTCGATGCGCAGGGCGAGCACTACTACTACGAGGGCGGGGTCTTCCCCGGGTACGAGCTGAGCGGGATCGCGGACGGCGAGTGGTACCGGCTGCTGACCGGCGCGTTCCTGCATCTGCCACCCGATGCCTCGTTCGGTGTGATGCACCTGGTCTTCAACATGCTCTCGCTCTGGAATCTGGGCCGGGCCGTCGAAGGGCAGCTGGGCCGGGCGCGGTATCTGGCGCTCTATCTGCTCTCCGCAGTGGGCGGCTCGGTGCTCGTCTATGTCATCTCGCCGGAGACGGTGACGGTGGGTGCGTCGGGCGCGATCTTCGGTCTCGCGGCGGCGTACTACATCATCAGCCGGCGGCTCGGCCGGGACATGCGGGCCGTGAACCGGCTGCTGACCGGCCTGCTGCTCTGGCTGGTCGTCTCCGCCGCGTTCACCTCGTGGCAGGGGCACCTCGGCGGCCTGCTGACCGGCGCCCTGGTCACCTGGGCCCTCGCCTACGCGCCCGCGAAGCTCAAGACCACCCCGGCGCAGATCGGCGGGGGTCTGATCCTGCTCTGCCTGCTCGCGATCGTCGTGGCCTCGAAAACCGCCTCGCTGACGAGCGGCGCCTGACAGCACGTACGGCCCCGTCCCTGCCGGGGCGGGGTCCGGGCGTACCCGCCCCCGGACGCGCCACGGCGCCCACCAGAGTCCGGTCGGGGACAAGGCAGGCGCCGCGTTCAGTTCCGTACGCCGTTGTACGGGACGTCTTTTGTGTGCCGCGATCAGACCATGAGTGAACGGTCCGTCGGGCGGATCGGGGCCGGCAGTGCGCTGGTCCCGGTCAGGAATCGGTCCACGCCGCGTGCCGCGGAGCGGCCCTCGGCAATGGCCCAGACAATCAGTGACTGGCCTCGGCCCGCGTCACCGGCGACGTATACGCCGTCGACGTTGGTCGCGTAGTCCTCGTCACGGGCCACATTACCCCGCTCGTCGAGGTCGAGGCCGAACTGGTGGACGAGGCCGTTGGCCTGGTCGGTACCGGTGAAGCCCATGGCCAGGGTCACGAGCTGGGCGGGAATCCGCCGCTCGGTACCGGGCTTCTGCTCCAGCTTACCGCCCTTGAACTCCACCTCGACCAGGTGGAGGGCCTGGACGTCGCCGTGCTCGTCGCCCTCGAAGTGGGTGGTGGAGACGGAGTAGACCCGCTCGCCGCCCTCCTCGTGCGCGGAGGTGACCTTGTAGAGCATCGGGAAGGTCGGCCACGGCTGGTTGGCGTTCCGGTCCTCGCCCGGCTTCGGCATGATCTCCAGCTGGGTGACGGAGGCCGCGCCCTGCCGGTGGGCGGTGCCGACGCAGTCGGCGCCGGTGTCGCCGCCACCGATGACGACGACGTGCTTGCCCTCGGCGGTGATCGGAGAGACCGTCAGGTCTCCCTCCTGCACCTTGTTGGCGAGCGGCAGGTACTCCATCGCGAAGTGCACGCCGTTCAGCTCACGGCCCGGGACGGGCAGATCGCGGGAAACGGTGGCGCCTGCGGCGATGACGACCGAGTCGTAGCGGCGGCGGAGCTTGGCGGCGTCGATGTCCTTGCCGATCTCCACCTCCGTACGGAACTTGGTGCCTTCCGCGCGCATCTGCTCGATGCGGCGGTTGATGTGCGACTTCTCCATCTTGAACTCGGGGATGCCGTACCGGAGCAGGCCGCCGATGCGGTCGGCGCGCTCGTAGACGACGACCGTGTGACCGGCCCGGGTCAGCTGCTGGGCGGCGGCCAGACCGGCCGGGCCGGAGCCGACGACTGCCACGGTCTTGCCGGACAGCCGCTCGGGCGGCTGCGGGGTGACGTCGCCGCTGTCCCACGCCTTGTCGATGATGGAGACTTCGACGTTCTTGATGGTGACAGCCGGCTGGTTGATGCCGAGCACACACGCCGACTCGCACGGAGCGGGGCACAGACGGCCCGTGAACTCCGGGAAGTTGTTCGTGGCGTGGAGGCGCTCGGACGCCGCCGTCCAGTCCTCGCGGTAGGCGTAGTCGTTCCACTCGGGGATGAGGTTTCCGAGGGGACAGCCGTTGTGGCAGAACGGGATGCCGCAGTCCATGCAGCGGCCGGCCTGCTTGCTGATGATCGGCAGCAGCGCGCCCGGAACGTAGACCTCGTTCCAGTCCTTGAGCCGCTCGCCGACGGGGCGGGTATCGGCGACCTCGCGGCCGGTGGTCAGGAAGCCCTTGGGGTCAGCCATTGGTCGCCGCCTCCATCATCTTCTCGGTGGTCTCCTGCTCGGAGAGACCGGCGAGCTCAGCGGCGTCCTTGGCGGCGAGCACTGCCTTGTAGGCGGAAGGGATGATCTTGCTGAAACGGGTGACACCACTGTCGGGGTTGTCCCACTCAGCAAGCAGCTTCTCGGCGACCGTGGAGCCGGTCTCCTCCTGGTGGCGGCGCACGACGTCGTGCAGCCACTGCTTGTCGGTGTCGTCGGGCGTCTCGACCGCGCCGAGGTTGCCGATGTTGACGTTGTCGCGGTCCAGATCGATGACGTACGCGACACCGCCGGACATACCCGCGGCGAAGTTGCGTCCGGTCTCGCCGAGGACGACGGCGTGGCCACCGGTCATGTACTCGCAGCCGTGGTCGCCGACGCCTTCCGAGACGACCGTCGCGCCCGAGTTACGGACACAGAACCGCTCTCCGGTCCGGCCGCGCAGGAACAGCTCGCCGCCGGTCGCACCGTAGGCGATGGTGTTGCCCGCGATGGTGGAGTACTCGGCGAGGTGGTCGGCGCCGCGGTCCGGGCGGACGACGATGCGTCCGCCTGAGAGGCCCTTGCCGACGTAGTCGTTGGCGTCGCCCTCCAGACGCAGCGTCACACCGCGCGGGACGAAGGCGCCGAAGGACTGGCCGGCGGAACCGGTGAAGGTCACGTCGATGGTGTCCTCGGGCAGGCCCGCACCGCCGAACTTCTTGGTGACCTCGTGGCCGAGCATGGTGCCGACCGTCCGGTTGATGTTACGGATCGCGATCTGCGCCCGGACCGGCTGTGCGGCCTCGGCACTCTCCGCGCCGAGCGCGTCGGCGGCGAGCTTGATCAGCTCGTTGTCGAGCGCCTTGGTGAGGCCGTGGTCCTGCTCGACGACCTGGTGGCGTACCGCACCCTCGGGCAGTTCCGGCACGTGGAAGAGGGGCTTCAGGTCGAGGCCCTGTGCCTTCCAGTGCGTGACGGCCCGGTCGGTGTCGAGGAGTTCGGCGTGGCCGACGGCCTCCTCGATCGTACGGAAGCCCAGCTCGGCGAGGATCTCGCGGACCTCCTCGGCGATGAACTCGAAGAAGTTGACGATGTACTCGGCCTTGCCGGAGAACCGCTCGCGCAGGACGGGGTTCTGGGTGGCGATGCCGACCGGACAGGTGTCCAGGTGACAGACGCGCATCATGACGCAGCCGGAGACGACGAGCGGCGCGGTCGCGAAACCGAACTCCTCGGCCCCCAGCAGCGCGGCGATGACGACGTCGCGGCCGGTCTTCAGCTGACCGTCGGTCTGGACGACGATGCGGTCGCGCAGGCCGTTGAGCAGCAGGGTCTGCTGGGTCTCGGCGAGGCCGAGCTCCCAGGGGCCGCCCGCGTGCTTCAGCGAGGTGAGCGGGGATGCGCCCGTGCCGCCGTCGTGGCCGGAGATGAGGACGACGTCCGCGTGGGCCTTGGAGACACCCGCGGCGACCGTGCCGACACCGACCTCGGAGACCAGCTTCACATGGATGCGGGCCACCGGGTTGGCGTTCTTGAGGTCGTGGATCAGCTGAGCAAGGTCCTCGATGGAGTAGATGTCGTGGTGCGGCGGCGGGGAGATCAGACCGACACCCGGGGTGGAGTGCCGGGTCTTGGCGACCCACGGGTAGACCTTGTGGCCGGGCAGCTGGCCGCCCTCGCCGGGCTTGGCGCCCTGTGCCATCTTGATCTGGATGTCGTCCGCGTTGACCAGGTACTCGCTGGTCACACCGAAGCGGCCGGAGGCGACCTGCTTGATGGACGAGCGGCGCGCCGGGTCGTACAGGCGGTCCGCGTCCTCGCCGCCCTCACCGGTGTTGGACTTGCCGCCCAGCTGGTTCATGGCGATGGCGAGGGTCTCGTGCGCCTCACCGGAGATCGAGCCGTACGACATGGCGCCGGTGGAGAAGCGCTTGACGATCTCGGAGACGGGCTCGACCTCGTCGATCGAGATCGACTCGCGGTCCGACGTGCCGTTCTCATTGGGGAGGGCGAAGAGACCGCGGAGCGTCAT
The DNA here is from genome assembly GCF_042670885.1 of Streptomyces sp. NPDC057136. Lineage (NCBI taxonomy): Bacteria > Bacillati > Actinomycetota > Actinomycetes > Kitasatosporales > Streptomycetaceae > Streptomyces > Streptomyces sp. NPDC057136. The sequence goes on from NZ_JBHUUV010000010.1 coordinate 180,211, forward strand.
GAGGCGCTCGGACTGCTCGTTCACCCGGCCCGTGTACTTCTTGAAGATGTCGTACCGGCGGTTGCGGGTGGCGTGCTGGAGGCGGAAGACCGTCTCCGGGTCGAACAGGTGCGGTTCGCCCTCGCGGCGCCACTGGTACTCGCCGCCGATCTCCAGCGCGCGGTGCGAGGCCGCGATGCCGGAGGAGGGGTACGCCTTGGTGTGCCGGGCGGCGACTTCCTTGGCGACGACCTCGAGACCGGCGCCGCCGATCTTGGTCGCGGTGCCGTTGAAGTACCGCGCGACGAATGCCTCGTCCAGGCCGACGGCCTCGAAGACCTGGGCGCCCCGGTAGGAGGCGACGGTCGAGATGCCCATCTTGGACATGACCTTCAGGACGCCCTTGCCGAGCGCGTAGATCAGGTTCCGGATGGCCTGCTCGACCTCGATGCCCTCGATGAACGTGCCGGCGCGGACCAGGTCCTCGACGGACTCCATCGCCAGGTACGGGTTGACCGCGGCGGCGCCGTAACCGATCAGCAGGGCTACGTGGTGGACCTCGCGGACGTCACCGGCCTCGACCAGCAGCCCCACCTGGGTGCGCTGCTTGGTACGGATGAGGTGGTGGTGGACGGCAGAGGTGAGGAGCAGCGAGGGGATCGGCGCGTGCTCGGCGTCGGAGTGCCGGTCGGAGAGGACGACCAGGCGGGCGCCGTCCTCTATGGCGTCGTCGACCTCGGTGCAGATCGCCTCGATCCGGGCGGCGAGGGCGTCGCCGCCGCCGCTGACCCGGTAGAGACCGGAGAGCGTGGCCGCCTTCATGCCCGGCATGTCGCCGTCGGCGTTGATGTGTATGAGCTTGGCCAGCTCGTCGTTGTCGATCACCGGGAAGGGCAGCGTGACGCTGCGGCACGCCGCGGCGGTCGGCTCCAGGAGGTTGCCCTGCGGGCCGAGCGTGGAGCGCAGCGAGGTGACGAGCTCCTCGCGGATGGCGTCCAGCGGCGGGTTGGTGACCTGCGCGAAGAGCTGGGTGAAGTAGTCGAAGAGCAGCCGGGGGCGCTCGGACAGGGCGGCGATCGGCGAGTCCGTACCCATGGAGCCGAGCGGCTCACCTGCGGTGCGGGCCATCGGCGCGAGGATGACGCGGAGCTCTTCCTCGGTGTAGCCGAAGGTCTGCTGGCGGCGGGTGACCGAGGCGTGGGTGTGCACGATGTGCTCGCGCTCGGGGAGGTCGGAGAGCTCGATCTCGCCGGTCTCCAGCCATTCCAGGTACGGCTGCTCGGCGGCGAGGGACGCCTTGATCTCGTCGTCCTCGATGATGCGGCGCTCGGCGGTGTCGACGAGGAACATCTTGCCGGGCTGGAGGCGGCCCTTGCGGACGACCTTCGCGGGGTCGATGTCCAGGACGCCGACCTCGGAGGAGAGGACGACGAGGCCGTCGTCGGTGACCCAGTAGCGGCCGGGGCGCAGACCGTTACGGTCGAGGACCGCGCCGACCTGGGTGCCGTCGGTGAAGGTGACGCAGGCCGGGCCGTCCCAGGGCTCCATCATCGTGGAGTGGTACTGGTAGAAGGCGCGGCGGGCGGGGTCCATCGAGGCGTGGTTCTCCCAGGCCTCGGGGACCATCATCAGCACCGAGTGCGGCAGCGAACGGCCACCGAGGTGGAGCAGCTCCAGGACCTCGTCGAAGGAGGCCGAGTCGGAGGCATCCGGGGTGCAGACGGGGAAGATCCGGTCCAGCTGCTCGCTGCCGAAGAGGCGGGAGGCGAGCTGGGACTCGCGGGCCTTCATCCAGTTGCGGTTGCCCTTGACCGTGTTGATCTCGCCGTTGTGCGCGACGAAGCGGTACGGGTGGGCGAGCGGCCAGCTGGGGAAGGTGTTCGTGGAGAAGCGCGAGTGGACCAGCGCGACCGTGGTGGCGAAACGGCGGTCGGAGAGGTCCGGGAAGAACGGCTCCAGCTGCCCGGTCGTGAGCATGCCCTTGTAGACGATCGTGCGCGCGGAGAGGGAGGGGAAGTACACCCCGGCCTCGCGCTCGGCGCGCTTGCGCAGCACGAACGCCTTGCGGTCGAGCACGACGCCGGTGCTCGTGCCGTCCGCGACGACGAGCTGGCGGAACTCGGGCATGGTGGTGCGGGCCCCGTTGCCCAGGAGGCCGGGGGTGACCGGGACCTGACGCCAGCCGAGGACCTTGAGGCCCTCTTCGGCGGCGATCTTCTCGATCTTCTGGACGGACTCGGTGGAGTCGTCCGCGGGCAGGAAGGCGATTCCGACGGCGTAGGAGCCGGCCTCGGGGAGGTCGAAGTCGACCTCTTCCCGCAGGAAGGCATCCGGAACCTGGAGCAGAATGCCGGCGCCGTCACCCGAGTCGGGCTCGGATCCTGTGGCGCCGCGGTGTTCGAGGTTGCGCAGTACGGTCAGCGCCTGCTCGACCAGCTCATGGCTGGCCACACCGGTCAGAGTGGCCACGAACCCGACGCCACAGGCGTCGTGCTCGTTACGGGGGTCGTACATCCCCTGCTGGGCGGGGCGACCGTCCATGGGCGACCAGGCGTCGGAACGCATTGGCTCTCCCGTCGTCGTCGTGGCATATGCAGTGCCGAGGGACGACGTTGGCCCTCTGCGAAATTTCGTGCAGGTTACATGATGGAACGCTTCTCAAAAAGCGGATAGTCCGTTCCAGCATGCGGACGCCACGGGGACGTGGCGGAGGTGGGTCACAGTCGGGGCGGACCGTAATCGGTCGGTACCCGGGGGAGACCGCAGAGAGCGAGCGTCGTTGCCCGCGTGTCTACGGCTCTTGCCCGGCGGTCAGCTAAATGAAACCGCCGAGTAACGACTACTTATGTGTAGTCCTGTATAGAGACTCATTTTACGTCGCGCGGAGCCATTCCGCCCAGTGAGGTTCATCAAGACGTACATCACACCGTCGGCGCATGGGCAACGCCCGCGACACGGGGTACGGAGCGGCCCCGCAGGCCGGCCGCCGGTCAGCCGCCGACGGCCACACCGAAGACCATGCCGAGCCCGTACGTGAGCGCGGCGGCGGTGCCGCCGAGCACGAGCTGGCGAAGACCGCTGAACCACCAGCTGCGGGCGGTGACCCTGGCCACCACGGCTCCGCAGCCGAAGAGGCCGATCAGGGCGAGCAGCACGGCGGGCCACAGCGCGGTGGCGCCGAGCAGATAGGGCAGTAGGGGCAGCAGCGCGCCGAGCGCGAAGGCGCCGAAGGACGAGACGGCGGCGACGAGCGGCGAGGGCAGATCGCCCGGGTCGATCCCGAGCTCCTCGCGGGCATGGATCTCCAGCGCCTGCTCGGGGTCCCTGGACAGCTGCCGCGCGACCTCATGGGCCAGCAGGGGGTCGACTCCGCGGGAGGCGTAGAGCGCGGCGAGCTCCGCCATCTCGTCCTTGGGGTGCTTACGCAACTCCCGCCGCTCGACGTCGAGTTCGGCCTCGACGAGCTCGCGCTGCGAGGCTACGGAGGTGTATTCGCCTGCCGCCATGGAGAACGCGCCCGCGGCCAGGCCCGCCAGACCGGTGATCACGATGGTCTGCTGCGAGACGGAGCCGCCCGCGACACCGGTCATCAGGGCGAGGTTGGAGACCAGTCCGTCCATCGCACCGAACACCGCGGGACGCAGCCAGCCACCGTTCACATCGCGGTGGGTGTGGTTGTCGCGGTGCGCCTCGTGCAGGACGGCGTCGGTCTCGATGATGGACACAGCTCTCCCCTTCTCAGGAAGCGGGGTTCCACGTTCCAGCCCCCGCCAACATCATGAAAGTACGCACGAAAAACGTCTCCCGCCAGCAAGGAAGGCCGTACTTACCTGCCCCGGGAGGCGGTTCGGACCGGCCGTGCGCGAGGTGTCCGCGCTGTCATCCGTGTGGCCCTTTTGTTGCCCCGGGCGGCCTCGCCGGGGCACTCGCGTGGGACAGATCGCTCAGGTGGTCCCACCGGTGGCGCACCGATGGGACCGGCCGATGCGAGCGAAGGGTCGACGCGATGGAGCTGACTGCAGGCAATCCGGCCGAGCCGCAGGGGAGTGTGGGCTCCGAGGACACGCGGGTGCGGGCGGGAACGGACGGCCGTACCCCGGCCCGCCCCAGGACGGTACGGGGCGACCGGGCCCGTGGCGCGCTGCTCGGTCTCGCCGTGGGCGACGCGCTGGGCGCACCGGCGGAGAACCTCCGCCCCTCCGAGATCCGCCGCCGCTGGGGCCGGATCGAGGGCTTCGTGAGCGAGGACCCGGCGGGTACGGACGACACGGAGTACGCGATCTTCTCGGGGCTCCTGCTCGCCCGGCACGGCTCGGCGCTCACCGTCTCCCATGTGGAGCGGGCCTGGCACCACTGGATCGCCGATCTGGACGAGGGGCCGTTCCGGGGCGCCGGATTCAGTGAGCGCGGCACGCTGGAAAATCTGCGCCGGGGCCTGGCCGCACCGATCTCGGCGCAGCACCGGCACGCCTGGAGCGACGGTCTCGCGATGCGGGCGGCGCCCTTCGGGGTCTTCGCGGCGGGCCGTCCTGCGGAGGCGGCCCGGCTGGTGGCGGTGGACGGCGGGGTGAGCCACGACGGGGAGGGCATCTACGGCGGGCAGGCGGTCGCGGCCGGGGTCGCCGCCGCGATGGTGGGGTCCGGGCTCGCGTCCGTGATCGCCGCCGCACTGTCCGTCGTACCGATGGATTCCTGGACGGCCCGTTCGCTGCGGCGCGCCGTGTCGGCCGCGCAGCGGTCGTACCCCGACCCGCTGACGATGGAGCGTGCGGTGCGTTCCGCGGTGGTGATCGGCGGGTATCCGTGGACGGATCTGGCGCCGGAGGCGGTGGGCCTGGCGTTCGGCGCGTTCACCGCGGCGCGCGGCGACTTCCGTACGGCGGTGCTGACGGCCGTCAACATGGGCCGCGACGCGGACACCACGGCCGCGGTGGCGGGGGCCCTGGCCGGGGCGCTGAACGGGGCGTCGGCGATCCCGCAGGAGTGGGGTGCGGCGATCGGCCCGGTACGCGGCACTTGCCTGCCGTCGATGCGGGGCTACCACGTGCTGGACATCGCGGAACTCCTGACCCCGGACGAGGCGGACGAACCGGCCCATGCGCACCCCTTCGACACGACCCGGCCCACCGGCGAACAGGGAGCACGACGATGACGACAGCCCGCCCCACGACATCCCCCCGGCCGACGGCCGTCGACGCCATCCGGACGAAGGACGCGCCCGGGCGGCGGGCCCGGATCGAAGGGCTGCTGCTCGGGCTGGCGGCCGGGGACGCGGCGGGCTGGCCCGCGGCGCGGCACCGGGCGGCCCGGATGCCGGAGTGGACGCGGCGGCTGACCCGCGAGCTCGACACCTTCGCCGAGCAGAACGCCACGACCACGCTGCCCGTCCCCATCGCCCTCAACCAGCCGCCCGAACCGCTCAGGCTCGGGCCGTCCGACGACGCCGAGTGGGCCGCCTTCGCGGCCCGTACCGTGCTGGCCGCCGCGGCCGACCGGGGGCTCGGGCTCTCCGGCGAGCGCCGGATGCGCGATGCCATCGACCGCGCCTGGAACGCCCTGGCCGCGAAGGTCGCCGAGGCCGGCGCCCGCGCCCCCGAGGTCGAGGCCGCCGTGCTCCCCCTTCGCGCCCGGATCTCCGTACGGGCCGGGCTCGGCAATCTCGCCGCCGGTCTCCGCCCGCCCGCCACCGGGCACGACAACCCGCACTACTTCGACGACGCCGCCTGCGTACGCGCCGCCGTCCTCGCCGTCGTCCACCCGGGCGACCCCGACGCCGCTGCCGCACTCGCCGAGTTCGACGCCCGCTACACCCAGGACGGCGACGGGGTGCACGGCGCCCGTGCCATCGCCGCCGCGATCTCCGTGGCCCTCGCGGGGGCGGACGTCGACACCGTGGTGGACGCGGCCCTCGCCCAGCTCCCGGAGGGCACCGAGATCGCCCGCAACGCCGCGCACGCCGTCCGGATCGCCCGGGAGTTCGCCGACGAGCCGGCGGGCGCGTTCGCCCTGGTCCCCGTGCTGGAGCATCAGATCGTCGACCACGTCTACAGCTACGGGATCGCCGCGGCCGAGACCGTGCCGGTCGCCCTCGCGCTGGCCACCGCGGCCCGGGGCGAGCTCGCTCAGGCGGTGCCATCGGCGGCCTGCCTCTCCCGGGTCGCCGACTCCGCCCCCGCTCTCGCCGGGGCACTGACCGGCGCGCTCGGCGGAAGCGGCACCGTGCCGGCGGGCTGGCGGGAGGCGTGCCGCACGCTCGCGGGCTGTGCGCTCCCCCGTTTCGCGGGCACCGATCTCATCGAACTCGCCGGGCTCCTCGCAGACACGGAACCGGCCACCCCGGGTGGACAATTCCGACATGACGCCCACAACATCCACGACATCCACCGCACCCACCACCCTGACCCTCGATGAGCGGATCACCGGCGCCCTCGTCGGCGCCGCCGTCGGCGACGCGCTCGGCGGCCCGGTCGAGGGCTGGACCCCGGAACAGATCACCGAACGCCACGGCGGCCGGATCAACGGCATCGTGGGCCCCTGGTACGGCGAGGACTGGCGGACCGCCCGCCCCATCGCCCCGTACCACAAGGGCGACGGGCACATCACCGACGACACCTTGATGACCCACGCGCTGGTACGGGTCTACGGCACCGTGCGCGACCACCTCGACGCGTACTCCGTCGCGGACCACCTCGTACCGGACCTGATCTCCAACCCCCGCTGGATTCCGGAGCTGGAGGCCGAGGCGCTCCCCCTCCAGCGGATCTTCCTCGCCGAGAAGTGGATCGTCGCGCGGCTGCACTACGGGCACGTCGACCCGCGCGAGGCGGGCTCGGGGAACATCGTCAACTGCGGGGCGGCGATGTACATGGCGCCCGCCGGTCTGGTCAACGCCGCCCACCCGGAGGCCGCGTACGCCGAGGCGCTGGACATCGCGGGCGCGCACCAGTCCTCGTACGGGAGGGAGGCGGCCGGAGTCTTCGCGGCGGCCGTCGCCGCCGCCTGCACCCCGGGCGCCACCCCCGCCACCGTGGTCGACGCCTGCCTGGCGCTCGCCAAGGACGGAACAGGCGCGGCGATCGAGGCGGTGTGCGAAGTCGCCGCCGGATACAGCGACTTCGAGTCGGCGCTGACTCCCCTGCGTACCGCGGTCGCCCCCTTCGACACGGTGGGCCCGGACTACCGCGCCCCCTCCCTCGGCGCCCGCCGCCCCTCGCGGCTGCACTCCATCGAGGAGCTGCCGATCGCGCTCGGCATGCTGCTCGTCGCCGACGGCGACTACCGGCACGCGGTCCTCGGCTCGGTCAACTACGGCCGCGACTGCGACTCGATCGCGACGATGAGCGGCGCGCTGGCGGGCGCGCTCCACGGCGAACGGGCCGTACCCGCCACCTGGGTGAAGACCGTCGCCGAGGCCAGCCGCCTCGATCTGTACACCCCCGCCCGGACCCTCACCGAGGTGGCCCGGGAGATCTTCGTACGGGACACCGCCCGGCGCCGCGCGCACGAGTCGGCCTTCGCGACCCTGGCCGGCTCCCGGTGAACGTACGCCTGACCTGGGTGCAGCCCGAGGACCTGCTCGGACACGAACTGCGCCAGGCGGCCCAGGACGGCCGGGACGCGCGGGACATCGAGCAGCGTTGGTACGAGGCCGGCGGCGCCCCCGCCCCCGAGCGTGCCGGTGCGTCGGAGCCCCCCGCACCTCCACGCCTGCGCGCACTCGCCGAGCGGCTGCTCGACGAACTGGCCCTGCTCACCTCACCGTTGACCGATGACGAACCGACCGATCTGGAGGCGATCCGGGCCGCCTGCCCGCGCTGGCCCGCCACCCGCACGGAGCGTGCCCTCGTCGAACCCGACCGGCTGCACGCCGCCTGGCTGGGCCGGGCCGCGGGCTGCCTGCTCGGAAAGCCCGTCGAGAAGCTGCCGCTCGCCGGAATCCGTGCCTTGGCCGGCGCCGCCGGGAACTGGCCGCTCACCACCTGGTTCACCGAGAAAGGCCTGCCGGCCGAGCTGCTGTCCGCGTACCCGTGGAACCGCCGGTCCGCTCCCACCTCCCTCGCCGAGAACATCGACGGCATGCCCGAGGACGACGACCTCAACTACCCTCTGCTGACCGTGCTGTTGCTCCAACGTCATGGACGCTCCTTCGCCACGGCCGACCTCGGCCGCCTCTGGCTCGACGAAGTCCCGGCGGGCCGCGTCTTCACCGCCGAGCGCGTCGCCTACCGCAATCTGCTCGACGGCATGGAACCACCGGACACCGCCCGGCACCGCAACCCGTTCCGGGAGTGGATCGGCGCCCAGATCCGCGCCGATGTGCACGGCTGGACCCACCCGGGCGACCCGGCCGGCGCCGCCGCGCAGGCCCACCGGGACGCCGTGCTCACGCACACCGCCAACGGGGTGTACGGGGCGATGTTCACGGCCGCCGCCCTGGCCGAGGCGGCCGGCGGCGAGACCGATGTGCACGGCTGTCTGGCGGTGGGACTGCGGGTGGTGCCGCCCCGCTCCCGGTACGCGCGCGCGGTGCGCCTCGGTATCGAAACGGCCCGCGCCGAACCGGACTTCGACCAGGTCGTCGACCGGCTGCACGCCACGTACGCGGACACCCACCACTGGGTGCACGTGCTGCCCAACGCCGCGCTGCTGGCCGCGGCCCTCACCCACGCGGACGGGGATTTCGGCCGTTCCATCGGGTGCGCGGTGTCCGGCGGCTGGGACACCGACTCGAACGGCGCCACGGCCGGTTCGCTCGCGGGCCTGCTGGCCGGGCGGCCCACCGCGCTCCCCGCCGGCTGGACCGCCCCGCTGAAGAACCGCCTCGCCACGTCCGTCCCGGGGTTCGACTCCATCGGCTTCGACACGCTCGCTGATCTGACCTACCAGGAGGTACTGCGCCCATGACCGGTATCGCGGTGCTCGGCAGCACCAATATGGACCTTGTCGCCTACGTCGCACGGGCTCCCGCACGCGGTGAGACGGTGACCGGCCGGGAGTTCCGGACGATTCCCGGCGGCAAGGGCGCCAACCAGGCCGTCGCCGCCGCCCGCGCGGGCGGCGAGGTGGTGATGATCGGCGCGGTCGGCGACGATGCGTACGGGGCCGCGCTCCGCGCCGATCTGGAGCACTCGGGGGTCTACACCGATCTCCTGCACACCGCGGAGGGCCCCAGCGGCACCGCGCACATCGTGGTGGACGACGAGGGTGGCAACGCGATCGTGGTGATCCCCGGCGCCAACGCCACCATGACCGCGCTCGGCCCCGGCGAGACGGCCGCGATCGCCGCCGCCGACCTGCTGCTCCTCCAGCTCGAACTCCCGCTGTCCGCAGTGGTCGAGGGCGCCCGGGCGGCCCACGCCCAGGGCGTACGGACGGTCCTCACCCCGTCCCCCGTACAACTGCTCCCGGACGAACTCCTCGACTGTGTCGACCTGTTGATCCCCAACGAGCACGAGGCCGCCGCACTCACCGGTGTCGCCGAGCCGCAGGCCGCGGCGGAGGTGCTGCTCCGCCACGTCCCTGAGGTCGTCATCACCCTCGGCGCGAAGGGCTGCCTGTACGCGGCCCGGGGCAGCGAACCCGTCCTCTTTCCCGCCCCCGCTGTCGCGGCCGTCGACACGACCGGCGCCGGGGACACCTTCGTCGGCGCCCTGGCCGTGGCACTCGGCGAGGGCAGGCCCGTACCGGAGGCGCTGGCCTGGGCCTCGTCGGCCGCCGCGCTCTGCGTACAGAAACCCGGTGCCTCTACCTCCATGCCGTACCGCAGCGAGATCGATGCCGCATGAACACTCCGACGACCACGCCCCTCGCCGGCCTGCGGGTCCTGGACCTCGCGACCCTCTTCGCGGGCCCTCTCGCGGCCACCATGCTCGGCGACTTCGGCGCCGAGGTGATCAAGATCGAGCATCCGCGCCAGCCCGACCCCTCGCGCGGGCACGGCCCGGCGAAGGACGGCATCGGCCTGTGGTGGAAGCTGCTCGGCCGCAACAAGCGCAACCTCACCCTCGATCTGTCCAGCCCGGGCGGCCGTGACGTCCTGCTCAAACTGGCCGCGGAAACCGACGTCGTCATCGAGAACTTCCGGCCCGGCACCCTGGAACGCTGGAGCATCGGCCCGGCGGAACTGCACGCGGTGAACCCCCGGCTGGTCCTGGCGCGAGTCACCGGCTTCGGCCAGTTCGGTCCGTACTCCCACCGCCCCGGCTTCGGCACGCTCGCCGAGGCGATGAGCGGCTTCGCGGCGATCACCGGCGAACCGGACGGGCCGCCGACCCTGCCGCCGTTCGGCCTCGCCGACTCGATCGCCGCGCTCGCCACCGCGTACGCCGTGATGACGGCGCTCGCCGGACGGGACCGCACCGGACAGGGCCAGATTGTCGATATGGCGATCATCGAACCGATCCTGACGGTCCTGGGCCCGCAGCCGCTCTGGTACGACCAGCTCGGCTACGTACAGGAGCGCACCGGCAACCGCTCCCGCAACAACGCCCCGCGCAATACGTACCGCACGTCCGACGGCCACTGGGTCGCGGTCTCCACCTCGGCCCAGTCGATCGCCGAGCGCGTGATGCGCCTGGTCGGCCGCCCGGAACTGATCGACGAGCCCTGGTTCGCCGCCGGCACCACCCGCGCCGAGCACACCGAGGAACTCGACGAGGCCGTCGGCAACTGGATCGCCCGGCACACCCGCGAGGACGCGGTCGCGGCGTTCGAGAAGGCGGAGGCGGCGATCGCCCCGATCCATGACGTGCGGGATGTGATGGAGGACCCGCAGTACCGGGCCCTCGACTCGATCACCGAGGTCGACGACCCGGAACTGGGCCCGCTGCGCATGCAGAACGTGCTGTTCCGCCTCTCGGAGACACCCGGTTCGATCCGCTGGGCCGGCCGCCCGCACGGAGCGGACACCGAGGAGATCCTCGACGAACTCGGCCTCTCCGCCCACCAGATCGCGGCCCTGCGCTCGGAGGGCGCGCTGTGACCACCGCGGTGCCTCTGACCTGGCTGTACGTCCCTGGGGACCGGCCGGAGGTGGTGAACAAGGCGCTCTTCTCGGGCGCCGACGTGGTGATCGTGGATCTGGAGGACGCGGTCGCTCCCGACCGGAAGGAGTACGCGCGGGCAGCCACCGTCGAACTCCTCACCGAACCGGCGGCGGCGGATGCGGTGCCGGTGCATGTCCGGGTCCACGGCGAGGACGACGTACGGGCCCTGGCGGAGCTGCCCGGCCTCTCCGGTCTCCGGCTCCCCAAGATCACGCACGCCGCGAGCGTCCATCATGTGGCGGCGCTGGCGCCGGGTGTCCCGCTCTACCCGCTCCTGGAGTCGGCGCTCGCCGTCGAGCACGCGTACACGATCGCCGCCGCTCATCACGAGGTACGGGGCATCGCGCTGGGCGAGGCGGACCTCCGGGCGGACCTGGGGGTGCGGGACGACGCCGGCCTCGACTGGTCGCGCAGCCGGATCGTGGTCGCGGCGCGTGCGGCCGGGCTGGCCCCGCCCATCCAGTCGGTGTTCCCGGACGTCCAGGACCTGGACGGACTGTGGTCGTCCTGCGGCCGCGGCCGGTCCCTGGGGCTGTGGGGCCGGGCGGCGATCCATCCCCGCCAGCTGCCGGTCATCGAGCGGGCGTTCCGGCCCACGGACCAGGAGATCGAGGCCTCCGAGGAGATCGTGGCAGCGGCCCTGCTGGACGCGGGCGCGCAGGCGCTGCCGGACGGGAGGTTCGTGGACGCGGCGGTGCTCGCCTCCGCGCAGCGGACGCTGGCGCTGGCCGGACGGGCATGAAAAACCCCCTACGGGCTTGAGAATCAAGCCCGTAGGGGGTCACTCCCATGCCCTTAAGGCTATGGGGGAGATTGAGGACAGCGGGTGCGCCCGTGAGCGGTCAGCTCTTGTCTGCGGTCTCCGGAGCACCGTTCGTCTCGGGCTCGTCGGAGTCGTCCGTGGCATCGGCGGGGCCGTCCGTGGCCTTCTCCGCGTCACCGGCGTCCGTGTCGGCGTCGCCCTCGGCGTCACTGCCGCCGTCGCCCTTGGACAGGTCGACCCGGTCCGCGGCCTCGGGATCGGGCTCGACGATCTCCTCGCGGCCCGGCCGTACCTTCGCCGAGATCACGATGTACGTCACGGCGAGCACGAAGACGACGATCGAGGTCCACACGTTGAGCCGGAGCCCCAGCACATGGTGGGCCTCGTCGACCCGCATGTACTCGATCCAGGCGCGGCCCGTGCAGTACGCCGCGACGTACAGCGCGAACGCCCGCCCGTGTCCGAGCTTGAACCGGCGGTCCGCCCAGATGACCAGCAGCGCGACGCCGATGCACCAGAGCGACTCGTACAGGAAGGTCGGGTGGTAGGTGCCTGCGACCCGGTTCGGACCCTCGCTGATCTTCAGCGCCCAGGGCACCTCGGTCGGCTTGCCGTAGAGCTCCTGGTTGAACCAGTTGCCCCAGCGGCCGATGGCCTGGGCGAGAGCGATACCGGGTGCGAGTGCGTCGGCCCAGGCGGGCAGCGGGATTCCGCGGCGGCGGCAGCCGATCCAGGCACCGACCGCGCCGAGCGCGATCGCGCCCCAGATACCGAGGCCGCCTTCCCAGATCTTGAAGGCGTCGACCCAGTTCTCACCGTCGCTGAAGTACAGCTGGTAGTCGGTGATGACGTGGTAGAGCCTGCCGCCGACAAGTCCGAAGGGCACGGCCCAGACGGCAATGTCGGCAACTGTGCCGGCTCTGCCGCCCCGGGCGACCCAGCGCTTGTTGCCGAACCAGACGGCGACGAAGACACCGATGATGATGCAGAACGCGTAGCCGCGAAGGGGGATCGGGCCGAGATCGATCACACCGGTCGACGGGCTGGGAATGAAGGCAAGGTTCATGACGGGGTCGACGCTACCTTGCCGAGCGGGACGTACGGCAAGCCGTCCGGCAACTTCTGGGTAACGGGGCGGCGGTTACGAGTCCGCCCCGCGCCCCCGTCAGGAGGCCGAAGGCGTCGGAGTGACCTTCGCCGGCTTCTTGCCCTTGTTGGCCTCGGCGACCCACTTCTTGAGATTCGCCTCGGAGATCTGCTGTCCGTCCTTGCTGGGAAAGATCGACTCGCCGTTGAGCAGGGCGGTCGGGGTGCCCTGGAATCCGCCGTTCTGGAAGGCCGTGTTGGACTTCTGGACCCAGGTGTCGTGCGTGCCGCCCTCCACACAGGCGCGGAAGGCCGGGGTGTCGAGGCCCTCGACCTTGCCCGCCAGCTCGATCAGCTTGCTGTTCTTGCCGAAGGCGTCGTCGGACTCGGCGGGCTGATTGGCGAAGAGCACGTCGTGGTACTCGGGGAACTTGCCGGCATCCTGCGCGCAGCCCGCCGCGTTGGCGGCCCGCAGCGATCCGCTGCCGCCGAGGTTTCCGTCGATGATCGTGGCGAGGTGGTACTCGACCTTGATCTGGCCGCTGCTCTGCAGCTCGTGGATCATCTTGCGGAAGGCGGTCTCGAACTGGGCGCAGACCGGGCAGCGGAAGTCCTCCCAGATCGTGAGCGTGGACGGCGCGTCGTCCGCGCCGACCTGGAGGGAGAGACTGTCCTTGCCGGTCGCGCCCGAGGGCGCCACCGCGGGACCCGCCCCGCTGCCCTCGTCGTCCTTGCCCGCGTTGGCGGCGATCAGGCCGACCACGGCGGCCAGGCCCAGCACTCCCACCACCGCGCTCGCGACGATCAGCGTGCGCCGACGGCGCTCGCGCGCCCTCTCCCGCTCACGCTGCTGGACGAGCCGGTCGCGCGCGGCCCTGTTTCCCTCACGGTTCTTCTCGCTCACACCCGCAGCAACGAACCGGGGAGGCACGTGCGTGCCTCCCCGGTCCAGGTCCACCCGTACGGGTTACACCCGTTGTCAGCGCTTTCGAACGCCTTCGGCCAGTTCGCCCGCCAATGCGCGGACCGCTTCCAGGCCGGCGGCCTCGTCGGCGGCGTCCAGCATCCGCTTGACGAAGGCCGAGCCGACGATCACTCCGTCCGCGAAGCCGGCGACCTCCCGGGCCTGCTCGGCGTTGGAGACGCCGAGGCCCACGCAGACCGGCAGGTCAGTGGTGGCGCGGGTGCGCCGCACCAGGTCCTGGGCCTGCTCGCCGACCGACACACGGGTGCCGGTGACCCCCATGAGCGAGGCCGCGTAGACGAAGCCGGAGCCCGCCGCCGTGATGGTGGCCAGGCGCTTGTCCTGGCTGCTCGGCGCGACGACGAACACGGTCGCGAGACCGTGCTTGTCGGCGTGCTCGCGCCATACCGCGGACTCCTGGACCGGCAGGTCGGGCAGGATGCACCCGGCGCCGCCCGCCTCGGCGAGCTCGGTGGTGAAGCGTTCGATGCCGTACCGGTCGATCGGGTTCCAGTACGTCATGACGAGGACCGGGACGCCGGTCGCCTCGTACGCCTCGCGGACCGTACGCATCACGTCGGCGATCTTGACGCCGCCGCGCAGCGCGATGTCGTCGGCCGTCTGGATGACCGGTCCGTCGAGCACCGGGTCGCTGTGCGGGAGGCCGATCTCGACGATGTCCGCGCCGCCGGCGACGACCGCCTTGACCGCGGCGATGCCTCCGTCGACGGTCGGGAATCCGGCGGGCAGATACGCGATGAGCGCCGCCCGGTCCTCCGACCTGGCCTTCGCCAGCGCCGTGCTGAGCAGTTCCGTGTTTCCGCCGTGCCCGCTCACTTGGCCCCCTCCGTGTCGTACAGCCCGAAGTACCGCGCCGCCGTGTCCATGTCCTTGTCGCCCCGGCCGGACAGGTTGATCAGGATCAGCCCGTCCTTGCCGAGCTCCTGCCCGAGATCCAGGGCCCCCGCCAGCGCGTGGGCGCTCTCGATGGCCGGGATGATGCCCTCGGTGCGGGAGAGGAGGCGCAGCGCCTGCATGGCGGCGTCGTCCGTGACCGCGCGGTACTCGGCCCGGCCGAGGTCCTTCAGATAGGCGTGCTCCGGGCCGATGCCCGGGTAGTCGAGTCCGGCCGAGATCGAGTACGGCTCGGTGATCTGACCCTCCTCGTCCTGGAGGACGTAGGACCGTGAGCCGTGCAGGATGCCGGGCTCGCCCGCGGTCAGTGTCGCCGCGTGCTCACCGGTCTCCACGCCGTGTCCGGCCGGTTCGCAGCCGATCAGACGGACCCCGGCGTCCGGGATGAAGGCGTGGAAGAGGCCGATGGCGTTGGAGCCGCCGCCGACACAGGCGACCGCGGCGTCCGGCAGCCGGCCGGCCCGCTCCAGCATCTGCCGCCTGGCCTCGACGCCGATCACCCGGTGGAAGTCGCGGACCATCGCCGGGAACGGGTGCGGGCCCGCGACCGTGCCGAAGAGGTAGTGCGTACGGTCCACATTGGCGACCCAGTCGCGGAACGCCTCGTTGATGGCGTCCTTGAGCGTCCTTGAACCGGACTTCACCGCGATGACCTCGGCGCCGAGCATCCGCATCCGCGCCACGTTCAGCGCCTGCCGCTCGGTGTCGATCTCGCCCATGTAGATGGTGCAGTCGAGCCCGAAGAGCGCGCAGGCGGTCGCCGTGGCGACGCCGTGCTGGCCCGCGCCCGTCTCGGCGATGACCCGGGTCTTGCCCATGCGCTTGGTGAGCAGGGCCTGGCCCAGCACGTTGTTGATCTTGTGCGAGCCGGTGTGGTTCAGGTCCTCGCGCTTGAGGAAGACCCGTGCGCCGCCCGCGTGCTCGGCGAAGCGCGGAACCTCGGTCAGCGCGCTGGGCCGTCCGGTGTAGTTGACCATGAGCTCGTTGAGCTCGGCGGCGAAGCTCGGGTCGCTCTTCGCCTTGTCGTACTCGACGGCGACCTCGTCCACGGCGGCGACGAGCGCCTCCGGGATGAACGAGCCACCGAACGCGCCGAAATAGCCCTCGGCGCTGGGGATCAGACCCTCGGGGTCCGGAATGAAGAAGTCGGACGACATGCGACATGCTCCTCGACATTGCAACGGGTGGGTTCACCGTATGCGCCGTGAGCGGAGCGCCACGCCGACCGCGGTGCGGTCGGTGTGATGCGGTCGTGCGTGTCCCTCGTGTGTGACGAGGGGTGACGGCCGGGGCTCGCTACGGCGCGGACCCCGTGCGCCATCGCATGCCGTTGACCTGTCCCGGCTCGTCGCCGATCACGTACCGCACGCGCCGACCGTGCACGCGCCTGGCGGGGGCGCGGCAGCCACGGGGGCGGCAGCCGCGCGCCAGCGGCGCGTGCGGGACCCGGGCCGTCGCCCCGGCGGGGCGCAGGCCCGGCCGGACGCGGCAGGCGGGACGGTCGGCGGACATCGGGAGGGTCAGCTCCGTCCGTGCCGGAGTGCCGGGTGGGCACCCGCGGCGACCAGGTCGGCGACGGCGGCCCGCGGGTCGCGGCCGGTGACCAGGGACTCGCCGACGAGCACGGCGTCGGCGCCCGCGTTGGCGTACGCGATCAGGTCGTGCGGGCCGCGGACTCCGGACTCGGCGATCTTCACGATGTGGTCGGGGATCTCGGGCGCGACGCGCTCGAAGGTGGAGCGGTCGACCTTCAGATCCTTCAGGTTGCGCGCGTTGACACCGATGATCTTCGCTCCGGCGTCGACGGCACGCTCCGCCTCCTCCTCGTCGTGCGCCTCGACGATCGGCGTCAGGCCGATCGACTCGGCGCGCTCGATCAGCGAGACCAGGGCCTCCTGGTCGAGGGCTGCGACGATCAGCAGGGCGAGGTCGGCGCCGTAGGCGCGGGCCTCCCACAGCTGGTACGAGCTGACGATGAAGTCCTTGCGGAGGATCGGGATGTCGACCTTCGCGCGGACGGCCTCCAGGTCCGCGAGCGAGCCGCCGAAACGGCGCTCCTCGGTGAGGACGGAGATGACGGACGCGCCGCCGGCCTCGTAGTCCGCGGCGAGCGCGGCCGGGTCGGCGATCGCAGCCAGGGCCCCCTTGGAGGGGCTGGAACGCTTGACCTCGCAGATGACGGTCACGCCTTCGCCGCGCAGTGCGGCGACCCCGTCCTTCGCCGCGGGAGCGCGGGCTGCGCGCTCCTTGAGCTCCTCGAGGCTGACGCGCGCCTGCCGCTCCGCGAGGTCGGCGCGAACGCCTTCGATGATCTCGTCGAGCACACTCACGCGAGCGGCCCCCTTCCGGAACGGTGATGACGGTGATGAGACAACAGGACCAGCTATCCCGATGGTATCCGCAGGAGGCCATTGGGCTGACATCGTGTGGACACGCGTCCCACTACCTGGGCATTCACGGCGCCAGCGCCGATCCGAACGGCAGATTCCGGACGACCGCGAAGATCAGCAATAGCGCGCCGATACCCCACCAGTAGACCGGGGCGAGCGTGATACGCAGTCGCTCCCCCCGACTCGCGCGGACCATCCACAGCACCCAGACGGCGGCGAACACGGCGTAGCCGACGACAGCGAACGCGTTCGAGCCGAGTGCGGTGGCGAGGTCGCCGTGCGCGACGGCGTGGGCGCTGCGCAGTCCGCCGCAGCCGGGGCAGAGCACGCCGGTGAGCCGGAGCAGCGGGCAGACCGGGTAGTGGCCCGGCTCGTTCGGGTCGACCGTGCCCACGTAGGCGAAGGCTCCGACGACGACGGCCAGCACGCCGACGGGCGTGGCGAGCCGCCTGAGCCGGGAGGCGGGCACGGGGGCGAAGACAGGTGCGTACGGCGGCGCGGCCGGGGGCCCGGCCGGGGGCGGGGCGGCGTCTTGTGCTGGCGAGGCGTCCACCCGGTGATTGTCCCTGCTCATACGGAAAGGCGCAGCCCGGGCCGGGCTGCGCCTCGCGTGGTGTTTCCGGTGGCCGGACGTCAGGAGATCTGGGCCTGTCCCGCCCGGGCCCTGGCCTGCGCCAGTTCCGCAGACTCCCTCGGCATGCCGAGACCGGCGGCCCTCATCGCGAGACCGACGATCCCGCCGATGAAGACGACGGCGATGCCGGCCCAGAAGCCGAGCGGGTTGGCCGCGACCATGAAGACGCCTGCGACACAGAAGCCGATGAACGCGATGATGACACCGGTCCAGGCGGCCGGGGTGTGTCCGTGGCTGGTGCCCGCCATGAGTTGCTCCTCGTTGGTGTTGCGCTGAAGGTATCGCTGTACAGAAAGCTCGGGGCCATTGTCCCGTACGTGCGGATACGACGTGAGCCGGGGGTCATACCTCGCGAGTCGGGTCTTCGCCGCGGTCCAGGGCCTTCCACAGGTCCTCGGGCCGGTCGGGGTCCGGGGCGGCGGGTGCGGCCTTGCGGGGGCGGGGGGTGCCGTCGCGCTCGTACCGTCCCGACATGGTGGGCCAGCGGCTTCCGTAGCGCAGGGCGAGCAGCCCGGCGAGGAGGATCAGCAGCCCGCCGACGGCCGTGACGTACGGCCATGCGGTGTGGGTCAGGGCGTCGATGGTGGCCGAGGTGTTGCCGGTGGTCTGCGCGGCCTTCTCGTCGAGGGCCGCGCTGTCCGAGGCGCCGAGGTAGGCACTCAGGCCCGCGCCGAGGCCGCTGAGGGCGAGGAGCCCCGCGACGAGCGCACGGCTGCCGCCCCGGACGGCGAACACGGCGACGAGGGCGGCCAGCGCGACGATGGCCAGGGCCGCGGGGAGGCCGGTGACGTCCTGCCCATCGGCCGTCAGCGGCAGGGTCCCGCCGCCGACGGCGGCCTCGCCCTCGGCCCACGTCTGTCCGGACGCGAGCAGGACGACGGTCGAGCCTGCCGCCCCGAGGAGCAGGGCGGCGGCCAGGCTCCGGCGGCTTCCCGCGCTGTCGGGCGCGGCGGCGGCTGGGGCACGGGTCTGGGGTACGGGCACAGCACTCACGTACTCCACTATCCCCTACGCCCTCAGGGGGCGTGGAGGCGGTTGGCCGTGTGGACCGCGCGGAGGACCGCGGCGGCCTTGTTGCGGCATTCGGTGTCCTCGGCGACCGGGTCGGAGTCGGCGACGACGCCCGCTCCGGCCTGGACGTACGCGGTGCCGTCTCGGAGCAGGGCGGTGCGGATGGCGATCGCGGTGTCGGAGTCGCCCGCGAAGTCGAGATAGCCGACGCAGCCTCCGTAAAGACCGCGCCGGGTCGGTTCCAGTTCCTCGATGATCTGCATCGCGCGCGGCTTGGGCGCCCCGGAGAGGGTGCCCGCCGGGAAGCAGGCGGTGAGGACGTCGAACGCGGTGCGGTCCTCGGCGACTCGGCCGGTGACGGTGGAGACGATGTGCATGACGTGCGAGTACCGCTCGACGGACATGAAGTCGACGACCTCGACGCTGCCGGGTTCGCAGACCCGCCCCAGGTCGTTGCGGCCGAGGTCGACGAGCATCAGGTGCTCGGCGCGCTCCTTCGGGTCGGCGAGGAGTTCGTCCGCGAGCGCCTGGTCCTCCTGCGGGGTGGCGCCGCGGTGCCGGGTGCCCGCGATGGGGTGGACCATGGCCCGCCCGTCCTCGACCTTGACCAGGGCTTCCGGGCTGGAGCCGACGACGTCGAAGCCGTCGAAGCGGAAGAGGTACATGTACGGCGAGGGATTGGTGGCGCGCAGCACCCGGTAGACGTCCAGGGCGCTCGCCGTGCACGGGGTCTCGAAGCGCTGGGAGGGCACCACCTGGAAGGCTTCGCCGGCCCTGATGCGCTCCTTGATGTCGTCGACGGCGTCCTGGTACGCCTTGCCGCCCCACAGTGCGGTGTACGGCGGGAGCTCGGAGGGCGGCAGCGCGGCGGGGGTGTTCTCGACGGGGCGGCGCAGGTCCTGTTCCATGGCGTCGAGCCTGGTCACGGCGTCCGTGTACGCCTCGTCGACACCGGTCTGCAGGTCGTTGTGGTTGATCGCGTTGGCGATCAGGAGGACCGTGCCGTCCCAGTGGTCGAGGACGGCGAGGTCCGAGGTGAGCAGCATGGTGAGCTCGGGGAGCTTCAGGTCGTCGCCGCCGTGCTCCTCGATCCGCTCCAGCCGGCGCACGATGTCGTAACCGAGGTAGCCGACCATGCCACCGGTGAACGGCGGCAGTTTCTCGTCGACGGCCAGGTCGCGGGGGGTGTGGAGGGTGTCGATGGTGACGCGCAGGGCGTGCAGCGGGTCCCCGTCGGCGGGGACTCCGACGGGCGGGGTGCCGAGCCAGTGGGCCTGCCCGTCGCGGGTGGTCAGGGTGGCGGCGCTGCGGACACCGATGAAGGAGTAGCGGGACCAGGTCCGGCCGTTCTCCGCGGATTCGAGGAGGAAGGTGCCGGTGCGTTCGGCCGCGAGCTTGCGGTAGAGCCCGACCGGGGTGTCGCCGTCCGCGAGGAGCCGGCGGCTGACGGGGATGACGCGCCGGTCGACGGCCAGCTTGCGGAAGGTCTCGAGATCCATGGCCGGTGACCTTACTGCGCGAGGGGGAGGACGTCGGCGTCGAAACAGGTGCGGTCGCCCGTGTGGCAGGCGGCGCCCGTCTGATCCACCCGGACGAGGACGGTGTCGGCGTCGCAGTCGAGGGCGACGGACTTGACCTGCTGGATGTGGCCGGAGGTGTCGCCCTTCACCCAGTACTCCTGGCGGCTGCGCGACCAGTAGGTGCAGCGGCCCGTGGCGAGGGTGCGGTGCAGCGCCTCGTCGTCCATCCAGCCGAGCATCAGTACCTCGCCCGTGTCGTACTGCTGGGCGATGGCCGGGACCAGTCCGTCGGCGCCGCGCTTGAGGCGGGCGGCGATGGCGGGGTCGAGGTTGCTGGCGGGCGTGCCGGGCGACGGCGTACCGGGCGAAGGCGTGCTGGTCATGTGCCCATTGTGCCGTGGCGGGGAGGGCCGTCCGGGCGTGCGTCCACTGGGCGGACCGCGGGGCCCGGTCGTACGCTGGCGTACATGTCGACCCATGCGAAGCGTGAACGTCTTCTGTTCGCCGACCTGTTGGAGGCGGCGGGCCCCGATGCGCCTACTCTCTGCGACGGCTGGCGTACCCGTGATCTGGCCGCTCATGTGGTGGTGCGCGAGCGCCGTCCGGACGCGGCCGGCGGAGTGCTGCTGGGAGCGCTGAAGAACCGGCTGGAGCGGGTGCAGGCCGAGTTCGCCGCGAAGCCGTACGAGGAGCTGATCCAGCTCATCCGTACAGGTCCCCCGCGCCTGTCCCCGTTCGCTCTCAAACAGGTGGACGAGGCGGCCAACACGGTCGAGTTCTTTGTGCACGCCGAGGATGTGCGCCGGGCCCAGCCGGACTGGTCGCCGCGCGAGGTGGACCCGGTCTTCGCCGAAGTGCTGTGGTCGCGCCTCGAACGGACGGCTCGGCTGGTGGGCCGCCGGTCCCCGGTCGGTCTTGTGCTGCGCCGCCCGGACGGCCAGACGGCGGTCGCCCACAAGGGCTCCCCGGTGGTGACGGTCACCGGCGAGCCGGGAGAGCTGCTGATGTTCGTGTTCGGGCGTCAGGACACGGCGAAGGTGGGACTGGAGGGCGACGAGGACACCGTGGCCAGGCTGCAGTTGTCGCAGCTCGGTATGTAGGGCGGAGGGCCGCCGGTCTCAGCGCGGGAGTTCGGCGCGGCGCAGCGTGGTGACGGCCAGGCCGACGGCGCCTCCCGCCACGCAGAGACCGGCAGAGGTCACGAAGACGGGGCCGGCGCCCCAGGCGGCGACGGCCGCCCCCGTGACGGGGTAGCTGAGCGGCGAGACGGCGTGGGTGAAGAGCGTCGAGACCGAGGTGACCCTGCCCAGGTAGGAGGGGTCGGCGGCGGTCTGGACGAGGGCCGCGCACAGGGAGCCGGCCAGCCCGGCGAAGAGGCCGACGAGGACCCCGGTGACGGCCGCCAGGGCCACCGACGGGGCGTAGGCGAGTGCGCCGATCGCGACCGCGCCGACCATCGCGGTCAGGCACATGACGAGTCCGGCGCGGGGCACCCTCCCCCGTACGGCGAGGAGCAGGGCGGCCGCTCCCGCACCGGTCCCGAACCCGGCGACGATCCAGCCCATGCCGGCCGCGCCCCAGCCGCGCTGCTCGGCGAGCAGGATGAGTCCGAGGTTCAGGGGTCCGACGAAGCCGAGCTCGCTGATGGCGATGACGAGCAGGAGCGGGCCGAGCAGGGGATGGCGGCGGGCGTACCGCAGCCCGTCGGTCAGCTCCCGCCAGGCCGTGGCGGGCGGGCGCGGACCGGGGTCTTCGTGTGCGGGGGCGTCCTGCTCGGCGCTGTCCTGTGCGGGACTGTCCCGCTCGGGGTTCTTCTCCTCCGGGTTCTTCTGCTCCGGCAGCGGTCGGATGCGTACGGCGATGAGCAGCGGCAGCGAGACCGCGAAGAGCATCCCGGCCGCCGCGAAGGCGAGCCGGGGCCCGCCGATGGCCACCGCCGCGCCGCCGAGCGGGGCTCCGGCGACATTGGCGACACGGGTGGCGAGTCCGCGCAGTCCCTGGATACGGGCCAGCTGCCCGGGGACGCTGATCCTCGGCGGCAGGGCTCCGACGGCGGGCAGGAAGAGGGCGTCGACCGCGCCGAAGACGAGCGCGACGACGATCAGCATCCACAGCGCGGGTGAGGTGAAGACCAGCGTGCCGGCCAGGCCGAGGACGACGACGCAGCGTGCGGCGTCGCTGCCGATGACCACACGGCGGGGTCCGAACCGGTCGGCGACGACTCCCCCGCCGAGCATCAGGACCGCTCTGGGTATGGAACCCAGGGCGAGCACGAGTCCGGTCTGGGCTGCGCTTCCGGTACGGGTCGCAGCCCAGGCGAGTGCCATGAAGTAGACGCTGTCGCCGATCATCGACGCGGTGTACGCGCCGAGCCAGCGCAGTACGTTGCCGTCGCGGTGGGCGGGGCGTTCGGGAGCGCGGGTGGGCGTGAGCGTGGCGGTCACGGGTCGTCCTCTCGGCGCGCCGGATCAGATGCGGAACGGGAAGCCGTACAGATGCAGGGCGACGTTCTCGCGGCCCTCCGTGTCGCCGGCCTCGTCACGGGTGCGGCCCATCTCCTCGTACCTGTCGATCAGTTCGTGCATCTCGCGGGTGAGCGTGGCCAGCTCCTCGGCGGTGAGCCTGGTCAGGTATTCGGAGCTGGAGGCGGCGCTGCGCCATTCCGGCGACCAGCTCTGCTGCGCATCGAGGTAGCCGCGGTAGAGCTCGATGCGCTGATCGAACGAGAGCCGGCCGACGGCCGCGTGGGTGGCGGCCTTCTCGGGCGCGTCGCTGAAGTCCTCGTCGTGGAAGTTCAGCCCCTTGGACGCGGGCTGCCACCAGCGTTCGCGGCCGTCGTGGCCCTCCCCCTCGGCAGGCTCGATCAGACCGTGGTCGGCGAGCTTGCGCAGGTGGTAGCTGACGAGCGAGACCGCCTCGTCGACCTGTTCGGCCAGTTGCGAGGCGGTGGCCCGGCGGGCGATGTAGAGCGCGCGGTAGAGCTTCATCCGCAGCGGGTGCCCGAACGCCTTGAGCGTGCCGAGGTCGGAGACCCGGCGGGATTCGTTGCTTGCCATGCCCTCCAGCGTAGACAGGAAAGAAAACTTGCACAATATTTATTGCACAAGTCCTATTGCGCAAAGAACGCTGTGCGGTTCCGGCGGGCGATCGGTGCCGGCGTGCGCGAGCCCAGCAGCCCCAGCAGGAAGCCGGCGGGGATCGTCACCAGGCCCGGGGTCTGGAGCGGGAACCAGCGGAAGTCCCACTCCGGCAAGAGCGCGACGGGTGTCCCGGAGACGGCGGGCGACAGCGTCATCAGGACGAGGATCAGCGGCAGCGTCCCGTACACGATCCAGCGCACCCCGCGGGCGGTGAAGCCCGGCCGGAAGAGGGCGTACAGCAGCACGGGCGGCAGGATCGAGGCCGCGGCTGCGAAGGAGAGGGAGAGCAGCACCTGCGGGTTGCGGTCCTGGGTGTACGTGGACGCGAGGACGGAGAGTGCGCCGATCGCGACGACGGTCCAGCGGGCCAGCCGGATCTCCCGGCGGGATGCCTTCCCGGCACCCTGGGCACCGGACCGCGCGGCGAAGTCGCGGGCGAGGGACGACGCGGCGGCCAGGGTGATACCGGCGACGGCGGCAAGGGTGGTGGCGAAGGCGGCGCAGGCGACGAGGGCGAACAGCGGGCTGTGCCGGGGTCCGTCGGCGCCCGGGTCGAGGGCGCCGGTGACCAGGAGCAGGGCGGTGTTGCCCGCCGGATCGGCTGCGCGCAGGATGCCGTGGCCGAGCAGGGCCGAGGCGCCGAGTCCGACGACGACGATCCCGGCGCACAGGAGGGCGACCGGGCCCACGGACCAGACGGCGGCGCGGCGCGCGGTGTAGGTGTCCCGCAGCGGATACAGCCGCATCATGATGTGCGGCATGCAGGCGGCGCCGAGGACGAGCGTGCACTGGAAGCCGATGAGATCGAGGCCGCCGGCGAACCCGTGGCCGAACTGGAGCCCGGGGCGTGCGTAGGCCCCGCCCTGCCCGCTCCCGTTCCGCGCGGCCTCGAAGAGCGCGAACGGGGACCAGCCGTACCGGGCGAGTACGAGCCCCGCGAGCAGGGTGACCGCGGCCAGGACGACGCCGACCTTGAGGATCTGGATGTAGCCGCTGCCGCGCATGCCGCCGAACGCCGAGTAGCAGATCATCAGGGCGCCGCTGGCGACGGTGCAGCCGGTGAGCGCGCCGTCCGGCAGTCCGAACATCGCAGTCATGACGTGTCCCGCGGTGGTGAGCTGCACCAGCAGGAGGGGCACGAGGACGACGAGGGTGGTGACACCGAGCGCCCGGCGCACGGAGCGGTCGCCGAGCCGGTCGGCCAGGAAGTCGCCGAGGGTGAACACGCCCTTGCGGCGCATCCGTTCGGCGAGCACGCGCATGACGAGGACCAGCGAGGCGACGGTCGCGAGGGCGAACAGCACTCCGTCGAATCCGGCGAGCGCGACGGAGCCGGTGGTGGAGAGCAGGGTGGCGGCGGAGATGTAGTCCCCGGCGATGGCGAGCCCCCCGCCCACCGGGCCGAGCGCGGCGCCGCCGCCCGCGTAGAAGTGCTCGGGGTCGTCCTGGTCGGCGGCGGCCAGACCGCACAGGAGCAGGGACACGGCGACGAACCCGAGAAAGATGACGACGGCGAGGGACCGGGCGTCGAAGGCGCCGCTCATCGGCGGGGCTCCGGTGCCGGAGGTGGTGGTGTCATACCGGTTACGGCACCAGACGGCCGGGACCGGGTACAGCGGCCGGCGCGGGGCGGGGGCGTGGGGACAGGGTGCCGGGGGGAGGTCTGTGCGGGGGCACATACCCGGCGCAGGGTGAGCCTGTCCGGCGATCGAGAACCGCGGCCCCCGCCCCGCCCTCAGGTGCCGAGCAGGCGGCGGGCCGCGAGCGCCAGGGACACTTCCACCGCGTCGGACGGGCGGGTCAGGCACCGGCCCGTCAGCTGCTCGAAGCGCCGCAGACGGTTGAGCACCGTGTTGCGGTGGCAGTACAGCCGCGCCCCCGCCCGCTGCGCCGAACCGTCGGAGTCGAGCCAGGCGGTGAGCGTCTCGATCAGTACGTCGCGGTCCGCCGGATCGAGGCGGTCGAGCGGCCCGAGCACCCGGGCGGCCAGCGCCCTGCCGAGACCCGGGGACGAGACGACGAGCGCGGTCGGCAGGTGCTCGTCGAGCTGGACGACGCCGCCCGACGAGGGGCAGGCCCGCAGCGCGGTCTCGGCCAGCCGACGGGCGTCACCGAGCGCGGCGAGCCCGCCGACCACGGAGCTGATGCCGACCCGGGTCCCCGGCGCCACCGTCAACTCCGCGGCGACCGAGGCGAGTTCCTCCTGACAGGGCGGGGCGGCACCGTCACCCTCCGCCGGGCCGTGATCACCGTCCTGCTGAGCGGCGGGCCCCCCGCTCAGCGCCAGAATCGCGAACTCCGCGTCCTGGCCCGGATGCCAGAGCACGTCCGTACCGGCGGGCAGCGTCACGGGCTGCTCGCCCGCGCCGTGCGGGGCGCGGCGCGCGGCGGAGACCGCGAGCACCGCGTACCGGCCGTCCACGGGCAGCCCCAGCATCGCCGCGGCATCCGGCAGGTCCGCGATCCGTGCCGTGCCGTCGAGCAGGGCGGCCGTCATCAGACGCTGCCGGTTCTCGCGCCGCCAGACCAGCCGGCGTTCGGCCTGCCGGTAGGCGTCCGCGACCACGGCGCAGTGCTCGTCGACGAAGTTCCAGACGTCGGCTGCGACATGGACGAGCAGCCGGATGTCCTCGGGATGGCGGCGCGCGGTCTCGTCGACGAGGTCCTGCCAGACCATCGCGCCGCCCATCCGGAAGGCGTGCAGCACCGCGTCGAGGGGCACGCCCTGCTTGGCGCGGGCCTCGCCGATCCACCGGGAGGTCCGGTGGGCGGCGTCCCGGAACTCGCGGGGCTGGATCAGGGAACCGACGTTGTGCCGCAGCGAGTGGTGCACCTCCTGCCACACCTCGGCCGGTTCGTTCTCGATGGCCGTGCGGTACGCCGGTTCCTGCTCCCGGAGCGCCTCGACGAGCCGGTCCGTGAGCTCGGGGAGCCCCGCGACCAGCACCCGGGCGGCCCGGTGCAGTACGGCGATGGCCTCGCGGTCGGCCAGCGAACGGAAGCGGTGTGGCAACGGCGCTACGGGGGGCGGTCCGTGCAGCGCCCTGATCCGTGAACGTACGACCTGTGGCATGGCGGCCTCCACCGGGAATCGGCCGGCTCGTGGACAGACCGGCTCCGGTGCACCCGGCCCGGCCTTGGGCACGAGCACACCGAATGATCCTGACGCCCGCAGAATGGCATACCGCCCAGTCGGTACCTAGGGGTCTGCGGAGTTCTTATCATCACGGTCCTGCAACCTCCCGGATCATCTGCGCGAACCCGGGCCCGGAACTTCGGGCCCTAAGGGCGGCCCAGCACCCTGGCGAGGTCGGTGCGGGACCTGACACCCAGGGTGGCGAAGACGTTACGCAGATGGTGATCGACCGTCCGGGGCTCACGGAGAGACGTACCGCCACCGCTCGGGGACCGAGAACCTCGCCCAAGGCTTCGGGGTGCACCGCGTGGCTGCCGCCGTTGTTCGTCGGCGGTCGCCACTTTCGCGGTGCACCCCGTGCGCGCACACCGGCGAGATCACCGGTCTTCGCGACCGGGCCCCACCGGAAGAGACCTCAGCGGACCGGGTGACCGGCTTCCCGCAGAGCGCCCTTGACCTCGGAGATCCGCAGGTCACCGAAGTGGAAGACGGACGCTGCGAGCACCGCGTCGGCGCCCGCCTCGATGGCCGGCGCGAAGTCCGCGAGCCGGCCCGCGCCGCCGGAGGCGATGACGGGGACCGTGACGTGCGCGCGTACGGCCGCGATCATCTCGGTGTCGTAGCCGTCCTTCGTGCCGTCGGCGTCCATCGAGTTGAGCAGGATCTCGCCCGCGCCGAGCTCGGCGGCCCGGTGCGCCCACTCGACGGCGTCGATGCCGGTGCCCTTGCGGCCGCCGTGCGTCGTCACCTCGAACGTTCCCGCGGGGGTACGCCGGGCGTCGACCGAGAGCACGAGCACCTGGCGCCCGAAGCGTTCGGCGATCTCGCGGATCAGGTCGGGCCGGGCGATCGCCGCGGTGTTGACGCCGACCTTGTCGGCCCCGGCGCGCAGCAGCTTGTCGACGTCCTCGGTAGTGCGGACACCGCCGCCGACCGTGAGCGGGATGAAGACCTGCTCGGCGGTGCGGCGCACCACGTCGTACGTGGTCTCCCGGTCGCCGCTGGACGCGGTGATGTCGAGGAAGGTCAGCTCGTCGGCGCCCTCGGCGTCGTACAGCTTCGCCATCTCGACGGGGTCACCGGCGTCGCGCAGATTCTGGAAGTTGACGCCCTTGACGACCCGGCCGTTGTCGACGTCCAGGCAGGGAATGACTCGGACCGCGAGGCTCACTTCGTACCGTCCCTGAATGCTTCGACCTCGACCTCGACGACCAGGCTCGGTTCGACGAACCCGGACACGATGATCATCGAGGCGGCGGGCCGGACGTCGTCGAACAGTTCCTTGTGGGCGCGGCCCACCTCGTCGACGTCCCGGGCGTGCGTGATGTACATCCGGGTACGGACGACGTCCTCGCGGCCGAGGCCGAGCTCCTTCAGTGCGTCGAAGGCGACGTCGAAGGAGGTCCTGGTCTGCTCGTACGGGCTGCCCGCCGAGATCTCGCCCCTGACCACCGACGTGCAGCCGGAGACCAGGACGAGTCCGCTGGGCAGCTCCACGGCGCGGGAGTAGCCGAACCTCTCCTCCCAGGGGGCGCCGGTGGAGACGCGGCGCACGGAGTCCGTCATGCGGAGACCGCCTTGAGCGCCTCTTCCAGGGTGAAGGCCTTCGCGTACAGCGCCTTGCCGACGATCGCGCCCTCGACGCCGTCCACGACGAGCGAGGAGATCGCCCGCAGGTCGTCCAGCGAGGAGACGCCGCCGGAGGCGACGACGGGCTTGTCGGTGGCGGCGCAGACGTTCTTGAGCAGTTCCAGGTTGGGGCCCTGGAGCGTGCCGTCCTTGGCGATGTCGGTGACGACGTAGCGGGCGCAGCCCTCGGAGTCGAGGCGGGCGAGCGTCTCGTAGAGGTCTCCGCCGTCGCGGGTCCAGCCGCGGCCGCGCAGGGTGGTGCCGCGGACGTCCAGGCCGACGGCGATCTTGTCGCCGTGCTCGGCGATCACCTTGGCGACCCACTCCGGGGTCTCCAGTGCGGCGGTGCCGAGGTTGACGCGGGTGCAGCCGGTGGCGAGGGCCGCGGCGAGCGAGGCGTCGTCGCGGATGCCGCCGGAGAGCTCCACCTTGATGTCCATGGAGCGGGCGACCTCGGCGATCTGCGCCCGGTTGTCACCGGTGCCGAAGGCGGCGTCCAGGTCCACGAGGTGCAGCCATTCGGCGCCCGCCTGCTGCCACGTGAGGGCGGCCTGCAGGGGGTCGCCGTACGAGGTCTCGGAGCCGGACTCGCCGTGGACGAGGCGGACGGCCTGGCCGTCGCGGACATCGACGGCGGGGAGCAGTTCAAGCTTCGGCATTACAGCGTCTCGATCCAGTTGGTCAGCAGCTGGGCGCCGGCATCGCCGGACTTCTCGGGGTGGAACTGGGTGGCCCACAGCGCGCCGTTCTCCACGGCCGCCACGAAGCGCTCGCCGTGCGTGGACCAGGTGACCCTGGGGGCACGGATCTTGGCGTTGGTGACTTCGAGGGACCAGTCGTGCGCCGCGTAGGAGTGCACGAAGTAGTACCGGGCCTCGGGGTCCAGACCGGCGAAGAGCTGGGAGTCCTCGGGGGCATCCACGGTGTTCCAGCCCATGTGCGGGACGACGTCGGCCCTGAGCGGGCCGACGGTGCCGGGCCACTCGTCCAGCCCTTCCGTCTCCACGCCGTGCTCGATGCCGCGCTCGAACAGGATCTGCATGCCGACGCAGATGCCCATGACGGGGCGTCCGCCGGCCAGCCTGCGGCCGATGACCCATTCGCCGCGGGCCTTCTTCAGACCCTCCATGCAGGCGGAGAACGCTCCGACGCCGGGCACCAGCAGCCCGTCGGCGTTCATCGCCGTGTCGAAGTCGCGGGTGATCTCGACGTCCGCGCCGACGTGGGCCAGGGCCCGCTCGGCGGAACGCACGTTGCCGAAGCCGTAGTCGAAGACGACGACCTTCTTCTTGTCACTCACAGACGCCCCTCAGCCCCAGAGTCCCTGAATCCGCAGAATGCCCGCGAGCAGGCACATCACGGAGCCGATCCCGAGCAGCACGACGAGGCCCTTGGGCATGTCCTGCTTCGAGAAGGAGTAGACGCCGCCGGCCAGGAAGAGGCCGACGACGATCAGAATCGTATTGAGCCCGGTCACAGCGCGCCCTTCGTGGAGGGAAGGATTCCGGCGGCGCGCGTGTCGCGCTCGGAGGCGTACCGCAGGGCGCGGGCCAGCGCCTTGAACTGGCACTCCACGATGTGGTGGGCGTTGCGCCCGTACGGCACGTGGACGTGCAGGGCGATCTGCGCCTGGGCGACGAAGGACTCCAGGATGTGCCGGGTCATCGTCGTGTCGTACTCGCCGATCATCGGCGCCATCTTCTCGGGCTCGGTGTGCACCAGGTACGGGCGGCCGGAGAGGTCGACGGTGACCTGGGCGAGCGACTCGTCCAGCGGGACGGTGCAGTTGCCGAAGCGGTAGATGCCGACCTTGTCGCCGAGGGCCTGCTTGAAGGCGGCGCCGAGCGCGAGGGCGGTGTCCTCGATGGTGTGGTGCGAGTCGATGTGCAGGTCGCCGTCGGTCTTGACCGTGAGGTCGAAGAGTCCGTGGCGGCCGAGCTGGTCGAGCATGTGGTCGTAAAAGCCGACCCCCGTCGACACATCGACTTTCCCGGTGCCGTCGAGGTTAATCTCGACGAGCACGGACGTTTCCTTCGTGGTGCGTTCCACGCGGCCTACGCGGGGGTTCATGCCTCGTGCTCCTTCTTGGCGTTCTCAGTGACAAGCGTGCGCGCCGCATCGAGGAACGCGTCGTTCTCGGCCGGGGTCCCTGCGGAGACCCGCAGCCATCCCGGTACACCGTTGTCCCGGACCAGGACGCCCTGGTCGAGGATCTGCTGCCAGGCGGTGCGGCTGTCGGCGAAGCGGCCGAACTGGACGAAGTTGGCGTCCGAGTCGGTCACGTCGAAGCCGAGAGCACGCAGCTCGTCGACGATCCGGTCGCGCTCGCTCTTGAGCTGCGCGACGTACCCGAGCAGCGTATCGGTGTGTTCCAGGGCGGCGAGCGCGGTGGCCTGGGTGATGGAGGACAGGTGGTACGGCAGTCGCACCAGCTGTACGGCGTCGACGACGGCCTGGTCCGCGGCGAGGTAGCCGAGGCGCAGTCCGGCGGCGCCGAACGCCTTCGACATGGTGCGCGAGAGCACCAGGTTGGGGCGGCCCTCGATCAGCGGGAGCAGCGAGGGGTGGTGGCTGAATTCGCCGTACGCCTCGTCGACGACGACCATCGACGGCTTGGCCGCCTGCGCCGCCTCGTACAGGTCGAGGACGGTCTTCGCGTCGACGGCGGTGCCGGTGGGGTTGTTGGGCGAGGTGATGAAGACGACGTCCGGCCGCTGCTCGGCGATGGTCTTGCGGGCCGCCTCGACATCGATGGTGAAGTCGTCGTTGCGCGGTCCGGAGATCCACCCGGTGCCGGTGCCGCGCGCGATGAGGGCGTGCATCGAGTACGAGGGCTCGAAGCCGATCGCCGTGCGCCCCGGGCCGCCGAAGGTCTGCAGCAGCTGCTGGAGCACCTCGTTGGACCCGTTGGCCGCCCAGACGTTGGCGAAGCCGACCTCGTGTCCGGCGGTGCGGGTGAGGTAGCGGGCGAGTTCGGTACGGAGCTCGACGGCGTCCCGGTCGGGGTAGCGGTTGAGGTCTCGGGCGGCCTCGCGGACCCGCTCGGCGATCCGGTCGACCAGCGCCTCGGGCAGCGGGTACGGATTCTCGTTGGTGTTCAGACGTACGGGTACGTCGAGCTGCGGCGCCCCGTAGGGGGACTGGCCGCGCAGCTCGTCCCGGATCGGCAGGTCGTCCCAGGGATTGCGCGTGGCGCTGTCGTTGCTCACTGCTGCGGAACCTTCCACCCGAACCTGGCCTTGAGTGCGGCGCCGTGCGCGGGGAGATCCTCGGCCTCGGCGAGGGTCACGACGTGGTGCGTGGCCTCGGCGAGAGCGTCGCGCGTGTAGTCGACGATGTGGATGCCGCGCAGGAAGGACTGCACGGAGAGGCCCGAGGAGTGGCAGGCGCAGCCGCCGGTGGGCAGGACGTGGTTGGAGCCCGCGCAGTAGTCCCCGAGGGAGACCGGCGACCACGGGCCGACAAAGATCGCTCCGGCGTTGCGGACCCGGTCCGCCACGGCAGCGGCGTCCGCGGTCTGGATCTCCAGGTGCTCGGCGGCGTACGCGTTGACGACCTTGAGGCCGTCCTCCAGGTCGTTGACCAGGACGATCGCGGACTGACGGCCGGCCAGGGCGGGCTCGATGCGGTCCGTGACGTGCTTGGTCGCGGCGATCTGCGGCTTCAGCTCGGCCTCGGTGGCGGCGGCCAGCTCTTCGGAGTCGGTGACGAGGACGGCGGCGGCCATCGGGTCGTGCTCGGCCTGGCTGATCAGGTCGGCGGCGACGTGTACCGGGTCGGCGGTCGCGTCGGCGAGGATCGCGATCTCGGTCGGGCCGGCTTCGGCGTCGATGCCGATACGACCCTTGAGGAGGCGCTTGGCCGCGGCGACGTAGATGTTGCCGGGGCCGGTGACCAGGTTCACGGGCAGGCAGTCCTCGGTGCCGTACGCGAACATCGCGATGGCCTGGGAGCCGCCCGCCGCGTACACCTCGTCGACGTCGAGCAGGGCGCAGGCGGCGAGGATGGTGGGGTGCGGCAGTCCGCCGAACTCCTTCTGCGGTGGCGAGGAGACGGCGATGCCTTCGACGCCCGCCTCCTGGGCCGGTACGACGTTCATGACGACGGACGAGGGGTAGACGGAGCGGCCACCCGGTACGTAGAGCCCGACGCGCTCGACGGGCACCCACTTCTCGGTGACCGTGCCGCCCGGGACGACCTGGGTGGTGTGCGTGGTGCGGCGCTGCTCGCGGTGGACGAGCCGGGCGCGGCGGATCGACTCCTCCAGCGCGGCGCGCACAGCGGGGTCGAGCTGCTCCAGCGCCTCGGTGAGGGCCTCGGCCGGGACCCGGATCGAATCGATGCGTACGCCGTCGAGTTTCTTCCCCCACTCGATCACCGCCGCGGAGCCACGATGGCGTACGTCCTCGCAGATGGGCCGCACCGTTTCCAGGGCGGCTTCCACGTCGAACTCGGCACGGGGCAGCAGGTCGCGCAGGTCGCCGCCCTCGGGGAGGGCATTGCCGCGCAGATCGATTCGAGAGATCACACCCCAATTCTCGCAGACCGCTTCCGGCGCCCGGACGTCCGTATCACTGGCTGATACATGCCCCGGCTGTCACTGCTGGCTATTAGCGTTCACGCCGTTACACCAGGGGAAGAACGTACGTACGACATCTGCACAGAGGGGACGGCAGTGACCGAGCCGCAGGATGGCGATATCCCGGACGGCCTCAGCGCAGCGGAGCTGGGTATGTGGCAGTCCTTCCGGAACGGCACCACCTACGATCTGCGCACCCATGACCCGGTGCGCGACGATCCGTTCGCGGCGCATATCTGGGGACCCGAGCGGAGTGTCGGCGCCCGGACGGTGGCCAGGCTGCTGCTGAGCGGGCCGGCGGCGCGGCCCGGCCGGGTGGCGGCGCTGAAGCTCCGGGGTGTACGGATCACGGGGCGGCTGGATCTGGCGGGCGGGCGTGTCTCCCCGTACGTCGAGCTGACGGGCTGCCGTTTCGAGCAGGAGGTCGTGCTGCCCGAGTGCCACTTCACGACCCTGCGGATGGTCGGCTGCGCGATTCCGCGTCTGGAGGCGGCCCGGCTGCACACCGAGGGCGATCTGCATCTGCCGCGCTGCCGGATCGAGAACGGCATACGGCTCACGGACGCCCAGATCGGTACGGACCTGCTGATCAACCAGATCAGCGTCGGCCCCGACCGGCGGGGCCGCGCCCTGACCGCCGACGGTCTCGCGGTGGCGCAGGACCTTCAGGCCGAGATGATCGAGACGCGCGGGGAGCTGAGCCTGCGCGGCGCGAAGGTCGGCGGTTCGCTGAGCCTGCGCGGCAGCAGGCTGCGGGGCACGGAGGGGCGGCGGGCGCTGAACGCCCCGCAGCTGACCGTCGAACGCACGCTGTACATGACCGAGGCCTGGGTGAGCGTCGACACGGGGAACCAGGGCACGACTCCCCCATACGGCATCACACGGTCGTCGGGCACCCCGGCGCGCGGCACCCGCTCCCAGGTTTTCGAGTGCCGGGGCGGGGTGCGGCTGGACGACGGCAGGTTCGGTGACGCGGTGGATCTGCACAAGGCCCGGTTCGTGCTGGCCCGGCACGAGGAGCTGTCGCTGCGCAGGATCGTCACACCCGAGCTGCGTTTCAACGCGGAGCGCCCGGAGGAAGGCCGGGTCGTCCTGAACGGCGCGAAGGTCGTCACGTTGATCGACGTGTCGACCAGCTGGCCTGGCCCGGGCGGTCTGGCGATGGGCGGTTTCGTGTACGAGAACCTCGTCCCGTACGGGCACTTCCCGCTCTCCCGGCGGCTGGAATGGGTGCTGGCGGCGACCCCGGAGTACGTACCCGAGCCGTACGAGCGGCTCGCCGCCGTCCTGCGCAGCTGCGGCGAGGACGCGGACGCCCGCGAGGTGCTGCTCGCCAAGCAGCGGCGGCGCCGGGAGACGCTGCCGCCCGCCGCCAGACTGTGGGGCTACCTCCAGGACTGGACGGTGGCGTACGGCTACCGGCCGGGGCGGGCGGCGGTGTGGATGGCGGTGCTGTGGGCAGCGGGCGCGGTGGCGTTCTCCCAGTACGACCCCGCGGCGATCAAGCAGGACGAGCACCCGGAGTGGAACGCCGCCCTGTACGCGCTCGATCTGCTGGTTCCGGTGATCAACCTCGGGCAGGACGGTTACTGGCGACTGGAGGGCGGCTGGCAGTGGGTGGGGGCGGCGCTCGTCCTGCTGGGCTGGATACTGGCCACGACGGTCGCGGCGGGCGCCTCGCGGCTGCTGCGCCGCGGCTGACCCGACGGCCCCGCCGGATGCCCCAACAGCCGGTGGGGGCAAGGCCGTACGCGTTCGGCGCCGGGGCGGGAAGATGTGACCGGAAGGGCGGATTCGAGCCAGGATCCGGCATTTCCTTTGCCCTTTCTTGACTCCCGTCAGGGCAACCCTTCCACTCGGCACAGAAGCTTCACCTCGCCCCTCTGGCGCACCTCTCACCAGCGCTTTTCAATGGTCTGCACCATGTCATTCCTTCGCGCTCTGCTCAGCACCACGCGCATGATCCGGCACAGCCCCGAGCTGTCCGCCGGGATGCCCGTGGATGACGCGGTGCTGCTCGACGCCCCCGACGAGCGGCTGTCCCCCGCGCTGGTGGCCGCCGCCCTCGGCGCGTACGAACCCGCCGCCGAACTGCTCGCCGCCACCAGGGAGGGCGCCGAGTGGGAGACCCGCGACCGCTGCCTCACCCGCCTGGTCACCTTCGCGCACAGCCGCGACGGCTGGCTCGCCGACTGGCTGACCGCCGCCCCTCGTGACCCGGACGCACTGCTCGTCAAGGCCGGGCTGGCCGTCCGCCGGGCCTGGGAGTCGCCCGCCCGCGCCGAGCGGCTGCGCGAGGTGGGCCCGCTGATCTCGGCGGCGGCCGAGGCCCAGCCGGGCGACCCGGTGCCCTGGCGGCTCGCCCTGGACCACGCCCGCGGTACGCACGCCACGCACACCGCGTTCGAGGCCCTGTGGGAGCAGGCCATACGGCGCTCCCCGCACCACTACGGCTGCCATGTCGCTGCCCTCCAGTACCTCTCCGCCGCCTGGTACGGCTCGCACCGCGAGTGCTTCGACTTCGCCGAGCAGGCGGCCGAGGACGCGCTGCCCGACTCGCTGGTGCAGGCGTTGCCGCTACGGGCGGCCTTCGCCCTGCTGCTCGACACAAAGCTCGCCGCGCGGACCAGCCCGGTGCAGGTGGAGCGGATCGATGCCGCCGCCGATCTCGCGATCAGGCTCTCCGCCACGTACCGGCCCGGTGATCTCTGGCCGGCCGAGACGCGCAACCTGTTGGCGTACGTGCTCGTGGTGCGCGGTCGCTGGGACGAGGCCCTGGAACAATTCCGGCTGGTCGGACCGCACGCCACCTCGTTCCCGTGGTCCTCGGTGTCCGACGATCCGCTCGGTCAGTTCCTCGACGCGAGGGACGGCGCACGGCTCCAGGTGGCCTCCGTGACCCCCTTACGCAACCGGGACGGCCGCAGCCGCGCGCGTGGCCATTACGCTTGACCGTTGTGACCACCGCTCGCCTCCCCCTCTTCCCGCTCAACGCGGTGCTGTTTCCCGGCCTCGTGCTGCCGCTCAACGTTTTCGAGGAGCGTTATCGCGCCATGATGCGCGCGCTGCTGCAGACAGACGAGGACGAAGCGCGCCGCTTCGTCGTGGTCGCGATCCGCGACGGCCGCGAAATCGCTCCGACGGCCACCGGGATGCCGGACAGCCTCACCGCGTCCGTCCCCGTCGACCGTGCACCGGCCGACGGCTTCGGACCCGACCCGATCCAGTCCTTCCACCGGGTCGGCTGTGTCGCGGACGCCGCGAAGATCCGTGAGCGTGCCGACGGGAGCTTCGAGATCCTGGCCACCGGCACGGTCAGGGTCAAGCTGCTCTCCGTCGACGCGAGCGGCCCCTATCTGACGGCCGAGGTCGAAGAGCTGACCGAGGAGCCGGGCGACGAGGAGAGCGGCGAGACGAAGGGGGCCGAGGAGGCCGGCGCGCTCGCCGAGGGCGTCCTGCGGGCGTTCCGCAGCTACCAGAAGCGGCTCGCGGGTGCCAGCGAACGGTCCCTGACCACCGGAGCGGATCTCCCCGACGACCCGTCGGTGGTCTCGTACCTGGTGGCCGCCGCGGCCGTACTCGACATCCCGTCGAAGCAGCGTCTGCTCCAGGCCCCGGACACCGCGACCCGGCTGCGCGAGGAACTGACCCTCCTGCGGCAGGAGACGGCGGTCATCCGGCATCTGCCGTCGCTGCCCGCGGTGGAACTGACCCGGGCTCCCACGCACCCCAACTGAGCCGAGGACCCTGCCCCGTGGCGAAGAAGCCGAAGAATCAGCAGGGCGGCACCCCGGCCACGGTCGCCCTGACCGCGGCGGGCACCGCCTACACCGTCCACGCCTACGAGCACGACCCGTCGTCCCAGTCCTACGGCGAGGAGGCGGCACAGGCCCTCGGCGTCTCCCCGGACCGCGTGTTCAAGACCCTGGTGGCCGACGTGGACGGCGAACTGACCGTAGCGGTGGTCCCGGTGGCCGGCTCCCTGGACCTGAAGGCCCTGGCATCGGCGGTGGGCGGCAAACGGGCCACGATGGCGGACCCGACGGCGGCGGAACGCACAACGGGCTACGTACGAGGCGGAATCTCCCCCCTGGGCCAACGCAAGCGCCTGCGCACGGTCCTGGACGCCTCGGCCCGGTCCCACCCGACCATCTGCGTCTCGGCGGGCCGCCGGGGCCTGGAGGTAGAACTGACGGCCACGGACCTGGCAACGCTGACGAACGCGGTATTCGCCCCGATCGGCCGCGAATAACCCACCGCCCAGACACCGAAGCCGTCAGCCGACCTGGCACTCGCCAGAAATCCTTCGGCCCGCCCGGCCGCAAGGGCACCTGCCTACGGCCCCGCCACACCCCAACCCACGGCCCCGCCACGCCCAACCCAACGTCCCGCCACGCCACAGCCCGGCCACCCCCAGCCCGCCCGGCGCTTGAGGGCATGCAGTCAGCCCGTCCGGCGCTTGAGGACCGGGGTCCGGGGCGGAGCCCCGGGTTCGGGAAGAGTGGGGTCTCCCCTGCTCGAACGAAGTTGAGAGCTTGGGGAAGGGTAGGGGAACAAGCCCGCCGCAGGCGCCCCGCCCCACCCCACCCGCACGGCTACGACACCCGCACGACTAAGGCCGCATCGACTCCCCGGCCCCCGCCCCGGAACCCTCAGGACCCTCAGGACCCTCGGGACCCCAAGGCGCCTCAGAAACCCACTCCGGCTCAGGATCCCGCGGAGCGAACAACGTCGTCAGCCCCAAATGCACCAGCATCGCCACGATCGGCCACGCCAGCACCACCCCCGTGGCGTGCAGCTCCAGCGGCGCATCGAAGGTGACACCCTTGCCGACCTCCCGCGCCCGCGCGACCACATCCGACGAAGGTCCGAACCAGACACCGATCCCCCAGGCCAGCAGCGACCCGAGCAGACCGCCGAGCGCCAGCCCGGCCACCAGCAGGATGCCCCCGCGGCGCCGGTAGAAGAACACGGCGGAGGCGGCCACGACCCCGAACGCGAGCGCCAGCAGCACGAACGTGCCGTCCGCCCCCACCGCCTCCTCGCTCTCACTGTTCTTCAGGAAGACCGCCGTGTCGTCGGAGATCAGCGGCACCCGGGGCGCCAGCCACAGCCACAGCAGCCCGAGCAGCACACCCGCAACCGTGAGCACGGCGGTGATCACGACGGCCTGCCGCAACTCCGTCGCCAGTTCCTGGCCGTACAACGGCTTGTGGGCGGGCGCCGGTGAGGCCCCCGACGGCGGCGTCTGCCACGGATCGTTGGAAGAGGGCTGGTGCGGCGGCGTCAGAGGTGCGGTCACCGTGCCATCGTGCCAGGTGCCCCTGTGCGGCGCCTCACCGGACCGATTCCGCCGATCCCGCCCGGCCACCCGCCACCCACTGCACGCCACACCCACCCGCTACCGAACCGCCGCCCGCCGGTACGCCCACGTAGCCGCCGCCAGCGACAGCACCCCCACCACCGCGCACACCGCGAGGTCCAGAGCGATGACCGGCCAGTCCGGGTGCGCGTCGAAGGACCGCGCGAGGGCCTCCACCCCGTACGTCGAGGGCAGCAGGTCGCGCGCCCACCCGACCGGCTGCGGCAGCCGGTCGGCCGGCAGCACGCCCAGCAGCAACGCGGCGGACATGCCCAGTTGCCCGAGCAGCGTCGCGAGTTCCTGGCGCGGCGCCAGCAGCCCCAGCGCCGCCCCGAGACCGGCCAGCGCCGCCCCGGAGAGCGGCACCACGGCGACGAGCACCCACAGATGGGTCATCGGCAGCTGGAAGAGCACGCTGCCGGTCACGGCCGTCACAATCGTGCCGGGCACGGTGAAGGACGCGTACGCCCCCGCCGCCCCCAGCACCACCGCGGCCGGCGGCACGGGCAGCGTGGCGTAGTGGTCGAGTCCGCCACTGGCGCGCAACTGGCCGAAGTACTGGGCGAGCAGGTTCAGCGCGACGAAGGCCACTACCAGCACGCTGGACCCGGCGACGACGGCCCGCGCCTCGGACCCCCCGTCCACGACCCCGCGCATCAGGACCATGATCCCGATGGACTGGAAGGTCGCCACGAACAGCAGCGGAATCCGGGCGACCCGCGCCCGCGAGAGCTGAGCCCGGTACACGGCGGCGAGCGCGGGCAGCAGCTTGGCCCGCGGGGCCAGCGGCGCCGGCGCCGCGGCGGAGGCACCGGACGGACCGGTCCGGAACTGTCCGGGCACCGCCCCCGCTTCCGCCCCCGTCTCCGTAGCCGTAGCCGCCTCCGCGCGAACGATGCTCGTCACCTGGCGCTGCTCCCCTTAGATACCTGAGATACGTGCACGTTCACGCCTTCACCAGTCCCTCGGTCGCCCTGACCGCGTCCCCGCCGAGCGCCAGATAGACGTCCTCCAGGCTGGGCGTGGCCAGCGTGAAGTCGTCGAGTGCGGCGAACGCCGCCCCGCCGGTCACCGCGGCCACCGCCGCCCGCGCCTCGTCGGGCGCCAGCCGCAGCACCCAGCGCCGCCCGGACTCCGTGGCGGACCCGCGCAACGCCGCCACCTCGGGTACGTCCAGGGGGGCCCGCTCGCGCCAGACCAGCTCGACGCGGACCTCTCCCGCCACCTGCTCCTTGAGCCCGTGGGGGGTGTCGCAGGCGATGACCTTGCCCCGTTCCAGTACGGCGACCCGGTCGAGCACCATCTCGGCCTCGATCACGTTGTGGGTGACGAGCAGCACCGTGGCGCCCCGCTCGGCCCGGCGCCGGTCGACGGCGGCCCAGACGGCACGCCGGGCGACGGGGTCCATACCGGTCGTGGGTTCGTCCAGCACCAGGACGGGGCGTTCCCCGACCAGCGTCGCGGCGAAGCAGGCGAGCCGCCGCTGACCGCCGGACAGCTTCTTCAGGGGGCGCCCGGCAAGCTCGGTGAGTCCCAGCTCTTCGAGCACGGCATCGCGCGCGGCACGCGCTTCGCGGACCGGGAGGCCGCGCAGCCGCCCGGTCGTCTCGGCGGCGAGGGAGACGGTCAGCTCGTCGAGGGCGGTGGATTCCTGCCCGAGGTAGCCGATCAGCCGGGAGGCCCGCTCGGGGTGGCGCACGAGGTCGTGCCCCAGCACCTCCACACTGCCGGAGTCGGGCCGCATCAGTCCGGTGAGCTGACGCACCAGCGTGGATTTGCCCGCACCGTTGGGGCCGAGCAGACCGAAGATCTCGCCCTGCCGGACATCGAGGCTGATCCCGTCGGTGGCGCGCACCTCGGGGGTGGCTGCCGCGCCTCGGCGGCCGCGGACGGCGGGATAGGTCTTGACCAGATCACGCACCGCGCACACGGTCCCGGTCCCGGTCTGCGCCTGTGCTGTGCCCGTACTCACGAGGTACGAGGGTACGGGGTCGGATGCCCCGGATTGCGCCCGGGGTCGCACCGGCCCGGACACGACTGCGTGCGCCGGGCGGCCCCGTACGGACCGGGCACTCCGCTTCCACAGAGCCGCGGACGCCCCGGCCACTACTCCGCGACGGGCGTGTGCTCCGCGGCAGCCCGTACGTCGATCTCGCGCCAGAAGCCCGCCCGGATGGCATAGCGGTCGTGCTCGTCGATCTGGTCGTCCTTGTGGGCGAGCAGACCGAACCGCGCCGCGTACCGCAGGAGTTCGCCGTCGATCCGGTGCGGGATGCGCGGGTACATGGTCGACAGCTTCTGGACGTGGACGGTCTCCGGCAGCCGCTCCATCCACCGGCGGGCGAAGACCTGGCCGACCTCGAACGGGTCGCCGCCGACGGTCGTGATGTCCTCCTCCCGGTCCGCCCAGCGCTGCTCCGCGCTGGTGAGCTGGGCGAGCGTCGGCAACGAGGCCGTCTCGGCCGGTTCGCCGAGCGGTCCGCCGCGCTCGACCCAGCCCTTGTCGGACGACCACCGGAGGGTGGCGTTGGCGGGCGCCGGCGGGGCCGGGTGCTGCGCCGCCTGGCTGCCGGGCCCGCGCAGGCTCGCCAGGTCCTTGGGCGTGGGGACGCCCCGGTGGCCGGGGCCTGACGGGGCGTCGGTGTCCTGGTCGGCGGGTGCGGAGGCGCCGTTGCGCGCGGCGGCGGCCTGGGCCTCGGAGGCCCGTTCCGCGGAGGCCGCCAGCGCGGCTTCGGGGAGGGGCGCGGAAAGGATCGCGGCGATCTCGGGGCGCGGGACCGGCGGCGGCGCGCAGATGCCGCCGATCTCCTTGGCCCGTACGGCCTTGGTGATCCAGGCCCGGTCCAGCACCCGCCGTTCGTCGGCCTCCGCGACCAGGTCCTCGGACTGGTTGTAGTCGCCGTCGGCGGCCTGGACGGCCCACAGGTGGACGGCCACCCCGTGTTCCTTCGCCGACATCAGCCCGGGCAGCAGGTCGCCGTCGCCGGTCACGAGCACCACGTCGGAGCAGGCGCGGTTCCTGGCGAGCTCGGTGAGCTCGGCGTGCATCGCCGCGTCGACCCCCTTCTGCGCCCAGCGTCCGTCACTACGGGTGAGCGCCCCCAGCCGGACGGTCACGCGGGGCATCACCCGGAGTCTGCGGTGTTCCGGCTGCGGTACGCGATCGGGGGCGCCGTCGAACCAGTAGATCCGGAGCAGGGGCTGCTGGGTGTCCGCCTCCGCGCGTTCGCGCAGGCCCTGGATCAGGGCCGTGTGGTCGACGGTGATGCGGGAACGGGCGGGCTCCCCGGCCAGCAGACTCGCGGCTGCGCCCAGCAAATAACCGGCGTCCACCAGGACGACGCAACGGTCCACGCGTTCCACCCTCTTCCAAGAATTCGGGAACGGTTTTCTGCGGGCCCGGTCGTGAGGGGTGGGCCTGCTTACTCAGGGTTTCCTTGGAGTCTGCCCGACCACGCGGGGGTTAACGTCCGGAACTCGATCATCGGCGTGGCGGATCGGGAAAACGGTGCAACACACCACTTCCACTACGCACGGTAATGATCCAAAATGCGGTGTTTGCTGCGCTATGTGAGTCTGACAGCGGTCCTGGCCCCGAGAGTCCCCATAGGAGGAACACCATGGCCAAGAACAAGAACCGCAAGCAGGGCACCCAGCAGGATCGCGCCGCGTCCACGGCGGAGCGTAGTGCGCAGGACGCGAAGTCCTCGTCCTTCGAGGCACAGAACGCCCCTCAGTCGCAGCCTCAGGGCAGCCCCTCTGATGTTGCGCGTAAGCACCAGCGGCGCTTCGGCCACAACTGACCGGTCCATTCCCGGTCCGGCCGCAGGCCGAACAGCCGAGAGGGGGGGGCCCCCGGGGGGGGGGGGCCCCCCCGGGGCGCCCCCCCCGGGGGCGCCCGCCCGGCGCGGGGGGGGCCGCCCGCCCCGCAGGGGCCCCCGCGGCCCCCACAACGGCCGGGACAATCCCGGGCCCGCCCCCCGGCCCACCCGCCGTGTGGGGCCCCCCGCTTGCGGGGGCCCCCCCTCTCGTACGACCGCAGGAGTCTCAGCCGGCCAGGCAGGACGGGCCGAGCAGGACCTTCAGGTCACCGAAGAGCGCGGGGTCCGGCTTCACCCGGTGCCGGTCGAGCCGGAGCACGGTGGTCTTACGGGGGCCCTGGAGCCTGATCCGTACCTCGGTGTCGCCGCGGTGGCTGCTGAGGACCTCGCCGAGGCGGCTGACCATCGGCGGGGTGATCTTGACCGTCGGGATGGTCAGCACGACCGGTGCGTTGGTCCCGGCCGACGAGACGTCGGGGACCTGCATCTCCATGGCGACCAGGCGCGGCACGTCCTCGCGCTTGTCGAGGCGCCCCTTGACGAAGACGACGGTGTCCTCCACGAGCTGGGTGGAGACCAGCTGGTACGTGGCGGGGAAGAACATGCACTCGATGGAGCCCGCGAGGTCCTCGACGGTGGCGATCGCCCAGGCGTTGCCCTGCTTGGTCATCTTCCGCTGGAGGCCGGAGATGATGCCCCCGATGGTGACGATCGCGCCGTCCGCGTGTTCACCGCCGGTGAGCTGGGAGATCGCGGCATCCGACTTGTCGGACAGCACGTGCTCGATACCGAAGAGCGGGTGGTCGGAGACGTACAGGCCGAGCATTTCGCGTTCCTGCGCGAGCAGGTAGGACTTCTCCCACTCGATGTCGGAGAACTCCACGTCGAGCCCGAAGCCGGGCTCGTCGGTCTCCTCCTCGCCCATGCCGCCGAAGAGGTCGAACTGCCCCTCGGCCTCCTTGCGCTTGACCTGGACCACGTTGTCGATCATCGGCTCGTGGTGGGCGACGAGGCCCTTGCGGGTGTGGCCCATCTCGTCGAAGGCGCCGGCCTTGATGAGTGATTCGACGGTGCGCTTGTTGCAGACGATCGCCTCGACCTTGTCGAGGAAGTCGGGGAAGGAGCTGTACTTCCCCTTCGCCTTGCGGGTCTTGATGATCGAGTCCACGACGTTCTGGCCGACGTTACGGATGGCGGTCAGACCGAAGAGGATCACGTCGTCGCCCTGGGCGGCGAAGTTGGACACGGACTCGTTCACATTGGGCGGCAGCACCTTGATGCCCATGCGCCGGCACTCGTTGAGATAGACCGCGGACTTGTCCTTGTCGTCCTTCACGGACGTGAGCAGCCCCGCCATGTACTCGGCCGGGTAGTTCGCCTTGAGGTACGCCGTCCAGTAGGTGACCAGGCCGTACGCAGAGGAGTGCGCCTTGTTGAACGCGTATCCGGCGAAGGGGACCAGGACGTCCCACAGCGCCTTGATCGCCGCGTCGGAGAAGTTCTTCTTCTTGGCACCCGCCTCGAAGAGAACGAAGTTCTTCTCCAGCTCGTCGGCCTTCTTCTTGCCCATCACGCGGCGCAGGATGTCGGCTTCGCCGAGTGAGTATCCGGCGACGATCTGCGCGGCCTTCTGTACCTGCTCCTGATAGACGATCAGGCCGTAGGTGAGGCCGAGGACCTCCTTGAGAGGCTCCTCCAGCTCCGGGTGGATCGGAGTGATCTCCTGGCGGGCGTTCTTCCGCTCGGCGTAGTTCGTGTGCGAGTTCATTCCCATCGGGCCCGGCCGGTACAGGGCCGAGACTGCGGAAATGTCCTCGAAGTTGTCGGGCTGCATCTGGCGCAGCAGCGAACGCATCGGGCCGCCGTCGAACTGGAACACACCGAGCGTGTCACCGCGGCAGAGCAGTTCGTACGTCTTGGGGTCGTCCAGCGGGAGGGAGAGCAGGTCGAGCTTGACGCCCTTGTTGGCCTCCACCATCTTGACGGCGTCGTCCATGATGGTCAGGTTCCGCAGGCCCAGGAAGTCCATCTTCAGCAGGCCGAGCGACTCGCACTGCGGGTAGTCCCACTGCGTGATGGTGACGCCGTCGGTGTGCCGCACCCAGATCGGGGCGTGGTCGACGATCGGCTCGCTGGACATGATGACGCCTGCGGCGTGCACGCCCATCTGCCGGACCAGGCCCTCGACGCCCTTCGCGGTGTCGATGACCTTGCGGACGTCCGGCTCGTTCTCGTACATCCCCCGGATCTCGC
Organism: Streptomyces sp. NPDC057136; assembly: GCF_042670885.1. NCBI lineage: Bacteria > Bacillati > Actinomycetota > Actinomycetes > Kitasatosporales > Streptomycetaceae > Streptomyces > Streptomyces sp. NPDC057136. The sequence continues at coordinate 224,438 of NZ_JBHUUV010000010.1, forward strand.
CCGCTTCGCTGTAGCGCGGGTGCTTGGGGTCGGTGATGCCGTTGAGGTCGATGCCCTTGCCGAGGACGTCGGCGGGCATGGCCTTGGTGAGCCGGTCACCCATGGCGTACGGGTAGCCGAGGACGCGGGCGGAGTCCTTGATCGCGTTCTTGGCCTTGATCTTTCCGTAGGTGCCGATCATGGCGACCTTGTCGGCGCCGTACTTCTCGGTCACGTACCGGATGACTTCGACGCGCCTGCGCTCGTCGAAGTCGATGTCGACGTCGGGCATGGAGACGCGCTCGGGGTTCAGGAACCGCTCGAAGATCAGCCCGTGCTCGATCGGGTCGAGGTCGGTGATGCCCATGGCGTACGACACGATCGAGCCGGCCGCCGAGCCTCGTCCGGGGCCGACCGCGATGCCCTGGTTCTTGGCCCACATGATGAAGTCGGCGACGACGAGGAAGTACCCCGGGAACCCCATCTGGATGATGATGTCCATCTCGTACTCGGCCTGCTTCTGCCGGTCGTCGGGGACCCCGCCCGGGAAGCGGCGGTTCATGCCGACCCGGACCTCTTCCTGGAACCAGGTGATCTCGGTGTAGCCCTCCGGGATCTCGAACTTCGGCATCAGGTTCTTCGCCTCGAACATCCCGGAGGTGTCGATCTGCTGGGCGACCAGCAGGGTGTTCGCGCAGCCCTGTTGCCAGGCGTCGGAGGAGTCGACGCCGTACATCTCGTCGGTGGTCTTGAGGTAGTAGCCGGTGCCGTCGAAGCGGAAGCGGTCCGGGTCGGAGAGGTTCTTGCCTGTCTGGATGCAGAGCAGCGCGTCGTGCGCCGTGGCCTCGCCGGCGTAGGTGTAGTGCGAGTCGTTCGTCACGAGCGGCGGGATGTCGAGCTTCTTGCCGATCTCCAGCAGCCCGTCGCGGACCCGGCGCTCGATCTCGATGCCGTGGTCCATCAGCTCCAGGAAGTACTTGCCCTCGCCGAAGATGTCCTTGTAGTCCGAGGCCGCCTGGACCGCCTCGTCGAACTGGCCGAGCCGCAGCCGGGTCTGCACCTCACCGGAGGGGCACCCGGTGGACGCGATCAGACCCTCGGACCACTGGGAGATGGTCTCCTTGTCCATGCGGGGCCACTTCTGGAGCCAGCCCTCGGCATACGCGTCCGAGGACAGCCGGAAGAGGTTGTGCAGCCCGGTCCTGTTCGACGCCCAGATCGTCTTATGGGTATAACCACCCGAACCGGACACGTCGTCGCGCTTCTGGTGCGGCTGCCCCCACTGGACCTTGCGCTTGTGCTTGCGCGACTCGGGCGCGACATACGCCTCGATCCCGATGATCGGTGTCACACCCGCCTTCTTCGCCGAATGGAAGAAGTCGTACGCACCGTGCAGGTTGCCGTGGTCCGTCATCGCGATGTGCGACATGCCCATCTCATTGCACGCCTCGAACATGTCCTTGAGCCGCGCGGCACCGTCCAGCAGCGAGTACTGGGTGTGGACGTGAAGGTGCGTGAAGGGCGGCTTGGTCACGGCGCTGGGCCTCCGATTAGTGGGTGCGGCGCGAAGGCGCCTCGATGAGGGGCGGTGGTCTGGTGACGGGAGGGCTGACGATGACGGGTTGGGGGGACAGCGTGGAAGTCTACGTCTCCGCAGTGACAACCGAGGGGCACTCCCGGGTACGGTCGCGCGTTGAAGGGGGCGGAAACACCCGTCCCATTTGTCATGAACGCCATGCAGCAGGAGGCACCAAGAGATGTCGGAAACGCAGACCGGCGCAGCGCAGCGCGGGGAGCAGATTCTCGCCGTTTTCGACACCGCATTCGGTGAGCTGCTGGCCGCCGATCCGGCTGCCTTCCGGGTCAAGTTCCGGAAGATGGCGGGCTCGGCCTTCGCGTTCTACCGGGGCACGGCCGGCCTGTTCTACGACGACCTGGCGCGGGAGCTGCACGCCGGTCCGTATCTGGACGAGCGCACCGGCCGGGTGTGGATTCACGGCGATCTGCACGCGGAGAACTTCGGCACGTACATGGACGCCAACGGCCGGCTGGTCTTCAACGTGAACGACTTCGACGAGGCGTACGTCGGCCCCTTCACCTGGGACCTCAAGCGCTTCGCCGCCTCCGTCGCCCTGATCGGTTACGCGAAGGCGCTGAGCGACGACCAGATCACCGAGCTCGTCCGCGTCTACGCCGCCGCCTACCGGGAGCGCATCCACGCCCTGGCGACGGGCGCGAAGAACGACGAGGTGCCGCCCTTCACACTGGACACCGCCGACGGCCCGCTGCTGGACGCGCTGCGCGACGCCCGCTCCCTGACCAGGTTCTCGCTGCTGGACTCGATGACGGAGATCCGGGACTTCGAGCGCCGGTTCGCCGCCGACGGCGGTGCGATCGACCTGGACGCGGCGACCCGGTACAAGGTGCTGGCCGCGTTCGACGGCTATTTGGAGACGCTGCCGGAGTCGAGCCTGTCCCGCCCCGACTCCTATCGGGTGAAGGACGTCGTGGGCCGGCGCGGCATCGGCATCGGATCGGCCGGGCTGCCCTCGTACAACATCCTTCTGGAGGGCAACAGCGACGCCCTGGAGAACGATGTGGTGATCTACCTCAAGCAGGCGCAGACCCCGGCCGTCTCCCGGCACATCACCGACGCGGCCGTGCGGGACTACTTCCAGCACGAGGGCCACCGCACTGTCATCTCGCAGCGCGCCCTCCAGGCGCACTCCGACCCGTGGCTCGGCTGGACCGAGCTGGACGGCTCGGGACAGCTCGTCGCCGAGGTCTCGCCGTACGCGGTGGACCTGGACTGGTCCGACATCGACGAGCCGGAGGAGATCGCCGCGGTCGTCGCCGACCTCGGCCGGGCCACGGCGACGATGCACTCGGCGGCGGACGACGAGAGCGGGCACTCCCTGGTGCCGTTCTCCACGGAGCGGGCGATCGACGCCGCGATCGCGGCCGACGAGGAGGGCTTCGCCGGCCTGCTCGTGGACTTCGCCCACAGTTATGGGGCACGGGCCCGCGCCGATCACCAGATCTTCGTGGATCTCTTCCGCAACGGCCGCATCCCCGGCCTGTAAGCATCCCGGGCCTGTAAGGCTGCCCACACGCACAGGCGATTTTAAGGATCACTTACAGGTTCACATGGGACACTCCTCGACGATGGACGTATCAGGGACGCAGCTCAGAACGGTTCGCGCGGCGCTTTTCACAGCGCTCGTCGTGACGCTCTCCGCTGCGTCCCATGTGCTGCTGTCCCGGGTACCGCTGCCACTGACCGTGGTCGCCCCGCTGGCCGTCGGCGTCTTCGCGGTGGCCTTCGCGCTGGCCGGCCGCGAGCGCGGCTTCGGGGCCATCGCGGGGGTGGTGGTCCCGCTGGAGCTGGCCGCCGACACGGTGTTCACCACCGGACAGCACCTCTGTTACGGAGCGGCGGGCGGCCCGATCGCGGGGCCGCTGCGCTCCGTGGGTCTGGACGTCCTGTGCGGTGGCGGCGAGGCCGGCGCGGGTTCGGCCCGGCTGGCCGGTGTCGGCGCGGTCGGCACCCCGCTGGCCGGGGTGACGGGCGCGGGCGACCGTGCGGCCGCCCTGCTGGCGTCGCCCGATCCCCTGGTGCCGTGGCTGCTGCTCGCCGCCCACGTGACCGTGGGCCTGCTGGCCGCCGCCTGGCTGAGCCGCGGCGAGGCCGCGCTCGCGGGGCTGCTCCGCGCGGCGGCCGCGGTCGCGTTCCGTCCGCTGCTGGTCGCGTTCGCCGTGGTGGGCACCGCCCGCCGCTCCGTACGCCGCGACACGCTCCCCGCGGGGCACCCGCACCCGCTCTTCCCGGCCCGCCTCCTGGGGCACTCCGTGGGACGGAGGGGACCACCGCGCTCGGCCTGCGCCTGAGCACGCACGTCCCCCACTCACGACACCACGCACCCACGGAGAACCACCATGAGCAAGCGCAACACCCAGGCGAACAAGGCAGCGGCCCGCGATCGACTGCGCGCCGAGCGGGAGCGCCAGGCCAAGAAGGACAAGGCACGCAAGCAGATCGTCGTGGGCGTCTCGGTGGTCGCCGTGCTGGCGATCGCGGGCGGCGTCAGTTACGGCGTGATGCAGCTGAACAAGCCCTCCGCCTGGGAGGCTGCCGCGGACGCGAAGAACGTCACCGCGCCGAAGAACACCTCCGGCGACGACGGCACGACGGTCGTCGTCGGCAAGTCGACCGCCAAGAAGACCCTGGAGCTGTACGAGGACTCGCGCTGCCCGATCTGCGCCACCTTCGAGCAGACGGTCGGCGAGACCGTGGCGAAGGACGTCGACGCCGGCAAGTACAAGGTCAAGTACGTCGGTGCGACCTTCATCGACAACTCCGACAACGGCGAGGGCTCGAAGAACGCCCTGAGCGCGCTGGGTGCGGCGCTCAATGTCAGCCCCGAAGCCTTCATGGACTACAAGGCCGCGCTCTACTCGGCGAAGTACCACCCGCAGGAGACCGAGGACAAATTCGCCAAGGACAGCTTCCTGATCGAGGTGGCGAACTCGGTGGACGCGCTGAAGGGCAACGCGGCGTTCGAGAAGGACGTCGAGGACGGCACGTACGACGCCTGGGCGATGAAGATGTCCAAGGCGTTCGACAAGAGCGGCGTGGAGGGCACGCCGACGCTGAAGATGGACGGCAAGACCGTCACCGCCGAGGGCAGCAAGAACGCGCCGATGACAGTGGCCGAGTTCAACGCCGCGATCACCAAGGCACTCAAGGCGTAACCGGAGAACTCCCGGTGCATCAGGCGCCAGGGACGTAATTCCGGGCGGCGATTTCCCGACGGGCGGGCGAACTTCCTTTGTTCGCCCGCCCGTTCGTCTGCCAGGGCGCCATACCGGTCAGTAGGGTGATCACCCGTGACCAGTCGACAATTCTCCTCGCCCACCCGCCGTACGGTCGTCAGGGCCGCCGCCGCCACCGCGGTCGCCGCCCCCGTCCTCGCCACCGCCACCAGCGCCCGGGCCGCTGAAGCCCCGGCCTTCCTGCACGGCGTCGCCTCCGGTGACCCGCTGCCCGACGGCATCCTCCTGTGGACCCGCATCACCCCCACCGCGGACGCGGTGCCCGGTTCGGGCCGCGGCGCCGGTACGGCCGTGCGCTGGGAGGTGGCCGAGGACGCCGCCTTCACCCGGATCGCCGCTCGGGGCACGGTCGTATCGGGCGCCGCGTCCGACCACACCGTCAAGGCCGATGTGCGCGGGCTGCGTCCGGCCACGGCGTATTTCTTCCGCTTCGCGGCGGGCGAGGGGGAGCAGGTCCTCTCCCCCGTCGGCCGCACCCGTACGGCGCCCGCCGCCGGTGCGGCCGTCCCCGGTGTGCGGTTCGGCGTGGTGTCGTGCGCCAACTGGGAGTCCGGCTGGTTCTCCGCGTACCGCCATCTCGCCGCCCGCGCCGACCTCGACGCGGTACTGCATCTCGGCGACTACATATACGAGTACGCGTCGGGGGCGTATCCGGCCGAGGCCGATGGCGTACGGCAGCACGAGCCCGCCCACGAGATCCTCACCCTCGCCGACTACCGCACCCGGCACGGGAAGTACAAGACGGACCCCGATCTCCGGTCCCTGCACGCCACCCATCCGGTGATCGCGATCTGGGACGACCACGAGTTCGCCAACGACGCCTGGGCGGGCGGCGCCGAGAATCACACACCGGGAACCGAGGGGTCCTGGGCCGCCCGGGTGGCGGCGGCGAAGCAGGCGTACTTCGAGTGGATGCCGGTCCGCGCCTCCACCGAGGGCACCGTCTACCGGCGTCTGCGCTTCGGCGCACTCGCCGATCTGCATCTGCTCGATCTGCGCAGCTTCCGCTCGGAGCAGGCATCCATCGGCAACGGCGCGGTGGACGACCCGGAGCGCTCCCTCACCGGCCGGGCGCAGCTGGACTGGCTGAAGTCGGGCCTCGCGGGATCGGACGCCGCCTGGCAGCTGGTCGGCACGTCGGTGATGATCTCGCCTGTCGCGTTCGGCGCGCTGCCGGCCCATCTGCTGGCGCCGCTCGCGGAGTTGCTCGGGCTGCCCGGGGAGGGCCTGGCCGTCAACGTGGACCAGTGGGACGGCTACACGGACGACCGCAGGGAACTGATCGCGCATCTGCGGGACCGGGCCATCAGGAACACGGTGTTCCTGACCGGCGACATCCACATGGCGTGGGCCAATGACGTACCGGTGAGGGCGGCGACGTATCCGCTGTCGGCCTCGGCGGCCACGGAGTTCGTCGTGACCTCGGTGACCTCGGACAATCTGGACGACATCCTGCACGTCGCGCCGCAGACGGTCTCGCTGGTCGCGGCCGCGGCGGTCAAGGCCGCCAACCGCCATGTGAAGTGGGTCGATCTGGACTCGCACGGCTACGGCGTCCTCGATGTGACCGCCGAACGGTCACAGATGGACTACTACGCGGTCTCCGACAAGACGAAGCCGGACGCCACTTCGTCCTGGGTGCGCTCCTATCGGACGCTCAGTGGCACCCAGAAAATCGAGCGGGCCGACCGCCCGGTGCGCTGACCGATCAATTCAAGCCATCCGCCGTCATGTTAAGGACGGGTCACGTCGTGACGGCGGGTGGTGGGGACCGCAGGCCGAATGCGGACACACCACCCGTCGAGGTAACCCCAGACGTTACGTACTTATCTCAAACCCTGGTACAGACCGCAGATTTTCTCCCTATTACCCAGGTACGCGCAACGAATGATTGGGCCTGATCGATTCTCTTCAAGACCTGACATGGCCACGTAATCTCCCGGCGGCGGGTGAGGAAGTACCTCCCCCACATGTCCGCAAGGAGTCACCGTGCGCGCTCTTGTACGCATATCGCCCCGACTGCGCCGTCACGCACTGAGCACGGCCGTACTGGCTGGAACTCTGGCGCTGGCTCCACTCTCCGCCGCGCCGGGCAGCGCCGTCGCCGCGCCCTCGACGGCTCTGTCCGCCGAGAATTGCGAGGAGCCCTCCGGTGCGAGCGCGACCGCCCGCGAGGCGCGCCCCGGCGGGTCCGACCACGCCGCCGAGCCCAACGAGGTGAGCGCCGCCAAGGCCAAGGCCATGGACGCGGACCTCCAGAAGAAGCTGGCTGACCGCCGCGTCAACGGCGCGGCCCTCGCGGCCGGGGCGACGATCCCGGTCTACTTCCACGTCATCCACTCCGGGACGACGGGCAAGCTCAGCGCGACGCAGGTCACCAACCAGCTCAACGTCCTCAACGCCGCCTACAGCGGCGCGGGAACCGGCAACACCGACTCCGGCTTCCGCTTCACGCTCGCCGCGACGACCTACACGGACAACGCCTCCTGGTACAACCTGACCTCCGGCTCCACGGCCGAGAAGGCCATGAAGAGCTCGCTCCGCCAGGGCGGCGCCGGCGCGCTCAACGTGTACAGCGCCAACCTCGGCGGCGGTCTGCTCGGCTGGGCGACCTTCCCGAGCTCGTACAACTCCAACCCGTCCATGGACGGTGTGGTCATCCTCGACACCTCGCTGCCGGGCGGCTCGGCTGCCAACTACGACGAGGGTGACACCGCCACCCACGAAGTCGGCCACTGGATGGGGCTGTACCACACCTTCCAGGGCGGCTGTAACGGAAACGGCGACTACGTCACCGACACCCCGGCCGAGAAGAGCCCCGCCTACGAGTGCCCGACCGGCCGTGACAGCTGCGCCAGCAAGGCCGGCATCGACCCGATCCACAACTTCATGGACTACACGTACGACGCCTGCATGACGCAGTTCACGACGGGCCAGGTGTCGCGCATGAGCGAGTACTGGACCGCCTACCGCGCGGGCTGACCGCCCGGCACCGTACGGAACGAGGGCCCCGCGCACCCGCGCGGGGCCCTCGCCGTGTCCGTACGGACCGTCTAGAGCGTGGCCAGAAACCCCAGCGCGACCTTCCAGGTCTGCTCGGCCGCCGCTTCGTCGTAGTCGGGCAGCTCCGGGTCGGTGAACAGATGGCCGGCCCCCGGGTAGCGGTAGACCTCCACATCGGCGCCGGTCCGCTGCATCTGGAGATACCAGGACGTCAGCCAGTCGTGCGACTCGAACGGGTCGGGATCGGCGACATGCAGCTGTACGGGCAGCTCGTCCACCGAGGCGCTCTCCGCGATGTCCGAGGTGCCGTGCAACAGCAGCAGCCCGCGCGCCTTCGCGTCACCGAGGGCGAGTGTCTGCGCGGTGGACGCGCCGAAGGAGAAGCCCGCGTACACGAGCCCCTGGTCGGAGTAGGGCGCGGCGGCCAGCACGGCACGCCGCAACAGTTCGTCCTTGCCCACCTGCTCCTTGAAGGCCATGCCTGCCTCGGCCGAATCAAAGGTGTGCCCCTCGAAGAGATCGGGCACACGCACGACGTGCCCCGCGGACCGCAGTCGGTCCGCAGCCGCGTGCACCGCGGGCCTCAGCCCGTACATCGAGTGGAAAAGCATGATGTTCATGAGGCCATGGTGCCAGCTGTGCCCGAGAGCTTGGAGGACGAGGGGATGGAGAACGTGCTGCGCCCGCTGATCGTCGTCGGCGGTGTGCTGGTGATCACCCTGCTGGTCGGCTGGCTGGTCGATGTGCTGCTCCGGCGCGCCGACAGCAGGCACCAGGACACCCCCCTGTGGGGTCTGCTGCGCCGCTGCCGGCTGCCGCTGCAACTGGTGCTCTGCACCGCTCTGCTGGGCGTCAGCTACACCCACACCCGGCTCGACCTGGTGCAGAAGCACCGGGCCGGGATCGGCCAGGCCCTCACCCTGGTACTGATCGGGGCGTCGGCCTGGCTGGTGGTACGGGGCGCGGCGACGGTCGTCGAGGCGTCGTACACCCGCTACGCGACGGCCACCCGCGATCCGGCCAGAGTGCGCCGGGTCCGTACGCAGGTGACGCTGATCCAGCGGGTGGTCATCGCCGTCGTGGCGACCGTCGCGGTCGCGGCGATGCTGCTGACGTTCCCGGCGATGCGGACGGTCGGCACGTCGATGCTCGCCTCCGCCGGTGTGCTGGGCATCGTCGCGGGTGTCGCCGCCCAGTCGACCCTGGGCAACCTCTTCGCCGGGCTGCAGATCGCCTTCGGGGACATGGTGCGCATCGGCGACACGGTGGTGGTCGACGGCGAGTGGGGCACCATCGACGAGATCACGCTGACCTTCCTCACGGTACGGACCTGGGACGAGCGGCGGATCACGATGCCTGTGTCGTACTTCACCAGCAAACCGTTCGAGAACTGGTCGCGCGGCGGGGCGCAGATGACCGGCACCGTCTTCTTCCACCTCGACCACTCGGCGCCCGTCGCCGCCATGCGCGAGCAGCTGCGCGCCGTGCTCGGCGAGTGCGCGGCCTGGGACGGCCGCGACTGGTCGCTGGCCGTCACGGACACCACCCCCTCGACGATCCAGGTGCGTGCGGTGGTCACCGCCAAGGACGCGGACGACATCTGGACGGTGCGCTGTGCCGTACGGGAACACCTCGTCACCTGGCTGCGCGACCACCATCCGTACGCGCTGCCGCGGATCGCGACCTCGCCCGCGGTGCTGCCTCCGGGCGAGCAGTGGCCCACGCCGGCCCCGCTGGACGGCTGGGACTCCGGAGGGGCGCAGACGGTGGGCGGCAGCAAGGCCCCGCGTACCGGCCGGGGCTGACGCCGGACGGCTGCCTCAGTGCAGACTCCGCACGTCCAGGAACCGCAGCACCCGGTCCACCACCTCGGGGTCGACGCCCGGCTCGCTGCGGGCGAAAAGCACCTCGTGGCGGGCGGCCGACATCATCTCCCGCTGCACGCGCTGCACCTCTCTGAGCCTTTCGGTCCGTTGCACGTACTCCGCCCTGATCTCAGTTCAGGCCCGTCGAGGGGGTCCCCATGCCCTTGAGGCTATGGGGAGATTGAGGACAAATCGGCACCGAACAAAGCGGTCAGAGAACGCGGCGCATCGACCGGTGGGGGATCCCCGCGTCGGGGAATTCGGGGCCGTACGCCACATACCCGAGCCGCTCGTAGAAACCGAGCGCATGGGTCTGGGCATGCAGGTCGACGGCGGCCAGGCCGAGCGCGCTCGCCTCGTCCTCGATGGCGCGCACCAGCGCCGCACCGACGCCGAGGCCGCGCGCGGCCCGGGTCACCGCGAGCCGGCCCAGCGAGCCGACGGTGAGGTCGCCGCCGGTCCTGTCGCCCGCCGCCGCGCCGTGCAGCAGCCGTCCCGTACCGAGTGCGGAGCCGTCCGCGGCGACCGCGAGGACATGGACCGCGGTGGCGTCGAGGGAGTCGTACTCCAGCTCCTCCGGCACCTGCTGCTCGCCCACGAAGACGTCCTTGCGGACCTGGTAACAGGCCGCGAGGTCGGTCTCGTCAAGAGCCCTTCGGGTGCTGTACGCGGCGGGCGAGCCGTTCATTCGCTCTCGGCCGCGATCGTGTCGAGGGCCTTCTGGAGGTCCTCCGGGTAGGTGCTGGCGAACTCGACCCAGCTGCCGTCGGAGGGGTGCTCGAAGCCGAGGCGCACGGCGTGCAGCCACTGCCGGGTCAGGCCGAGGCGCTTGGCCAGCGTCGGGTCGGCGCCATAGGTGAGGTCCCCGACACAGGGGTGGCGGTGCGCGGACATGTGCACCCGGATCTGGTGGGTGCGGCCCGTCTCCAGCTTGATGTCGAGGAGGCTGGCGGCGCGGTACGCCTCGATGAGGTCGTAGTGCGTGACGGAGGGCTTGCCCTCGGCCGTGACCGCCCACTTGTAGTCGTGGTTGGGGTGGCGCCCGATGGGGGCGTCGATCGTCCCGCTCATCGGGTCCGGGTGACCCTGGACGAGCGCGTGGTACTTCTTGTCGACGATGCGGTCGCGGAACTGCGCCTTGAGCAGCGTGTAGGCCCGCTCCGACTTGGCGACGACCATCAGCCCGGACGTACCCACGTCCAGCCGGTGCACGATGCCCTGGCGCTCCGCGGCGCCGGACGTCGAGATCCGGTACCCGGCAGCGGCGAGACCGCCGATGACCGTGGTGCCGGTCCAGCCGGGGCTCGGGTGGGCGGCCACGCCGACCGGCTTCATGATGACGACGATGTCGTCGTCGTCATGGACGATCTCCATGCCTTCGACGGGCTCGGCGACGATCTGGACGGGAGCGGCTGCCTGCGGCATCTCGACTTCCAGCCAGGCACCGCCGTGCACCCGCTCCGATTTCCCGGCCACCGAACCGTCCACCTGGACCTTCCCGGCGGCTGCCAGCTCTGCGGCCTTCGTGCGGGAGAAACCGAACATCCGGGAAATGGCGGCGTCGACACGCTCGCCTTCCAGGCCATCGGGTACGGGCAGGGTGCGGACCTCGGGATGCGTACTCACCTGTCGAGTATGCCTTGCGCCCGCTAGTCCTTGTGCACGGTGCCGTCGGGGTCCAGGCCCTTGAAGGAAAGGATCACGATCAGGATGCCGCCGCAGACGATCGCGGAGTCGGCGAGGTTGAAGACGGCGAAGTGCGCGGGGGCGATGAAGTCGACGACCGCACCCTCGAAGACTCCCGGCGCGCGGAAGATGCGGTCGGTGAGGTTGCCGAGCGCACCGCCGAGCAGCAGCCCGAGAGCGATGGCCCACGGCAGGCTGTAGAGCTTGCGGGCCAGCCGGGCGATCACCACGATCACCGCCGCCGCGATGAAGGTGAAGATGATCGTGAACGCCTCGCCGAAACCGAACGCGGCGCCCGCGTTCCGGATGGCGTCGAACTTCAGCCAGTCACCGAAGATCTCGATGGGCTCCTGGTGCTCGAGCTTCGCCACCACGATCATCTTGCTGATCAGGTCCAGCAGATAGGCGAAGACGGCCACGCCGAAGAGCATGAGGATCTTCCGCCTGCCCTTGCCGCCGCCCGTGCCGTCGCCGCCCGTGCCCTCGGCGTCCGTGCCCTCGGCGGGCTGCTGGGCCTCTGCCCCGTCAGCCCCCTCGGCATCAGGGATATCCGGCGTACCGATGATGCGCTCCGCCTCTGCCACGTGAGTCCCTCAACCTAGGTGCCTGACTGAGGACGAGGGTACGACACACCTCAGCCGTTCAGCCGCGCCGCTCCTGCTTCTGCTTGTCCTCCACGCACAGCGTGGCCCGGGGGAACGCCTGCATCCGCGCCTTGCCGATCGGCTTCCCGCAGACCTCGCACAGTCCGTACGTCCCCGCATCGAGCCGGGCGAGGGCGCGCTCGCTCTGCTCCAGCATCTCCTGGGCGTTGGCGGCGAGGGAGAGCTCGTGCTCGCGGGTGATGTTCTTGGTGCCCGTATCGGCGTCGTCGTCACCGGCCCCGTCACCGGAGTCCCGCATCAGCCCGGCGAGCGCGGCGCCGGACGCCTCCAGTTCGCTGCGCAGCCGCATGACCTCGCTGGACAGCCCTGTCCGCGCCTCGGTGACCTCCTCCGCCGTCCAGGGGTCCTCACCGGGCCGTACCGCCAGCTCCCCCGGCGCCGTCGCAGCGGCGACACGGGCCTGGGGCACCGCTGTCGCGCTCTTGCCGGCAGCTGCCGTGGTCCGGCTCGCGCTCTTCTTGGCTACCACCGTGTGGGCTCCCGTCTGCTCGGCGGCCTCGGCCGCCTCCGTGGCCGCTGCGGCCTCCGTCGCCGCCTTCTTGGCGGGTGGCTTCCCGGCAGCGGTCTTCTTCACCGCGGCCTTCTTCACTGCCTTCGCGGCCTTCTTCACCGCTTTCTTCGCCGTCTTCTTCGTGGCCTTCCCGGCCGATGCCTTCCCGCCGCCCGCCTCCGGCCCCGTCCCTGCGGTCGTCTCCTCGGTCGTCCCCGCGGCTGCCGCCACCGTGGATCTCGCCGACGCCGTTCTCGATACGGCGGTCTTCTTCGCCACCATGGCCGCGGCCCCTTCACATATTGTGATCTTGCTCGCGAATCGTGCTGGGACGATAAATCGACCCCAGCCCCGCGGCAACGGGGCACGCCGCCCGTTCGCCCCTCCCCGTACCCGGGTGCGGCGCGCTTGCCTCCGTTGTTCCCAGCTCCCCGCCCGGTAATCCGCTCTCGCGGGCCCGCCGGGACTCCGTCGGGCCCCATCTGGCCATTCGGGTCACGCCCCGCCCCGCGGTTAAACCGGTCGGCCGTCGGCCGTACGGGCCCGTACACTGGCCCCAGCGAGAGGCGTGGATGGGACGAGTAGCGTCGTACGCAGCCAGGAGCGACCCGGGGACGGTGGAAGCCCGGGGGCGAGCGCGTCGTGAAGATCACCCCGGAGCCGTCGGAAGAACGCCGCAAGGCCAGTAGACCCGGCATCGCGACCCCAATGAGGGGGCCAAGGGCGACGCCACGCCCGGGGCCAAGGAGGGTGGTACCGCGGGAACCGCACGGTTCTCGTCCCTCCGACGGAAGTGGAAAACGTCCGCCGGAGGAAGCCCGCCCATGACATCGCCGCAGTACCGCCAGGTACCCGCCCAGGTCGACCTGCCCGCTCTGGAGCACGCAGTGCTCGACTTCTGGCGCGACAGCAAGGTCTTCGCCAAGAGCCTCGAACAGTCCGAGGGCCGCCCGGAGTGGGTCTTCTACGAGGGCCCGCCGACCGCCAACGGCATGCCGGGGGCACACCACATCGAGGCCCGCGTCTTCAAGGACGTCTTCCCGCGCTTCCGCACCATGCAGGGCTACCACGTCGGCCGCAAGGCCGGCTGGGACTGCCACGGTCTGCCGGTCGAGCTCGCGGTCGAGAAGGAACTGGGCTTCAACGGCAAGAAGGACATCGAGGCGTACGGCATCGCCGAGTTCAACGCCAAGTGCCGTGAGTCCGTGACCCGCCACACCGACGCCTTCGCCGAGCTCACGACCCGCATGGGTTACTGGGTCGACCTCGACGACGCGTACCGCACGATGGACCCGCAGTACGTCGACTCCGTGTGGTGGTCGCTCAAGGAGATCTTCAAGAAGGACCTCCTGGTGCAGGACCACCGGGTGGCCCCCTGGTGCCCCCGCTGCGGCACCGGCCTCTCCGACCACGAGCTGGCCCAGGGGTACGAGACGGTCGTCGACCCCTCCGTCTTCGTCCGCTTCCCGCTGACGAGCGGCCCGCTGGCCGGCGAAGCCGCCCTGCTGGTCTGGACGACCACTCCCTGGACGCTGGTCTCCAACACCGCCGTCGCCGCGCACCCCGACGTCACGTACGTCGTCGCGACGAACGGCGAGGAGAAGCTCGTCGTCGCGCAGCCGCTGCTGGAGAAGGCGCTCGGCGAGGGCTGGGAGACCACCGGCCAGTCCTTCACCGGCCGCGAGATGGAGCGCTGGACGTACGAGCGCCCGTTCGCCCTGGTCGACTTCCCCGCCCCGGCGCACTACGTCGTCAACGCGGAGTACGTCACGACCGAGGACGGTACGGGTCTGGTCCACCAGTCCCCCGCCTTCGGCGCCGACGACCTCGTCGTCTGCCGCGCCTACGGCCTCCCGGTCGTGAACCCGGTCCGCCCCGACGGCACCTTCGAGGAGGACCTGCCGCTGGTCGGCGGCGTCTTCTTCAAGAAGGCCGACGAAGCGCTCACCGCCGACCTGGACGCCCGCGGCAAGCTCTTCCGCCATGTCCCGTACGAACACAGCTATCCGCACTGCTGGCGCTGCCACACCGCGCTGCTCTACTACGCGCAGCCGTCCTGGTACATCCGCACGACGGCTGTCAAGGACCGGCTGCTCCAGGAGAACGAGAAGACCAACTGGTTCCCGGAGTCGGTCAAGAACGGCCGTTTCGGCGACTGGCTGAACAACAACGTCGACTGGGCGCTGTCCCGCAACCGCTACTGGGGCACCCCGCTGCCCATCTGGCGCTGCGAGGACAACCACCTCACCTGCGTCGGCTCGCGCGCCGAACTCACCGAGCTCACCGGCGCCGACCAGTCAGCCCTGGACCCGCACCGCCCGTTCATCGACGAGATCACGTTCACCTGCACCCACGCGAACTGCCAACTGGAGGCGTACCGCGTCCCCGAGGTCATCGACGCCTGGTACGACTCGGGTTCGATGCCGTTCGCGCAGTGGGGCTACCCGTACCAGAACAAGGAGATCTTCGAGAGCCGCTACCCGGCGCAGTTCATCTCGGAGGCCATCGACCAGACCCGCGGCTGGTTCTACACGCTGATGGCGGTCGGCACGCTCGTCTTCGACAAGTCGTCGTACGAGAACGTGGTCTGCCTGGGCCACATCCTCGCCGAGGACGGCCGCAAGATGTCCAAGCACCTGGGGAACATCCTCCAGCCGATCCCGCTCATGGACCAGCACGGCGCCGACGCGGTGCGGTGGTTCATGGCTGCGGGCGGCTCGCCGTGGGCCGCGCGACGGGTCGGCCACGGCACGATCCAGGAGGTCGTCCGCAAGACGCTCCTCACCTACTGGAACACGGTCGCCTTCCAGGCCCTGTACGCCCGCACGTCCGACTGGGCGCCGTCCGGGGCCGACCCGGCACCGGCGGACCGCACGGTCCTGGACCGCTGGCTGCTCAGCGAACTCCACGCCCTGGTCGACCAGATGACGCAGGCTCTGGAGAGTTACGACACCCAGCGCGCCGGCAAGCTGCTCTCCGCGTTCGTGGACGACCTGTCCAACTGGTACGTGCGCCGCTCGCGCCGCCGCTTCTGGCAGGGCGACAAGGCCGCGCTGCGCACCCTGCACGAGGTCATCGAGACCGTGACACGGCTGATGGCTCCGCTGACCCCGTTCATCACCGAGCGGGTCTGGCAGGACCTGGTCGTCCCGGTCACCCCCGACGCCCCCGAGTCGGTCCACCTGTCCTCGTGGCCGAAGGCCGACCTGTCGTCGATCGACCCGGAACTCTCCACGCACATGGCGCTGGTACGCCGCCTGGTCGAGCTCGGCCGCGCGACGCGTGCGGAGTCGGGCGTCAAGACCCGTCAGCCGCTGTCCAGGGCTCTGGTCGCGGCCTCGGGCTTCGAGGCCCTCTCCCCGGAACTGCGCGCCCAGATCACGGAGGAACTGAACGTCTCCTCCCTGGCCTCGCTCTCGGAGGTCGGCGGCTCGCTGGTCGACACGACGGCGAAGGCGAACTTCCGCGCGCTGGGCAAGCGGTTCGGCAAGGGCGTCCAGGCGGTGGCGAAGGCCGTCGCGGACACGGACGCCGCCGCGCTCTCCCTGGCCCTGCGCGAGGGCACCGCATCGGTCGAGGTGGACGGCGAGACGGTCACGCTCTCCCCCGACGAGGTCATCATCACGGAGACCCCGCGTGAGGGCTGGTCCGTGGCGTCCGACTCGGGCGCGACGGTCGCCCTCGACCTGGAGATCACTCCCGAACTCCGCCGCGCGGGCCTGGCCCGTGACGCGATCCGCCTGATCCAGGAGGCCCGCAAGAACAGCGGCCTGGACGTGGCCGACCGGATCGCGGTCCGCTGGACGTCCACGTCCCCGGCCACGGTCGAGGCCCTGACCGAGCACACGCCGCTGATCGCGGACGAGGTGCTGGCCCTGGACTACGCAGAGGGCGAGGCCGACGACACATACGGCACCCCGTTCGAGGACGAGGGCCTGTCCCTCACCTTCCGCCTGCGCAAGCAGCAGTAACGAGCACAGCCGAGGGCCCGGCCGGAGCGATTCCGGCCGGGCCCTTTGGCATTTCCTCCTACCCGCCCCTCCCCGAGCCTGGGGCTCCGCCCCAGCCCCCGCGCCTCAAACGCCGACGAGGCTGGACTTGCCGGGCCAGGGCAATTTCAAGCCCGTCCGGCGTTTGAGGACCGGGAACCGGGGCGGAGCCCCGGTTACGGGAAGGGGCGGGGAGGGGCGGGGAGGGGCGGGGAGGGGAACAGCCCGCCGCAGGCACCCCCCACCCCGCCCACG
>NZ_JBHUUV010000011.1:0-202699 GCF_042670885.1 Streptomyces sp. NPDC057136
AGCGGTGAGGCTGTAGTTCTCCTGGTCGGGGCTGGGCTAGAGGCGTTGATGTTCGCGGGCCGCGTGGAAGATCCAGTAGTCCTCGAAGTCGCCGTCCGGCGGCACCTACGGATCTCCGAAGATCTTCATCCTGCTCCTGCGCACGGGCTGGCGGGTCTCGGTGAACACCGTCGCGAAGCTGATGGCCGAACTCGGCCTGGTGGCACGAGTGGTGAGGCACCGGCGGGGGCTGACCCGGCCGGGGAAGCGGCCGGCCGCCCCGGACTTCGTGAAGCGGGACTTCACCGCCGAGGCACCCGATCTCGTCTGGTGCGGCGCCATGACGGAGATCGTCACCGGGGAGGGCAAGCTCTACCTCGCCACAGTCATCGACCTGTTCTCCCGGCGCCTGCTCGGCTACGCGATGGGCGAGCGTCACGACGCGGACCTGGTCGTGGCCGCGCTACACATGGCCGCGGCGACCCGAGGCGGCGACGTTCGTGGCGTGATCTTCCATTCGGATCGCGGGTCGGAGTACGGCTCGCGGAAGTTCACCCGTGCCTGCCGCAGGCTGGGGATCACGCGGTCTCTGGGGCGGGTGGGGTCATGCTTCGACAACGCCGTCAGTGAGGCGTTCAACAGCGTCCTCAAGGTCGAGTACGTCTACCGCCATAGCTTCCGGACCCGTGCCGAGGCCCGGATCAGGATCGCCACCTGGATCACCGACTTCTACAACGCCTGGCGACTACACAGCGTGTGCAACTTCAAGAGTCCGATCGACTACGCGCGTTCGGCCTCTTTGACCGCGCGGGCGTAGGCGGTGGCACGGTCACGACACACGATCTCGACGCCGGGCTCGCAGCCAGTCGGCGAACGTCGTGGACGTTCTGTCGGGCAGCACGTCCACGACGCCTCCCGCCTCGACATCGACCAGGACCGTTCCGTAGGTACAGCCCTTGCGGAACGCGAACTCGTCGACCCCGAGCACTCGTGGCGCACGCCCCGGCACCCGCGGTGCCTCCAGGAGTTCGAGCAACTTGCTGCGTACGACCGGCAGACGCAACTGACGGCAAAGACGTTCGCCGGCCCTGCCTCCCAACTCGACGGCGACCGCCCGCAACCATTCCTTCGCGCCGATAGCGGTCGCTCAACCCGCTGACCTGCTCAACGAACGTCTTCCTCCGGCAAGAGGAACGGTCGCAGAAGAAGCGCCGCACCCGCAGTCTGACCTGCAACTTCGTCCCAGTCAGCGTACGTTCGGCCAGACCACGCTCATACGAGGAGTGCACCCTCCGGGCTCTCGCCCGGCACTCAGGACACCTGGGTGCCGGGCCGCATGCTGCGGCCGACACCACCAACGCCTCTGCAGTGAACGCGACCCGCTCCAAACGCACATCGATCTTCGGGAACAGAACCTCTTCCAGCGAGCAGACCCTCATGCTCGACAGATTCCCTGCCGAATCGTTCCTGCAGTCCCTCGCTGACCTGGGGATTCACGGAACTCCGGTCAGAGGGTGGTTCGTGAGCTTTCGCGAGGTTCTGTCGGTGGCGGGGTCCGCGAGGAGCCGAGAGATTCCGTCGGCTGCTCCTGTGAAGCCGTCCCTTTTCCCGCTGCGCACACACAGCGCGAAACGTGGTGCAGGGGATGAAACACCGGGAGGGAACGACCTCTTACATGCTCCCTGCCTCATCGATGACTAGGACCCCGGCCAGCCACATGACGAGGTAGCAGGTCATCAATATCCAGGAGATCACTTTCCACAGTCCTGCCTTCTGTCCGCTTCGCCGGCCCCAGGCAGGCATGGCGGCCAGCACCGCGGCCGCTGCGAAGCTGTTGAAGGCCCACTTCTCGCCCGATGTCAGCGGGATGGTGAAGCCGCGGTCGCTTGTCATGCTGATGAACATCGTCGCTCCCCACATCAGGAGCAGGGAGATGGTCAGCCGAACGCTTTGTGTGACGTGCGTTCGCCACTGTGGGCGCACGGGCGCCGGACCGGGCGTGAACCCTGGGCGCATCGCCGTCACGGGTGTGGGTGGGTGGGTCGGTCCACGTGTGGGGGGCGATGGGGCCGCTACGGCCATCCGGAGGGCGACACGCATCGATTCCGCGTCGGGGTAGCGTTGCTCGGGCCGCTTGGCGAGCGCGCGGGCCAGCACCGGTTCCAGGCGTGGATGTCCGAAGAGTCCGAATGATGCCAGTGTCGGAGGCGGTTCATGCAAGTGTCGATAGGCGATCGCGAACGCGTCTGGCCCGTCGAATGGTGTCCGGCCCGTCATCAGCTCGAAGAGCAGCACACCGACTGCATACAGATCGGACCGTCCGTCGAGATGAGCCGAGCCCTGCACCTGCTCGGGTGACATGTACTGAGGGGTGCCGATCGTCATCCGCGTGCCGGTGAGCGCACTCCCGGCACCGGCGGCCGCGCGGGCGATACCGAAATCTGCCACTTTCGTGATGCCGCCCACGGCCAGCAGGATGTTAGCCGGTTTGATGTCGCGGTGGACGAGCCCCTGGGCATGGCTGGCCCCCAATGCGGACAGGATCTGGTCCGTGATGCGCGCCGCGGCTGACGCGGAGAGTCCACCTGTACGAAGCCGGTCCGCCAGCGAAGGCCCCGTCACCAGCTCCATCACGAAGTACGGCACCGGCGGCCCGTCCGACCGCGGCTCTTCTCCAGTGTCGTGCACGGTCACCACGTGCGGGTGCCGGAGCGCGGCCATGGCCTGCGCCTCGCGCCGGAATCGCTCCGGATGGCTCGCGTCGTGGGCGAGTCCGGGCAGCATTGTCTTGATCGCCACTGCCCGTGCCAGGCTGAGGTCGTAGGCCCGGTAGACCTGGGCCATTCCGCCGCTTCCCAGTAACCCGTCGATGCGGTACCGGCCTCCGGCCAAGATCTCACCTTGCGCGAACACATCCCCCATGTGACCGATCATAGGAGCAACTCGAACGCCTGAGGCCGGTTCATGAGTTGATGTCAATTGCCAGGTGAGGCTGAGGCAGGGCTGCCGATCGCAGTGCCCGGTCGGTTACTGCTTCCTGGTGAAGCTGCCGGCGTCGTCCTCGGTGAGGATGTTGAGCTTGACCAGGCGTTTCAGCTTGGCGCGGGAGCCTTCGATTTTCTTCGGCAGCAGTTCGTGGTCGAGGGCTTCGCAGACGCCGCGGGCTCGGAGCGAGCCGGTGGTCTCGTTGAAGACGGCGAGGATGCGGGGGTAGTCCGGGTGTTCGGGCAGGTCCGGCGAGGCGGCCCGGGCGGGGATCCGGTCAGCGCGGGCGGTGACGGTCTTCCGGGTGATGGCGAGGTGCTCGATGTGGGCCTCGGCCTTGTCCTGAGGGTTGCGCTCGACGATCTCGACGTCGATGCCGAGGCGGGTGCCGTGGGCGACGACCTGGTTCTTGAAGCCCTGGTCGACCAGCGCCTTGCGGACGGTGCCGCCGGCGTGTTTGGCAACCTGGTCCAGCAGGGCGATGCCCGCGGCATTGTCGTGCGTGTTGGCGGCGAGGACGGTGACGGCGATGACCAGGCCGAGCACGTCCACAGCCAGTCCCCGCTTGCGGCCCGGCACCCGTTTCCCGGCGTCCCGCCCGGTCGTGGAGGTGGGGACCCCGGCAGCTGTGTGGACACTCTGCGTGTCCAGCACCACCAGGGTCGGGTCCTCTAATCGGCGGGCCCTCTCACGGACCTGGCAGCGCAGGAGTTCATGGATGACCTGGTCGGTCCCGTCGTCCCGCCAAGCGGCGAAGTAGTAGTACGTCGCGCTCTTCGGCGGCAGGTCGTTGGGGAGGTAGGCCCACTGGCAGCCAGACCGGCTCTGGTAGAGGATTGCGTTCACGATCTCCCGCATGGCGTAGGCGCCCTGGTGGCCGCTGACCGAGCGGTGCCGGTCTTTCCACGCTGTGATCACCGGCTCGATCAACGACCACTGCCCGTCCGTCAAGTCGCTCGGGTACGGCTTGCGTTCACTCACCCTGCCACCCCAACAGGCCGCCGCCCGTGGAACAGTGGATTCCGCCCGCACCCACACCATCAGGCGACGACAGAACCACTCAAAGACTCACGAACCGCCCTCTCGGAGCCCTGAAAACGATCAGTTTCGCTCTTCGCTCCCCAGCCGTCCGGTCCGACTGCTTGCTGTGTGGGGCCTACGGTGAGGTCATGCCTCACGACATCACACGCTTGCATCACGTCGGCCATGTTGTCAGTGACATGGCACAAGCCCTAGCGCTTTACCGGCGGTTGGGATTTCACGTTTCGCCGCCCAGTGTGCCGGCGCTGGCACCCCGTGAGGGCGCCTCGCCGGATCCGTTCGGGGCAGCGAACACCCACGCCGACCTCTCCCGGAGCTTCATCGAGTTGGTGACCCCGGTGAAGGCTGGGAGCACGGCTGGCCTCCCACCCGACACCCGGATCGTTCCGCTCCAGGCGCCGCCGGAGAAGCTCCCCATGCTCCTGTCGCGGATCGAGGCGACCAGCGCCCAACTTGGCGGATGGTGCGATCGCTTCGAAGGGCTGCACATCCTGATGTTCTCCTCGCCGGATGTCGACGGCGCAGCGGACCGGCTCATCGCTGCCGGTGTCGACCATGACGGGGTGAACACCATCGGTCGGCCGGTCGAGACCCCCAACGGCATACGCACAGAACTCGTTCGCTACCTGGAGATCGAGGGAGCGCCGGAAGGCCGGGTCGGCGTTGTCGCCGACTTGGACCTGGAATTCCAGCACACCCGTCACCTCGACCACCCCAACGGCGCCCAGGACCTCGTCGAGGCGGTGTTGTGCGTAGCTGAGGGACAACTTCCCCTGGTTCGAGAGCGGTTCGAGCGGTATCTAGGCCGGCCGATCTCCGCCGAGGCGCCGATCACGCTCATGACCAAGGCCGACCTCCCGGATCTGCTGCCGGGTGAGGATCCGTCCGCGCTCCCGGCACTGGTCGCTTGCACCGTCACCGTCCCCGACATCGCTCGGGTGCGTGCGCTGCTTGAGGAGAACGGACTCCCAGTACGCGAGACGGGCCGAGGGGAGCCGTACGTTCCGGCCTCAGCGGCCCTCGGCGCAGCTCTGATCTTTCGGGAGACCTGAGAAGGGGTATGGAAGTGCAGCTCGATGTCAGGAGATGCCAGAGGGACACGGCTCCGTCTCACCTCGTGTTGCGGCTGGGGAACCGGGTGAGCATGTTCGGGGAGCCCCGAGCACAGGGTGGGGAGATCAACTGAGCATCTTTGCCCCCGCCGCAGAGCGACCGGTGGCCGTTTTCAACGCCATCAGGACAGGTGGGCCTGGACCTCGCCGGTCGTCAGACCCTTCGCGGACAGCGAGATGACCATCTCGTCGATGCCGGACAGACGCTTGCGGACGATCTTCGGCTCGAACGATCCCTCCCGGTCGCGGGGTGCCGTTCACCACCTCCAGCGGCCTGGCCCGCGTCCGCGTCGGGAATCATCTCGCGTCTTCCGCGTGGTGCTCGGTCACGATGGTCGGGTCATGACGACCGGAAGGAGGCTGGGGTGCCTCAACGGCGACGAGCGGGACGCCGGCTGGGGTGCGGACGACGAGTGTGAGTGGGTCCGGTGGACATGGCAGGCTCCGTGCCCCCGCCGAGGACTCCGCCTCACTCGAATGAGGGACCTTGTGGGGAGGGGCGCCGGGTAGTCGCCCTTGGTGGCGGCTGTGTGGCGGCTGTGTGGCGGAACACGGTGAATAACGCGTCTGCGACCGGGCGCCGGACGCTGCGCAGATGCCCGGTGGCGATTGGCCCTAGCGGGGTGAGCCCGCAGGACTGCGATGCCGCTCAGACCATGCTCGGCGACTCGGTCTCCCGGCTGCCGCAGCCGCGGCTCCTTTGGCGGACCCCCGCGCTCGTAGCCTGCGGGCATGACTGACGCCCAGCCGGTCCGTCTGATGCCTTCGAGCTGCCTCGGTTTGGTGTGACGCTCAACGCGAGGTGGGCATCGAGCCTCCGTCAGGCTGAGGCGCGTTCGCGAATCCAAGACGCGGCCAAGGCTGTCCAGGTCTCGACGTCCCCCGCGCCTTCTGCCAGGCCGAGACTGTGCGGCCCGTGCGCGAACACGTGAACGGCATGCGGGACGTTGTGGACCGCAAGCGCGGCAGCGAATCGGTAGGTGTGCTCGGGAGGGACGTAGACATCTTCCGCGGTGTGCCACACGAAGAACGGCGGTGACTCAGACGTCACCAGCGCATCCAAAGATGTCGAGCGTCGCAGCGCCGGGCCGGCGTCCTCCCCCAGCAGGACCAGCCTGGCGGGGCGGTAGGTCTCGGTCTCCATCGACGTGATCGCATATCCGAGGACCACGAACTGCACGAGTTGCGCCTCGGCACCAGGTGCCAGGGCGCCACCTGAGCACGACCTGCGCCGGATCATGGACGCGATCCTCTACGTCGACCGCACCGGCATCCCCTGGCGCTACCTCCCCCACGACTTCGCACCGTGGGAAACCGTCTACGGATACTTCGCCGCCTGGCAGAAGGACGGCGTCTTCGACCAGCTCAACGGCCTCCTGCGATGCCTGGTCCGGGAAGCCGAAGGCCGCGACGCCGAGCCGAGCGCCTGCATCCTCGACGCCCAGAGCATCAAGACCTCAGCCAACGTGCCCGCTGCCGGGCAGGGCATCGACGCGGGCAAGAAGATCGCAGGCCACAAACGTCACATCGGCGTCGACACACTCGGCCTCCTCCTGGCCGTGCTGGTCACCGCCGCCAACGTCTCCGACAACGTCGGCGGCATCCATGTGCTCTCGAGCATCGCTGCCGAACACCCCCGCATCACCAAGGCATGGGCCGACACCGGCTACCGCACCAAGGTCATCGACCACGGCGCCCGCCTGGGCATCGATGTCGAAGTCACCCGCCGCGACCCCGCCCAGAAGGGCTTCAAGGTGATTCCGCGGCGCTGGGTCGTCGAGCGGACCTTCGGCTGGCTTATGCACCACCGTCGCCTCGCCCGCGACTACGAGACCCACCCGCACCGCTCCGAAGCCATGATCCGCCTCGCGATGATCGACCTGATGAGCCGCAGGCTCACCAGAGAGTCGACTCCGAACTGGAAGGACTCATAGCCCCCGGGCCACACTGACCCGCGCGTCCTCCCCTCTCATCGCCCGCGGCCAGCGGTCATCGATGACACCCGCCGCTTCCCGACAGTCACCACAGGCATCCTTCCGTTCCGGCAGCCACCAATGGTCGGACGGCAACATGCCAGCTTCCTGGATGCCGCACAGCGTCTTGTCGAAGATGCCGAAGGCATGGGAGATACCAGCGGGAAGGCCATCCGCGACGGCCTTCCCCCAGCGCATCCCCATGGGCAGATACGGCGGTCGCGAGATTTCGAACCACTCGCCACCCACATGGGTGGCGGCATGGCACCAGGAACAGGACCAGATTCCCTCTTCCCATGCCGTCGGTGGCACCGGCCACCGCCACATCGACCGTCCACACACATCACACTCCACAGGCGGATCCTTACACGCCGGCACGGGCCGCCCCAAGCAGCTGACACCGCGCCAGTTACCAAACACCCTCGCCAGGACAAAACGCTCTTTGAACTTGTTCTTTTTCTACCAGGACCTGCCAGGTCTGCCGATGGCCTTGAGGGTCTCGGGGCGTTTGACGGTCTTGCCGACGTCGTAGCGGGGTGCCCGGCGTTTGTTCTTGGAGCCAGGTGGCCGTCCGGGGCCGGTGCCTGTGGGTTTGGGAACACGGGGCGGGCAGGCGAGGTGAGCGCGGATGTTCCTGAACCCCCGGCGGACCCGGGCCGGGGTGAGTCGGTCGGAGGCGGTGGGTTTCTCCCAGGGCCGGCGGAGGTAGCGAGTCGTCCACAGCGTATCCGGGGCAAACAGTGAGCGTGTGCTGTTTGTGCAGGTAGAACACTTGCGGACGCATCTGCAAGTGACTGTCCCTGATCCCGACTTTGAAGGTGACAAACGCTCAGGGAGCCTCGCTGGCACACTCTTCGCATGGATGCTGGAACAGCAGCGGTTCTAGGAGCTGGAGTGGGAGTGATGGGGACAACCCTGGCTGCAACTATTGCTGGGATAGCGGGGCAGCGGCAGGTTCGAGCTGAACATCGTCACTGGCGCCGGCAGCTCCGCCGTGATGCCTATGCCGCCTTCACGGGCAAGGCCGACGAGGTTCATGAGGCCCTGCGGGGTATCGAGGCTGAGCTGGCCAGGCCAGGTCATGATCTTGATGGACTGCGTCACCTTCTCGAAGAGACCCGCAGATTGCTTCGAGCGGACCTGGCGGATACCCAGACCGCTGTCGAGCTTGAAGGTCCGGAGGAATTGGCCCGGATGGCTGGCGAGTTGCGACAGTCGCTGTCGGCTTGTGTGGCAGCGATTCAGGCGAGAATCCTTGGACGGGAGAGCGGCGATGCGATTGACGCGAACCAATCGCATCGCATCAGGAGTTACCTCGGCCATGCGTCGAATAAACGGCAGCAGTTTGTGAGCCACGCCCGCAGAGCCATCGATGTGTGAGGGCGTCAGGAGCAGGGGCTCTCAGGGCGGGTGGTGCTTCTGGGGCCGAGACTGCGTCGCAGTTCGAGGTTCTCGCTCTGGGCGGCTTCGAGGGCCTGCCGCAGCACTTGGACCTCGTCGCGGTGGCGCCGCTTGAGCTCGGTGAGCTGGGCGGTGAGGGTGCGCACGACGCTGCTGCGCGAGTCGTCGGGCGGCTGTGTGGCCGGCCGCGGCGGATGGCTTCGCTGCTGGGACCTCAGCTGCTCGACGCGGCGGCGGATTTCGGTGCAGCGGTAGAGGAAGTCGAGCGAGACGTCGGCGGTCTGGGCGAGGCCACGGAAGGTGATGGGCTGTCCGCGGCGGATCATCTCCCGCAGGCCCTTCTCGGCGCGGGCCTGGGCGGCGGCGCTCTTGCGGGCGGCGGCCTGGCGGAGGTTGTCGGGGTTGCCGCGCATGCCGGTCAGCCCCCGTCCTGGGTCCGGGTGATCGCGTCAGTGCGGGCCTCAACGCCGGCTCCGCGGACGGCCTGGGGCGGCTCGTCGGCGAGCCGGGTTGCTTCGAGCTTGAGGATGTCCTCGCAGGCTCCGGTGGGCGTCGCCGCGGACTCTTCCGGTAGGCGACTGCACGCGACACCGAGTTCGTCGGCGTCACCTTGTCTCACGGATGGTCATCGGTCACCGTTTGGCGATCCGGTTCCGGTGTCCCGCCTGTACCGGGTCACCGAGCATCGGCTAGCTTCGGTAGATGGCTTTCGGGCTCTCCATCTATGAGCAGGCTCGCGTCTTCGACGCGCTCCAGGACACGCTGGGTTTCGACGAGCTCAGTCCCGCGGAACGGCACCAGTTCGTGCTGAACTTCAACTTCAGCGACGAGCAGGAACCGCTGACCTGGATAGCCCGGCAGGCGGACACCGACGCCGGGACTGCCCTGGCCCTCTAACAGGGCAGCATCGGGATGCTCCTGGTGGAAGGTGCTGGTCATGCCACAGAGGCCGTAGTCCTCGGGCCCTGCCTTCATGCGCCGACGCCCGCACGGTCACCTGATCGGGACCCCTGTCCGACCCACCAACTCCGCTGAGCGGTAAGCGGAGGTTTCTCAGCGCCTGCCCGGGCTTCGCCGGTCAGCGCGAGCGGTCACTGTCCTTGGCGATGCCGCACTGGCTGGACTGCGGCGCCTGATCCAGACGGTCATTCCATCGCGAGTTGAGCAAGCCACACCCAGTGCTGCCGTTCGCTGCTCGGTCGTTTCCGCTCGCAGCCCGAGCTGGTCGTGCTCAGGCGGCCGTTTCGCTGGGCTCGAGGACGGCCTCGATGTCGACCACTACATCGACCGTGGGCTGACGACCACTCCGCCGCGGTCGACCATGTCGTTCCAACTCACCCCGAAGTCATGTCGATTGATACGCGTCGTGGCGGCGAAGCCGGCGCGTCGCCTGGGCCCGAGGTCCCGCCCGTCCTCCCACCAAGGGGTATCCCACTGTCCCAAGTAAGTGACGTCGAAGGTTACGGGGCGCGTCACGCCACGTACCGTGAGATCTCCGGTGACTTCGAACTCGGTTCCGCCCACCTGATGAATGCGCGACCCGACGAACGTCCACGTCGGGTGGTGCTCGACGTCGAAGAATTCGGCACTGCGGAGGTGGGCGTCGCGCTGGGGCTATCCGGTGTACACCTGGGTCGCGTCGACCGTCGCCTCGACGCGGGCCTTCTCCGGCTTGTCGGGATCGACCTCCAGCAAGCCGTGCACGTTCTTGAGCTGCCCGCGCACGTAGCTGACCATCATGTGCCTGGCGCGGAACTCCGCCGCGGTATGACTGGGCTCGAAGAGCCATTTGGTCGTAGTCATGTGCGCCCCTGACCGTATTGCCCCTTCAACCAAGATAGGTCCGATGGCGGGTCACGGAGCGCGTACGCAGTGGTGGGGCCGACGTGCTCGTGGTGCGTCACCGGTGTTCGTTCACGCCCTCGGCGATGGGGGAGATGCCGATGCCCAGCATCCAGACGTCCTTGGCCAGCACGGTTCCCTGCTCAGTGGGGCGCAGGCTGCCTTCCCGCCGCATCCCCGGCGTACGCAGGTAGAGCCCCAGGGTGCCAACGGAGAATGCGGTCAGCGCAACCCCGGCGACAGCGGCAGGGATGACCGGCAGGAGCAGCGTGGTGGCAATGGCGACTTCCCCGGCGGAGAGCAGCCGGACGAACTTCTGGGCGTCGTGCTTGCCTAGGAACGGATAGGTAGTGGCGGCGAACTGCTGCAGCCTCTCGGCGGTGGCCTCGTCCGCGCCGCGTATGCGGTTGATGAGTTCATGCCGCTGCTGAACGCGTTGCACGATCGTCGGTACTCAGCCTCTGGCAGCACGGCCACGGGATCTTCCATCATCAGGCGATGTTATCGAGTGCCAGATCGGAGATCGTTGATGGATCGTTCACGAAAGCGCGGACAGAGCCTTGAGTTTCCCCACGTGGTGCTCTGAGGTTGGCCAAACCTGCTCAAATGATCTCCCCACCCATCGAGTGGCCTTGGTGGGCGTGTCGTTTTGGCTCGTGGTCTGCGAGCCTGCCTGCAAAGCGGCCTACCGCTGGGCCTGCGGCCACCACGTCGACGCGGTCAAGATCGGCTTCGCCAACATTGACGGCTCCAGGGCGGACGTCTCCCAACGGCGCTCGGTGTGCGGGACGAGCTTCGTCCCAGGTCACGGGCCACCGCAGGGATGTCCAATATGACCGGCCGGGCTGTCGGGTCGTCGCCCGGCGCGCGCCGGTGGGTATGCGGTCGAGCTAGGACTCGGGTTCGGCGACGTCGCACGGGTCGGATGTGACGTCGCAGGGGGCAGCGGCCAAGTCCATGTCCCGGACGTCGCAGGCGATCCGGCTGAGCAGGGTCCGGAACGCTTGGCGCTCATTCTCATCGAGCGCCTCCAGGAGCCGGTCTTCGGCTTCCCGCACCTGCCGCTGCAGGTCCCGGAGGGTGTCGACGCCCCGGGCGGTGGCGACGATCTTGCGCTGGCGCCGATCGGCAGGGGTGAGCCGGCGCTCGACGAAGCCGGCCGTGACGAGGTCGTCGATCAGGTAGGTCATCACCGTGCGGTCGATCCCCAGGTACGTGGCCAGGGAGAGCTGATTCGGCTGGCCACCTCGGACGACGACGGCGAGCGTCTGGAAGCCGCGGGCACCCTGCGGGACGTCATCGAGGGCCGACGCGACGACGGTCCGGTACGCGCGCACCAGGACGAGGAGGGAGAGACCGAAGTCCCCCGCGAAGTCGACACCGTCGGCGACCGGCGTGGTCGGTGTCTCGGTGCTCATAACAGGAATGATACCCGCCCACTCGTTGTTAAACAGATCATCTGCGCAGCATGCGATCTATCAGGCAACGCACTTCCGCGACGAAGCGCCGCAGATGAGAAGGCAAACGTCATGCTCAAGATCGGCATCATCCTCGGCAGCACCCGCCCCAACCGCAACGGCGAACAGGTGGCGAAGTGGGTGCTCGACATCGCCTCACGCCGCG
The DNA here is from genome assembly GCF_042670885.1 of Streptomyces sp. NPDC057136. Taxonomy (NCBI): domain Bacteria; kingdom Bacillati; phylum Actinomycetota; class Actinomycetes; order Kitasatosporales; family Streptomycetaceae; genus Streptomyces; species Streptomyces sp. NPDC057136. Next base: position 11,957 of record NZ_JBHUUV010000011.1, read on the forward strand.
ACGACGCCACGTTCGAGCTCATCGACCTCCGCGACCACCCCCTGCCACACCTCGACGAGCCGCTGCCGCCGTCGCTCGGCCAGTACCAGCACGAGCACACCAAGCAATGGGCGGCCAAGATCGCGTCGTTCGACGGGTTCGTCATCGTGACACCCGAGTACAACCACGGCGTCCCCGGCACGCTGAAGAACGCCATCGACTTCCTCTACGCCGAGTGGAACAACAAGGCAGTCGGCTTCGTGTCCTACGGCGGAGTCGGCGGCGTCCGGGCCGTCGAACAGCTGCGGCTCGTCGCCGGCGAGCTCCAGATGCCCGACGTACGCCAGCAGGTCGCACTGTCGATGATCACCGAATTCGAGAACTACAGCGTCTTCAAGCCCGGCGACTACCACCTGCCGGCCCTGGACACGATGCTCGACCAGGTCATCGCCTGGAGCGCCGCGCTCGCACCACTGCGCATGGCTTCGGCCGTCGCCGCCTGAGCCGCCCGCCTGGCTCTGTTACCTATTTGCGGCGTCCAAGGAGTGCTCCCACGCTTCCTCATCCGCCCCGATCGGCGTCGGGATCATCGGCCTCAGCGCCTCCGGCGGCTGGGCCACCCAGGCTCATCCGCCCGCCGACCTACGGTCGGCGGGCTCTGGCACACGCTCCTCGATCCCCAGCGTCCCCACACCTTTGACCAGCTCAACCAAGTGGGGCGAGAAGCAGCCCTGGGGAAATTCGCGGCTCTGACCGGAGTTCCGTGAAGCCACTGTCAGGAAGGCGGCGGAGAGGGCCACGGCTGGCCGTCAGGTGCTGCAGCGGGGCGGCCAGCCAGTACGTAGTCGCGGTACTCGTCACCGGCCATGGACTGATTTACCCAGCGTTCGCGCACGGATCCGGTGCTGGTTTCGGCAGCGTCCAAGGCGGCAAGCGGATCGGTCGTGGTTGCCAGAAGGAGGCCGAAGTCTTCTTCCTCGCTGTCAAACAGCGGTGGCAGCGCATCCAGGTCACCGGTAAGGGGTTCGCAGGCCAGAGCGGAGTGCAGGTAGACCTCACAAGCGCCGTGCCTCGGCCGTATCTCGACCCAGCAGATTCCGGACCGAACGACGGCGTAGCAGGAACTCTCTCTGGACTGCATCGACGCAGGTCGGAGAAAGGATCTTGGGTTGCAGGGCTTCATCTGACTTCGACAAGCAGGGACAACCTTTTCGGGTATTGGTGCTGACCCCTTGCTGAGTTGACTGAAGCTCCGCCATCTTGAAGTGGCTGGTCAGCGGGGTGGCGTGACCCGTTTCGGGGTGCTCGTGCTGGTCGTGGGTGGCAGTCTGTGTTGTCGATCGTCCGGCGGGGTGGTTTCGCCGATGAGTTCACCGTCCGCGAACGGTCTAACCAGCGACACGACCGTTCTCGACAGGAGTGCCATGTCCACCATCCAGCCCGTGATTCTGACTGCCGACCAGGACGTTCTGTTCGGCTTTTATACGAAATTGTTCGGCGCTGAGGAGATCTTCCGGGTACCGGAGGAAGGCGCCGCCTTCTACCTCGGCCTGCGCATCGGCGACACCGACCTCGGGCTGGTGACCAAGGCGGACCCGGGGACCGGGGCGGCGTCGCGGATCCTGCTCAGCATCGATGTCGACGACGTCGACGAGACGCTCGCCCGGGTGGAGGCGCTCGGCGGCTCGGTCAGCGGAGGCCCCAACGACATGCCGTGGGGACAGCGCGTCGCCCACATTAAGGACCCCGACGGCAACCCGGTGAACCTCACTCAGCCGATCCCGGCCCGGTGACGCGGTTCCGGGGGCATGTGCTGACACTGCAGGCCCGCATGCCGGGGTCTGTTCGCGGAGCATGGCGATGAGGTCGTCGCGAGTCACACTGCGACCCGGTGACAGGAAGACCGGTGATCGGCTGTGTGTGACAACTACAGCGCCTCTCCGGTGACAGTCCGGCTGCTTTGACCTGGTTCCTGCGCAGCCTATGCGGTGCCGTCGGTGACCCTGACGCAGGTGCTGACACCGCGGCCTACTTCTCGAATCTGAGGCGTATGGCCGCGGTGATGGCCTTGTTGGGAGGGCGCTACACGAGGTACTCGGTCATGAGGTCGGCGCAGTGGATGAGCCAGGGCCAGAGGGTGCCGTTGGCCGCATGCAGGACGGAGCGCCGTAGGACCTGGACGTACATGGCGAGTTCGGCAGGGTCGTCGCCGTCCTGCAGGAACGCTGTGACGATCTCCAGGGGGCGGGGGTTGAGTCCGTAGAAGACGGTGTCGCTGTGCTGGACGAGTCCGCTGAAGCGTCCGTTGCCGGGGGCGCGTTGTTGGGTCTCTTCGTTGAAGGGGACGCCGAAGAGGTGGGCGACGGCGTTACGGTCGGCGGCCTCGCGGAGCCGGATGATGCGCAGGCCGGGCAGGTCTTTGGGCTTACGCGGGCTGGGGACGGTTTCGGGTCGAGCTGGCGGACCGCTTCGGCACCCCCGCGTACGGCCTGAACGAGGCGAGGCACGCCACCGCTGCCGCGCCTATCTGCGCGCCTTCTAACAAATTGCAGAACTCGTCAAGTCTAGGTGAAGTGCCTCGCCGGACACAGACCTCCCCAGTTCTGCACGGCGACGACGGCATTGACGTGCAGGTCTCCACTGACGCAGTCATGCGCATCTTCCACCTGACGTACCAGCCCGATGGCTTCCCCGCCTCGGTTAAAAGCCGGAGAAGCGCCATCAAACAGTCCTTCACCAGGGCGATGAAGCACCAACCTGTCGAGTGGACGCTCGCCTCCCCTGCACACTGACAGCAGGTCGCGCTGAGGTCGTCCGGGGCGACCCGCCATGGGTACGCCCCGGACGGGGCTCGTCAGGAGCACGCGGCGATCCGGTCCCGTACATAGGTGACGAGCGCCGCCGCCACCCGGGAGCGGTCCGGCTCCGGCAGGTCCTCGTAGGCCGCTGAGACCGTCATCCACTCGTTGAAGACCGGTCCCTCACGGGTGAGGAGCCAGTCCACGCACAGGTAGTCCGCGTCCACCCCCGCGGCCAGCCGTTCGCTGAGCGTGCGCACCTCGTCGTCCCCGTCGAAGGACACGCCGGAGCCGCCCTCACTCACGTTGGCGAGGTAGGAGCCCTCCTTCGGGCGACGCAGCATCACGGCGACCGCCTGCCCCCGGTGCACGTACACCCGCACGTCGCCGTCGTTCTCCTGGAACGGCTGCACCACCGCGCCCAGCGCCGCCGGGGTGAGGAGGTCGACCGCGGCGGTCAGTTGCTCTGGGCCCTCGGCCTTCAGCACCCCGAAGCCCATGGCCATGGCCCGGGGCTTGACCACGTAGGGACCGTTGCCCAGCTCCCTTCTGACCACCGGCAGTACCCGGCGGGCGTACCGCCCGAAGGGGACCGCGACCGTCGGCGGGACCGGAATCCCGAGCGCCGCCGCCTCGTGACACATCGCGAGTTTGTCCGACCCCAGCGACTCGGCGTCACGGATGCCGTCGTTGAGGAGCACCCGGCCGGCCGCTTTGATGGTCCGCGTGATCGCCTGGATGTGACGGCCGATGCCGGCGTCCCACGTCCAGTCCGACAGCAGGAAGGCGTGACCGCCGTCGAGCAGGTCCTCCTCGTCCAGGTACAGGCGCGGCGTCCCGCCGGACCATGCCGGCACGAGATCCCCGGAGTGCACCACCCGCACGGGCAGACCGTTGCGCTCGAAGAGGTTCACGCGGTCGGAGCCCTCCTTCTGCAGCAGGAGGTGGCGTCGGGGGTCGTAGTTGTCAGGGTTGGTGATCCACACGATCGCAGGGGCGCCGGTCGCGCCGGTCGGGGGGAGTGCGTCGGTCACGGTAGGGCTTCCGTTCGTCGGGCGTACGGGGGCGGGGCCGAGCGACGCGGCTCGGCCCCGGTGATGCGGCGGGGCAGGCACGGCCGGCCCCGGTCAGGTGACCGCCAGGGGTTCGCCGGAGGGCGGGCCGGTCGGCAGGGTCCGCATCCGGCGCAGCGGGGAGAGGACTAGCCAAAGGAAGGCGAGCGAGGTGCCGACCGCCCCCGTGAGCACTGCGCCCCGGGCACCGAACAGTTCGGCCAGCACACCACCGCAGAGGCTGCCGATGGGGCGTGCCCCCCAGGCGAAGAACCGCACGGTGGCGTTGACCCGGCCCAGGAGGTCTGGCGGCACGGTCCGCTGGCGGAAACTGACCTGGGCCACGTTGTAGACGACGAGCGCCGCGCCCAGCCCGAACAGCGAGACGCTGACCAGCGCAAGCCGCCACCCTGGCTGGACGAGCGCGGCGAGCAGGGTGAGCGGGGCGCCGCACGCGACGCTGTACTTCACCGCCGTCGCGTCCCCCAGCCTCTCGATGAGGCGGCGCACCACGAGCGTGGCGAGGACGCCTCCGAGGCTCCCCGCCGTCAGCAGCAGACCTACCGTGGTCGCGGGCACCGCGAGATCGCGGGCGAGCAGGACCAGGAGCATCGCGTAGGACATGCTCCAGAACAGGGTCATCGTCGTGGAGCACAGCACGATGGGCCGCAGCAGCGCGTCCCGCGTCACCACTCGCACGCCCTCGGCGACACCCCGGAGCAGCCTGGGGCGGTCCTTGCGGGGCGGAAGCGGTTCCGGCCGTCGGATCAGGGCGACGCACAGGGCGGACCACACGTAGCCCACTGCCGTCGCGACGATCGCAAGGGGCGCGGTCACAAGCTGGATGAGCAGACCGCCGGCACTGGGGCCGACCACGCCCGCCACCTCCTCGACGCCGATCAGCCGGGCGTTGGCGGCGACGAGGCGGTCACCGCCGACCACATGCGGCAGGTAGCTCTGCTCGGCGACGTCGAAGAAGACCGTGAGGATGCCGGTGACGAGGGAGACCGCGCACAGGTGGAGCACGTCGAGGGTGCCCAGGCTCCACGCCACCGGAATGCTGCCCAGGGCCACGGCGCGGCCGAGGTCAGAAGCGATCATCACCGTCCGCTTGCGCATACGGTCCACCCACACCCCCGCGGGCAGCCCGATGACGAGGAACGCCGCCGTCTGGCAGGCCGCGACGGCGCTGACCTCAAAGGCGGAAGCGTGCAGGGTAGTGGTCGCAAGGAGTGGCATCGCCAATCCCAGCAGACGGAAACCGAGCTGGCTCAGCGCCTGGGCGGCCAGCAGCAGGCGCAGGGCGCCCACCTCGCCTCCGCCGGCGGTGGAACGGGGTGGTCCGACCATCACCAGTGCCTTTCAGGGGGCGCGGCCCCGTGACGGCACGGGACCGTGGTGCGGCGCACACCCACGACGGGGCCCTGTGGGCGGCGGTCTCCGAGGTGCGGGACGACGCCACCCGGGTCCTGCCGGGAGCGCGACGATGCTAGAGGCGGCACGGGAGCGCCGCAAGCGGGCGAGAGGGGACGGAGAGCGGGTGAAGAGACACGAAAAGTCTGGAGGTGTACGGGAGTTGGGGAAACATCAGGAATCTCCCGGCAAAGCGGCAGGTCACCTCTCCCATCGGTTTGCTGCTGATATCCGCCGACGCGCGACGACAGCGGCGTGACGTCCCTTTCCTGGCATACGGGCGCTTGCGTCGCCGCACGGCACTGCCCTACGTTGTCCTCGCCACCGCGCCGCAGGTGACGACACGACCACCTTCGCTGCGGTTTGTCCCGCCCCGCGCCCCTGATCCCGGCCCTCCCGCCGTGTGCCGGTGCGGTACCCCTTCCTCTGCGCCCCGCGGGGCGCTACGCCCGCTCCGCCCACGTTCTGCGCTCTGCCCCATGACGGCTCCGCCCGCCCAGGTACGCCTCGTACGGCGACCCCATCCCGTCGGGGCGTGCGGTACCTGCGCGGACCTGCGGCACGCCGTCATGGGAAGGGCCTCACGGCACGGCGCCATCGACCAGCAGAAACGGCTCAACCGGCAGAGACCGGCCGACGGGACACGCCGACGGCTCCGGGGGCCGACCGGCCGACGGCCCGTACGCGACGTCACCGGCCGCCATGGCGCTGATGAGGAGACCACCATGCACACACCGGACGTGGACATCCGGACCGCCGAACGCGACGACCGAAGACCCCCGTCACCTAGCCTGACGCACGAACAGCCCACCCCGGGCGGCGTATCCGCCCTTCCCCCCGCGCTCGGCGTCGTCCGGCGGGCCGCGCACCTTCCCCGCACGTCCTGGGACCGTCTCGCCGGTCCCGACAACGCCTATCTGGCGACCCGTTGGCTCGACGTGGCGGAGGACACCTCCGGCGCGGCCATGCGTTATCTCACCCTCACCGACGGCGAGGGCCTGGCCGGTGCACTGGCCACCGCGGTCGCCGACGCGGATGCCCCGTGGCTCGCAGGCCGGCCCGACACCGTACTGCGGCTGTGCGCGGAAGAGGGGCGGCAGGGAGCACAGGAACTGGCCGCGGACCTTCCCGGCGACCTCACCGACGCCCTACTGCCCGGCCTCGTCTGCGGAGGGCGGCACCTCGGCCGCACCACCCTCTTGAGCCGCGACGGCCACGACGGCCACGACGGCCACGACGCCACCGGCGTACGCCTGCTGGGCGCCGCCGAGCGTATGGCGGACGAGGAGGGACTGCGCAGCGTCGCCTTCCTTCACGTCGACGAGCACGACACCGCGCTGCGGACCCTGCTGACCCGCCGCGGCTACCGCTCCTTCCACTCCGAGGGCTACCACTGGCTGCTGGTGCCGCAGGGCGGCTTCGCGGAGTACCTCGCCGGGTTCTCCGCGCACCGCCGCCGCCGGATCGGCGCCGAACGCCGGGCGGTGCGCGATGCCGGCGTCCAGATCGCCATAGCCCCGCTCGAACCCGCCGACATCCCCCGCTTCGCGGAGCTGGAGGCCACACTCCTCGGCAAGTACGGAATGAGTGCCTGGACCCCCGCACGCTCCGCGGCCATCCTGGAGCGCGCGCTCGGCGCCTGCGGTCCGGACGCGCTGGCGGCCACCGCCCGCCTCGACGGCGAGATCATCGGCTTCGCGCTGATCGTGGTCCACCACGACCGCTGGTTCGCGCACCGCGCCGGGTTCGACTATGCCGCCCAGCGCAGGCTGCCGCTCTACTTCGAGCTGCTCTTCTACCACCTGGTCGAGGCCGCAGCCCGGGCCGGCGCCACCGTCATCCACTACGGCACGGGCAGCGGCGCCGCCAAAACCTCACGGGGCTGCCTCGGCTCAGGGCAATACGCCTACCTCCGTACGGCGGCCTTCGGCTGAAGGGTGGGGCCACATCGCGTGCCCGTATCCCACACCTCGACCACGTCTTCGTCCCGCTGCATGGAAGACGACATCAGCGATCCACGCACCTGACTGCCTGGGCACGGCAAAGGCAAGAACGCACCAGGTAAAGGCCGACCGCAGTCATCCGGATGAACGTCGCCCCGGACGAGGTACCCCCGTACGTTCCCGTCCCCGCAAGAGCGACCCCGACACCGAGAAAGCGTGGTCGGGTGGCCCGAGGGAGTCTCACCCCCGGGCTCCCACAGAACGGAGCGTGACAGTCTCCCGTCACTCCGCTCTTGTCACGCTGATCACCAGAAACACGGTGTCCATGCCCAGCGGGCGAAGAGCCTGGGATGCCGGCTGGTGATGCGCTGCCAGCACCTGTGGGCTGCCTTGAACGACCGAAATCGCTTGTACTTCTTGCGGATCCAGCGCATCAGGTAGGCGCTGATACGCCGCAGGAGGGGCAGCAGTTCGGAGCGGTAGAACGCTCCGTAGTACTGCATCCAGCCGCGCACGATCGGGTTGATCCTGCGGGCCAGTTCGGCGAAGGTGAGGCCGATCCGCAGGTGAAGCCGCCAGGAACGGACCTCCCCGCTGATCTTCTTCCCCTCGGCCTCACGTGATGAACCCGGACAGATCCCGATTACGTAATGACCCTGGCAGAGGGCGGCCTTGGTAGGACCGCCCCGCCACGACGTTCTACAGGATCGAAAGGGATCCGTCGCGTTGCGGGGGAATCGCCACGCCGTTCTGCTGGAGGGCGACGGTACGCGCCGGGGAGGGAATGCGGATGCCCTCCACGCGGTAGCGCTTGTGCAGCCGCTTGATGAACTCGTGCTTGATCCGGTATTGGTCGCTGAACTCACCCACGCCCAGGATTACCGTGAAGCTGATCCGTGAGTCCCCGAACGTGTGGAAGCGGACGGCGGGTTCGTGCTCGGGCATCGCGCCTTCGACCTCCGTCATGACCTCGGTCACGATCTCGGCGGTGACGCGCTCCACGTGCTCCAGGTCGCTGTCATAGCCGACGCCGACCTGCACGGTGAGGGTCATCTCTTGTTCCGGGCGGCTGAAGTTGGTCATGTTGGTGCTGGAGAGCTGGTCGTTCGGGATGATGACGAGGTTGTTGGAGAGGTTGCGTACGACGGTGTTGCGCCAGTTGATGTCGACGACGTAACCCTCCTCCCCGCTGGTGAGACGGATGTAGTCGCCGGGCTGGATCGTCTTCGAGGCGAGGATGTGGATGCCCGCGAAGAGATTGGCGAGCGTGTCCTGGAGAGCCAGGGCGACCGCGAGACCGCCGACACCGAGGGCGGTGAGCAGCGGAGCTATGGAGATGCCCAGGGTCTGCAGAACGACCAGGCAGCCTATGGCCAGGACGACGACGCGGGTGATGTTGACGAAGATCGTGGCCGATCCGGCGACACCGGAACGGGACTGCGTGACCGCCCGCACCAGGCCGGTGATCACGCGTGCCGCGGTGATGGTCGCGGCGAGGATGAGCAGGACCGTCAGGATCTCGTTGACGGCGTTGTTGACCCGGCCGGTCAGCGGCAGCGCCGCCGCGGAGGCCGCCACTCCGCCCGCGAGCGCCGCGATCGGCACCAGCGCGCGCAGCGCGTCGACGAGGACGTCGTCCCCGCTCCACCGGGTACGGGTCGCGTGCTTGCTCAGCCAGCGCAGGAGGATGCGCAGCAGGACGCCCGCCGCGAGCCCGACAGCCACCCAGACGCCCGCGACGATCCAGTCGTGAAGCGTGAGGTCCCGGTTCACCGGCTGCCTGCCGTCGTGCCGGGAAGGGGGCGTACGCCCGATATGTGATGTGTCGTCACCTTGCTGCCACCTGCTGCTCGAGTCCGGGATGTGCGGGGCCCGCCGTAACGACGAGTCGTTGACCGGCGGGGCTCGCTCATCTTGCTACATGCGCAGGGGTGCTTCGCGGCAGGGCCGCTCGCGTCGGGCCATCTCCCCACGGGCACCGCCACGCACTTGCACCGGCTGCCAGTTAACTACTGGCGTACGTACTGGGAAGACGGCGTCGGACTCGCATGAGGCCCCCCTTCCGCGGTCGGGACGAACGGCGTGGAAGGGATGGGCGATGATGTTCGGGCAGGCGCGGTCTTGCTCGTTCTCATGGGTCTCGACAACCACGTGATCACCAGCACCGTGCCTGCTCTGCTCTCCGGAATCTCTCGCCACACAACGGACATGACGCCACGTCACTCATGAAACCGGCGAACCGGACCATTCCCAATCGCGCAATGCCCCTGCAGGGTCAACGCCCGCCCACGGCCAGAGAGACATCAGAGAACTCGCCACCGGGACGGCCACCCGGAATCTCCACCTGCCCACATCCGGAAAGACCGCCAAAATCCACGATGCAGGATTCATGTGGTGGATGGAGGCTGACAGGTCAGGCCGCGGTCGCGACCTCGGGTGTCTTTGCCGTCGTGGTGTGGAAGTCGAGGCCGTTGTTGAGGAGTTTGGCGGCTTTGGAGACGGAGCCGGGGAGGAGGTGTCGGTAGGTGCGGAAGGTGATGTTGATGTCGGAGTGTCCCATCCAGTGTGCGACGTCTGTGATGGGGATGTTTTGCCCGAGGGCGTTGGAGGCGAAGTAGTGGCGGAAGCTGTACATGGTCATCCCGTCGGGGACGAGGTTCGGGTTCTGCTTTTGGAGCTGGGTCCACCATCTTCTGAGGGTGGTGGGTGAGAGGAAGGCGTTTCCGGTGCTGGGAGGCATGGTTTTGAGGAGGTAGCCGCCTGCGAAGGTTCCGTGCGTGGCGGCGTACTGTTCGATGCCTTCGCGGACGAAGGAGGGCAGGGGTACCTCACGGAATTCGCCGGTTTTCCTGTGCTTGAGGGGTTCCAGGGTGACGGTCCGGTCGTGTACCTGCTGGTGGACCCGGTACACGTCCTTGGCGACCATGTTGTTCACGTTGACGGCGAGGGCCTCGCCGTTGCGCAGGCCCATGCCGGCCATGAGGTCGACGATGAGGCGGAAGGTGTCGTCGTCGCGGGCCACGCGCAGGAGGCCGACCTGTTCCTTGGTGGGGATCACGGTCGGGCTCGGGCGGTACTCCGGCGGGCTGACATCGAGCAGCGGGTCGAGACCTATGATGCCGCGCCGGTGCGCGTCCTTGAGGATTCCCTTCACCCGCAGGAAAACCTGTGCCTGGGTCGCGGCGCCGACGTCGGTGCGTTTCATGGCGGTGATGAAGCGTTCCACCACGAAGCTGTCGAAGGTGTGCATCTTCCGCGAGCCGATCTCCGGATAGGCGTGGCTGCGCATCCGGGACTCGGTCGCGGCTTTCGTGCTGCCGGTGAGACCGCGCTTGCGGGCGAACCATGCCTTCGCGTAAGCCGACCCGCAGCTGCGCCCGTACATGCAGGTCATCTACGTCGGCGGGCAAATTCACGCAGCAGGGCTACGACAAGGACGGCCTGACGGTCGCACGCGGCAAGCAGGCCGAGGTCAAGGCCCCCTACGACGGCAGCAAGACGCGGTCGATGAAGTACGAGTACGACCAGGTCGGCAACGTCACCAAGGTCATCACCCCGCGGGGCACGGCGGCCGGCTCGACGGAGGCATTCACCTCCCGCACCGAGTACGACGCGCTGAACCGCCCCGTCAAGCAGTACCAGCCCTACGACCCGGCGGACGCCCGCTACAACAAGAACAACGTCTACACCCGCACCGACTACGACGAGCTGGGCCGGGTCAGGACGACGTCGCTGCCGCCCTCGGACGGTGAGACGGTCCGCAACGACACCACCTACGCGTACTACGACAACGGCTGGGTGAAGAAGTCCACCGACCCGTGGTCGATCGTCACCGACTACGACTACACCGACACCGGGAAGCAGAAGGCGCGCACGATCTCGGCCGCGGACGGTTCCTCGAACCGGACCATGACGTGGTCGTACTACCAGGACGGCTCACTGAAGTCGAGAGCGGACGACGGCGTCCCGGTCGGCCAGAGCGTGGTCCTGACCGACAACTCAGACACCCAGAACACCGCCTCCACCGGCACCTGGACCAAGGGAGACCTCACCGGCCAGCAGGGCTACAACCACGCCACGCACGCTGCCGGTTCGGGCACCGACGCGTTCACGTGGACGCTGAACATCCCCGCCGACGGCTCCTACACGGCGTACGTGAAGTACCCGAAGGTGACCGGTGCCACCACGGGCGCGAAGTACACGCCCGCCCACGGCACGACCACCGAGACGTCCCTCACCAAGGACCAGACAGCGAACACCGGCACCTGGGTCAGCCTGGGCACCTACACCCTCAAGCAGGGCGAGGACAGCAAGCTCAAGCTCGACCAGTCCAGCACCGGCATCGCGGTCGCCGACGGCGTCAAGCTGGTCCGCAACAACTCCGGTGACACGGACAACGAGAAGAAGGACTTCGCCTACGCCTACGACCTCAACGGCAACCTGACCTCCATCGACGACACGTCGTCCGGAGCGAAGATCGACGCCTACACGGTCACCTACAGCGGCCTCAATCAGGTCCAGAAGGTGGTCGAGGCACTCGCCGGTCAGGAGAAGAAGGCCACGTCGTACACCTATGGCGCCGACGGCCAGCCGGAGACGGTCACCCACCCCGACCAGTACTCGAAGTACACCTACGACCTGCGTGAGCTGGTCAAGACGGTCTCGGTCGGCAAGAACGCGGACGACGCTGCCCCGAAGGTCACGTCGTACACGTACACCGACCGCGGAATGAAGCTCCAGGAAACCAAGGGCAATAAGAACACCGTCGACTACACCTACTACCCCGACGCGTCGCTGAAGACGTCGACGGAGAAGAAGCCCGACGGCACGACGCTCGTCGCCTCGCACACCTATGCCTATGACCCCAACGGGAACAAGGCGCAGGACATGGCGAAGAAGATGAACACCGACGATCACGCGGCGTACCTGTCTTCCACCACGGACTACAGCTACGATCCGGCCGGCCGTCTCGCCAAGAGCGTCAAATCCGGCACCGGCGCGGGCACGGAGTCGTACGTCCACGACGACAACGCCAACGTCATCAGCCAGACCGTCGAGAACGTCACCACCAACTACGGCTACGACCGCAACCGGCTCCTGTCGGCCACGGTGGCCGGCGGCCCCACGGCGAACTACACCTGAGGCCGTAGAGACGGCCACCAAGGCGGCCGGCACCCAGGCCGGTCGGAGCATATGGGATACGGCGAAGACTGCAGGCAAGAGGAATCTGGCGGGCGCGGCAATCAGCACAGCGATAGATATCTGGAACGGAGACGACCCGCTCCACGCCCTCGCATGTTCGGCTGGGTGCAAAAAGATGAACACCCGCAACTTTACGGATCGCTTCAGGTGCGATTCCCAGCCGAGAGAAGATCGGTACGTGTATTTCCCGCTCATGAATGGGAACGCTACAGGGGCGACAGCCCTTATGTGCCCCAGCGACCTCAAGCCTCCGCATTCGCGCAGCACAGAAGATGTGTACACCCCGCCGGGCTTCCCCGTCAACGAGCAAGACTCAAGAGGCAATCCCCTCTTTAACCGGTCTCACATCATTGGAGACCGGTTCAACGGGGCAAACATTCCGGAAAACATCTTCACGGGATACCGACGCTTCAATGTGAGCGGAATGAAAACGTGTGAGAACAGAATGGCGGACGCCCTCGCCACGGAACCTGTCACATACGGTGCAGCCCTGGAGTATGGCGATCCGAACGTGGACCGGCCGACTGCGATCACCATGACGGCATCGACACCAACCCGTAAACTGTTCAGCGTGCGGATAGAAAACAAGAACGTAAATGGAGGTGGCTGTTGAGTACCGAATCCCTAGAGATTGCGCTGCCGGGGCTGGTGGCGCAGCGTCTCGTGGTTCCACGGCGCATCAACTGGCAGGAGATCTTCGACGGGTTGAGGACTGGGCTGCCAGACGACTACATCGCTTTGGCGGATTCGTACCCTCGGCTGAAGATCGGGAAATTCCTCTTTGTGACGTCTCCAGCCCCAGGAGACGAAGCGGGATTCGTCGAGGAGGCGAAAGATGATATCGCTGGTGCCGAGGGTATGACGCAGAAGGGAATGTTGGGTGGCTATCCTGCGTTCCCGGAATCGGGAGGGTTGCTGCTGTGGGGCAGCTCGATAGACGGGGACGAGTTCTACTGGCGTACAGAAGGGCGGCCCAACGAATGGACAGTCGTTGTGGCTGGGCGGAATGACGACTGGTTCCACTACGAGGGCAGCCTCTCGAGCTATCTCGCCTGGCTGTGCTCTGGAACGGCCACACCGCATGGGCTCCCTCCGAACTTTCCGGGGCCTGAACCCGTAGTTTCCGTCGGCTAACCTCGATCTTGCATGACGGCTCGTCAGCTTGTCTGGCGGGCCGTTTCTGCTTGTCCCGGCTGGGTGGTTCTGTCTGCGGACATGATGAGGGCCCGGCTGTCGCGTCGGGTGGGCGCCGGGTTCCACGGCTCCGGATGTGGTGGGGTGTTCGTCGGGGTGGGGTGTTGGCGCTGGTCAGCCGGGGTCTGGCAGGGCGTGCAGGCGGGCGAACGCGCTTGTGATCACGTCGGTCCAGGGCCAGTGGCGGGCAAGGCGGAGGTAGCGGCGGCGGCCGGTGGTGACGAGCTGGGCGGCTGCGGAGAACAGCCGCAGCCGCAGGCGTTTGGGCTCCCAGCGGCGGGCGGGCCTGGTCAGGGCGAGCATCGGCATCCAGGCGAGCAGGTCGAGCGCGAGCTGGACGATCTCCAGCCAGACCTGGTTCTGCGTGGCCTGCTGAAGCGGGAGGTTGCGTAGGCCGGTGTCGCGGGCGGCGCGGATGAAGCTCTCGGCGCGGGCGCGCTGGCGGTGCCGCAGCTCCAGCCGGGCGATCGGTATGTCCTTGGTGTTGGTGGCGAAGCAGGTCAGACGCATTCCGTCGGTGTCGGTGAAGCGCAACTGCGCGCCGGGATGCGGCCGTTCCTTGCGGACGATCAGCCGCATGCCCATGGGCCAGCCGGTCAGGACGTCACCGGCGAGCTCGGCGACCCAGGCGCCGTCGCGGACCTGCCCGTCGGGTTCGACGGCCGGGGTCCAGGCCGGGGCCGGGATCAGGAACACGGCCCGGTGGATGGCGTCGGTGATGGTCATCCCGACCGAGTAGGACAGCCATCGGCCGCGTGTGGTGACCCAGTTGAGGAAGTCGTGGGTGGCGCCGGCTGAGTCGGTGCGGATCAGTGTGCGGCGGCCGCGCCGGTACTTCTTCGGCAGTTGGGCCAAGGCCAGGCGGGCGGCCTCGATGTGGTCGGCAGCGGTGTTACTGCCCGCGTTTCCTGGCCTCAGCAGCCCGGCCACCGGTTCCCCGGAGCCGTCTGGGCCGTGGTCGACGAACGCGAACAGCGGATGGTGCCCGAACGTCTTCTTCCAGGTCTTGGCGGCATCCTCCTTCTCGGAGTGCGCCAGGACCAGTACGCCGTCGATGTCCACGATCACCTCACGGCCCGCGTCCGGGGCCGCGTCGTCGGCCAACCTCCAAACTCGCTGGCGGACTTCGGACCGGGCACGGCGGATGGCCGCGAGGGCGCGGGGCCCGGCCGAGGCGAGGGTGTCGATCAGGCGGGAGACGGTCGGATCGGAAGCGACTGGTCCGAACACGGCCGGCTCGGCCCGCAGCATCGCGACGTCGGCCAGGCAGTCCCCGCCCAGGGCCACGGTGAGCGCGACGTCCATCAGGATCTTGGCGGGATCATGGACCGCACGCGCCTTGCGCCACGGAGCCAGAGCCTCCGATGTCGCCGCGTCCAGCCCCACCTTGCGGGCCGTCTCGACCAGCAGCACGGCGCCGGACTGCGAGACCACCCCACGACCGTTGCCCTCAACGCGGACACGCGGATAGGACCCGATACGATTGTTCACCTGGAAAGTGCCTCCGAAGGGCGCGGGAACAAGGACTTCGACAATCCCTATTCTTGCTGGTCAGAGGCACTTTCCACTTATCTGACCACCCGTCGGACAGTCCGCTCGGGTGACGCTGCGAGGGCTGGCTGCGGACGTTCGATCACGTGAAGGTGAAGAGGCAAACGACCCTGTCCGCACCCCGGGTCCCGTTCTTTACCGTGCGGGCGACCTCATCGCTACGAGCATAGACGGCCACGGAGACCAGCAGGGAAACGCCAGGAGCGAGGGTTGGCATACCACTTCACCTGAGAAATGCTTCCTGTCCTGCGTCCAACAGGACACTCGGCAACCTGATTTTCGCAGGTGGGAGTGCTTCTCACGGCTGTGATCAGGTCCCGGATGGCTCTGCTGGTGAAAGCCCGAGGTTAGGTGCGTCGCCTGAACTCACTGCCGACACCAAGGACGACTGTCAAGCGCAGGCCGCCGCCCTGCAGCCACCCGGCCGGGAACCAGTCGTCGTGCATGCACGTCAGGTTCGGTTCAGTCCCCCACCCGGCCGGTGTCGTACGCCCACATCGCGATCTCGACCCTGTTTCGGGCGCCGATTTTGGTCAGCAGGCTGGCGACGTGGGTCTTGGCGGTCGTCAAGCCGATGAATAGCTCGGCGGCGATCTCGGCGTTCGTGCGGCCACGGGCGACCAGCGTCAGTACCTCCTCCTCGCGTTCGGTGAGCGGCTCGATCGGTTGGGTCCGTCGGCTCGACGGTTCCCTGGCGGCGAGGGTGGCTAGCAGCCGCCGGGTGATGTTCGGCGCGATCAGGGCATCGCCGACGGCGGCGGCATGGACGGCCTGGACGAGCAGCGCCGGCCCGGCGTCCTTGAGCAGAAAGCCTCGGGCGCCGGCCCGGAGCGCGCCCTGGACGTACTCGTCGAGGTCGAATGTCGTGATCACCACTACCGCGATCGGGTCCGGGACGCCCCGCCCTGCGAGGAGCTCGGTCACCTCGATGCCGTCGAGCCCGGGCATCTGGATGTCGACCAGGCACACGTCGGGGCGGAGCCGATGCGCCAGCTCGACGGCGGCGTGGCCGTCGGCGGCCTGGCCGACGACCTCGATGTCGGGCTGCGCGTCAAGGATCATCGACAGGCCGGTGCGCACCAGATCTTGGTCGTCGGCCACCAGCACGCGCACCGTCATCGGCGTACCTTCGTCGGCAGTTCGGCGTCGACCGTCCACCCGCCCTCGGGCGCCGGCCCGGCACGCAGCGTGCCGCCGAGCAGCTGCACGCGCTCGGTCATCCCCAGCAGCCCGAAGCCGTGGTTCACCGACCGTGCCGGGTCGATCTGTCCGTCGTCGGTCACGCGTAGTCGCAGCCTTCCCGCGCCCCCGACGACCCGGATCTCCACACGCGAGGCGTTGCGGGCGTGCCGCAGGGCGTTGGTCAGCGCCTCTTGCGCCAGCCGGTAGACCGCCGCGTCGACCTGGGGCGGAAGTTCGTCCAGGTCATCTGGCAACTCTACGTCGACGACCGGGACCGGGGCGCGTCGGGCGAGGGACACCAGGTCGGCAACGCCGGGCTGGGGGGCGTACTCCGCCGGCGCTCCGTCGCGCAGCACCCGGACCATCGCCCGCATCTCCGCGAGTGTCCGCGACGCTTCCCCTTCGATGACCGCCAGCGCCTCGAGCGCCGCTTCAGGTCGCTGCCCGGCCATCGCCCGGCCCGCCTGCGCCTGCACAGCGATCGCCGAGACGTGGTGGGCGACCATGTCGTGCAGCTCGCGCGCGAGGCCGACCCGCTCCTCGCTGCGGCTCTGGTCCAACGCCCGGCGCCAGCTCTCGGCGCGGTAGCGGAACGCCGCTCCGTCCGCCGCCGCCGCCAGGATGGCGAACCCGCCGATGACGTCGGCCGGCCCGGTGTAGTCGGCGACCGTACCGATTCCCGCAGCGACCGCCACCACCGCCAGGCCGATCACGATCTCGCGCCCTGAGCCCCAGCGGACCAGCGCGTAGACGAGCACCAGGATGTAGATCATCGTGTCGAGGCCCACGCTCGGGGCCCCGCCCAGCAGGCTGGCCAGTCCCAACGCCATCACGGTGCCGAAGGCCACCACGACACAGGCCAACGGGTGGGTACGCCGCCACAGCAGCACCGGCGCAAGTCCGACCGCCACGATCGTCGCGAACGGCCGCCAGGCGACGTCGTCCCGGAGGACTCCCTCGAGCAGCGCCGTCACCATCAACACCCCGACCAGCACCCAGTCGCGCGACACCCGTTCGGGAGCGTCCGTGGCGCGGGGCTCGGCCCACAGCGAGCTCAGGGCGTTGGTGGTCACACACCCAGCCTAGGGACCGCCGAGGCGTCGGGGACCGACCGAAA
This sequence comes from Streptomyces sp. NPDC057136, assembly GCF_042670885.1. Lineage (NCBI taxonomy): Bacteria > Bacillati > Actinomycetota > Actinomycetes > Kitasatosporales > Streptomycetaceae > Streptomyces > Streptomyces sp. NPDC057136. Next base: position 29,388 of record NZ_JBHUUV010000011.1, read on the forward strand.
GAACGAGACGCCGCTCCTCCCAACGGCCGAGGCGGGTCCGGCCTCGACGCTGATGTGCCCGCCGCCGGGCTCAGCGATCGTGGACCTACCGATTCTCACCACAACAACGGAGCCTACGATGAGAACACGTCAACCCACCGCCACCGCACTGGAAGACCCGCGGATCCCGGTGAGAGCCAAGCTCGCCGCAGCGTGGACAAGCTTCATGTTCCTGTACGTCTACGTGGACATTCTCGCCTTCTTCAAGCCCGGCGTCATCGATGACATCGAGGTCGGCGTCGTCTGGGAGTTCGACATCAGCCAGACGTTGTTGACCGCCTTCCTCGCGCTCATGGCGATCCCGATCCTCATGGTCGTGCTGTCGATGACGCTGCCCGCCCGGGCGAACCGCATCACGAACCTCATCGTGGCCTCGGTACAGGTCCCCTTCGCGGCATTCAACGCGGTGGGCGAGTCCTGGACGTACTTCTACGGCCTTGGCGTCGCACTGGAAGTGATCGTTCTCGCCCTCATCCTGCGGTACGCCTGGACCTGGCCCCGCACCACACCGTCGGCGACCATGGCGACCAGCCCGGACCGTGAAACCGTTCGCGCCCAGCAGCAAGCGTGAACCCAAGAGCAGTCCCCGTCCTGTTCGGAGCCATCTGCCTCGGTGCCGCGGTGTGGGCCTCCTGGCGGTGGGACACCAACTACCACTGGGACGTCGCGTAGGGGCCTTCCAAGGCCCCTACCGGCAGGTCAGGTCATCGGACGCGCACACAGGCCCACCGCATCGTCGACACCGACCCCAAGCGCGGCAACGTCGTCGTCCGCGTCACTGGCACCCGCCACGACGAGCCGACGTATCAGGTCCGCCAGTCCCCACCGAACGCCCAGTAGGTCCCCGGTCATGATCCAGGCACACCAGCTCACCAAGCGCTACGGCGACAAGACCGCCGTGCACACCCTCAGCTTCACCATCGCGCCCGGCACCGTCACCGGGTTCCTCGGTCCCAACGGTGCCGGCGAGTCCACGACCATGCGGTTGATCATGGGACTGGACCGGCCGACTTCGGGCACCGTCACGGTCAACGGCAAGTCCTACGGGCAGCACCGTTCCCCGCTGCGGGAGGTCGGCGCCCTGCTCGACGCCAAAGCCGTGCACCCCGGCCGCAGCGCCCGCTCGCACCTGCGCACGATGGCCGCAACCCACAACATCAAGACCTCCCGCGTCAGCGAGGTCATCGAGATGACCGGCCTGGCCGGGGCCGCGACAAGCGCGTCGGCGGGTCTCCCTCGGCATGAGCCAACGCCTGGGCATCGCCGCCGCACTCTTGGGTGACCCCCGAACGCTCATCCTCGACGAGCCGGTCAACGGGCTCGACCCCGAGGGCGTGCAGTGGGTTCGCCAGCTGGTGCGCGACCTGGCCGCCGAGGGACGGACCGTGTTCCTGTCCTCGCACCTGATGAGCGAGATGTCCCAGACCGCCGACCAGCTCCTCGTGATCGGCCGCGGTCACATCATCGCCGCCGGCTCGGTCCAACAGGTCATCGACTCCGTCGCCAGCGGCGCTGTGCGGGTGCGCTCCCCGCGCGTCGGCGGACCCGTTGGTGGACGCGCTGAACACGTGGATCGGGACGGCGTTCGCGCCGGAGAACCTTGATCGGACCGTTCAGGCGCTGGTCGAGTCGCAGGGTGGTGCACGGGAGACCGGCGACCATGACCAGGCGCGGCAGCGACGGGACGAAGCTCAAGCCAAGCTCCGGTGGTTCCAAGCGGCGATCGCTGCGGGGATCGACCCGGCAGCACTGGTCGACGTGAGCAACGAGGCCGAGGCGGTTCGAGCGGCGGCGCAAGCCGAACCCGACAACACTCCGGTGCCGAACCTCGTCACGGCCGCCGAGGTGTACGCCATGGTCGATTCCCTCGACGACATCCCGGTCGTGAACGCACCCCACCTCGTCGCCCTGGTCCGCGCCGGCGCCCGGTTCGAACGCGGCCACCCTATCGAGCGTCCCGAGACCCTCGCGGCATGAACGAGCTCAGCCGATCCACAGGATTTGACAACTACTCCCTGAGCGAAGGGCCAAACCCCGAGCTGTCTTCGGTCACTAATGTGGGCGCGAGGCGCGGCCCGGCAGGGTTCCGCGTACGACTTCAACGGAACATGGGTCGGCCGCGCCGTCCCCGTGGGGCCCGAAGCGAACTGATCGTCGGCGAAGGCCCTCGATCAGCCCAGGAACTTGCTCGCGGAAGGTCTGCCGCCGACAGTTCAGGACCAGGCAGACCAGGCGCCGCACCCGGACCCGGGCCATGCCCTGCCGACCGTCCGCCGCTACATCAGCCACCGTCCGGAGGCGATAGCCGTGCATCTTCCCCGTCGGTGCCTTGCACACCGGGCAGGGCACCGGACCATCCCATGTCGGGGCGATGACCCGGAGAGCCTCGCCGTCATCCGCCACATCCTCGGCGACCAGCATCGAGAGCCTTAAAAGCTCGTTGACACAAGAGAGTTGGCATCTCGCGCGTCGTGTTGACGGCGCCCGTCACTCGCTGTCACCATCGGCTAGATGATCAATTCCAAGGAGTCAGTGGTCATAGTCGGTCAGCGAGCGCAGGACGGGCTGGCCGGTGTGATCGTTGTGCCAGATCGCAGCGGTCAGCGCGAGGATGCGCTGCATGACGCGGGCGATCACGTCGCCGCCGCGTGCGGCCTCGGTGCCGTTCGAGGCCGAGCTGGCCCTTGAAGGTCTCGTTGACCGACTCGATGACTTGCCGCAACGGCTTGAACAGGGGTGCGCCGGGCCGCTCCGGCTCGCCCTTGCGGGCCGGCCGCAGCAGCCGGATATCCTGCTCGGCCAACTGGTGCTCGAAGTCGCGGCCGAAGTAGTTCTTGTCGCCGATCAGCGTCTGCCCAGGCCGGCGGCGGTCAGACCCGGTTCGGCGGCGAGCAGGTCCAGCAAGGTCTCGCGTTCGTCGGCCTTGGCCCCGGTCAGGGCGAAGGCGATCGGCAGGCCCTGGAGGGTGCAGACCAGGTGCAGGCGCTGGCCCCAGAAGAAGCGGCTGTGGCTGGCGCAGTAGCCGTATTCGGCCCAACCTGCCAGGTCGGAGCGTTTGACGGTCTCGCGGGAGCGGCCGCATTCCACCGGGGTGGAGTCCACGACCCATACGTCGTCGCTCCACATCGAGGTGGTGGTGGCCAGGATCCGGTTGACGCTTCGCATCAGACCGGCGGCCTTGCGCAGCCGCTTGTTGTAGCCGGGCTGCTGGGGCCGGTAGGGGAAGAGGTGGCGCAGGTGGGCACGGGCATGGCGGAGCCATTTGGCCTCGGAGGTGTAGCCGAGTATGGCCTGCATCGTGGCGAGGGTGACCAGTTCGGCATCGCTCAGGCGGGGCGTAATGCCGACCGGCGGGCGCCACGGCGCCAGTCGGGATGCTCCTTCAGCATGTCGTCGGTCGTCGCATAAAGTGCTGTCGCGAGGGTGTCCACGTCGTTCGTCACAAAACGATCTTGGGCACCCTCGTTCTCGTCTCCGCAGGCACCCCTTGGACCACACCACCAGGAGGAACCAGTGTCCTACCCGCAACTGCTCACCCCCGAGGAGAAGCTCGCCGACGCGAAGAAGCTGTTGAGCCTCCCGCGTATCGTCGTGATCTGCGGCTCCACCCGCTTCATGACCGAGATGACCGAGGCCGATCTGCGGGAGACCAAAGCCGGAAAGATTGTCGTCAAACCGGGCTGTGACATGAAGTCGCCGCACGAACTTTGGTCCGATCCTGTCGAGGCCGAGGCCGAGGCGCTGAAGGTTCGACTCGACGATCTGCACCGGGCGAAGATCCGGCTCGCTGATGAGGTGCTCGTAGTCGGCGACTACATCGGAGACAGCACCCGAGCCGAAATCGCCTACGCCCGGTCGCTGGGCAAGCCCGTGCGGTTCACGCACCCCGAAGTCGACCCTGACGCCTGACCGCCCGCTGCCACCTCGACAACCAGGGCCGGCAGCCCGCCGCCTGACCGTCTCGCGGTGGCTTTGGCCGCCGCCCACCCCACACCCTCCGCAGGCATCCCTTGGAATTGATCATCTAGGGAACAGAGCGGAGCGTTTCGCAGTCCCGCGACTGGCGTAGTCACTGCTCCTGTTCGCGCATGTGTTGTCGGTACTGGGCGTCAGCTGTCGAATGGTCTCGATTGACGGTCAGGTTTGAAGACGGAGGGCAATGCGTTGTGAGGGGCGGGAGTATGGGTGGGTGCTGTCCCGGGTCGGGGGTCTGACTCGTGATTTCTCTGACCGAGGTGTCCTGGTGTCACAGTGTCGGCCCTTGGCCCGGGGTGGTGCGTTGTCGGTGCCGGGCCGGCGGGGTGTGTCCCGATAGGGGCCTGCCGATTGTTATGGCGTCCTCACGTTTCTGACCGCCCGACGCGGCCCGGTGTCGGCAACGCGACACGTCATCGGATCGGAAGGAGGGCGGGCATGTTCAGTTCGACTATGTCCAGTGTGTCGCCTGCTCCGAAGCCGCTCCGCCGTCGGCCTGTGGGGGAGGCGGTTGGGGAGTAGACACGCATCGGGGATGCACGGCTGGACAGCGAGGCGTCCTTCGTCGCGCTGTGCGGGGTCAGTCCCCTTGATCGTTCCTCAGTGCGCCGGCAGTCCCGTCGCCTCAACCGCGGCGGCGGCCGTCAGGCACATGCCGCACTCCACCGCATTATGTACACGCGCCTGCGGGTCGCGCTTAAGGCCGCCACGAGCGCCGGACTAAGGCGGGCAGGACCCGGCGCGAAATCGTCCGTTGCCTCAAGCGCTACGCGGCCCGGGAGGTCTTTGACCTGGTCAGACAGCTGCAACCAGGACCCCGCTCATAGGGGCTGTCGTGACAGATGAGAGGGTCGGACGGGTGAGCGAGACACCCCCGAACACCCTGAAATACCGCTTTGACGGGCCAGAAGACGCCCCGGTCCTGGTCATAGGTCCATCGCTGGGTACCACACTGCACATGTGGGACCGGCAGATACCGGAGCTCTCCCAGCACTGGCGGATCTTCCGGTACGACCTCCCGGGCCACGGCGGCGCCCCCGCGCACCCCGCCACCGGCGTCGGCGACCTCTCCGACCGGCTGCTCGCCACGCTCGACAGCCTCGGCGTCCAGCGTTTCGGGTACGCGGGCTGCTCCATCGGCGGCGCGATCGGTGCCGATCTGGCGCTGCGCCACCCCGACCGGGTCGCCTCGCTGGCCCTGGTGGCGGCCTCGCCCCGGTTCGGCAGCGCCGACGAGTTCCGTCAGCGCGGCGTGATCGTCCGAACCAATGGCCTGGAGCCGATGGCCCGTACCGCCCCCGAAGCCTGGTTCACCCCCGGCTTCGCGGCCGCCCAGCCGGCCATCGTCGAGTGGGCGGTCCAGATGGTCCGCACCACCGACCCCGGCTGCTACATCGCCGCGTGCGAGGCGCTGGCCGCCTTCGACATGCGGACGGAGCTCGGCCGCATCAGCGTGCCCACCCTCGTCCTGGTCGGTGCCGAGGACCATGTCACCGGGCCCGCCGAGGCCCGCACGCTCGTCGCCGGGATACCCGACGCCCGGCTGGCGCTCGTCCCCGGCGCCTCCCACCTGGCCCCCGTCGAGCAGCCCGGAGCCGTCACCGACCTGCTCCTCATGCACTTCTCCACGGCCTGGCAGGACACCCTGGGCCCCATCCCCGTGCCGCCCGCCGTGCCGGCGCTCTCCGTCCCGGCGCTCTCCGTCCCTTTCATGCCCGTCGCGGAGATCGCCGCGGCCCCCGTGGGCCCCGAGGCCGGGGGAGAGGGCCGTCACGACCGCTACGACAGCGGCATGAAGGTGCGCCGCGAGGTGCTGGGCGACGCCCATGTGGACGGTGCGATCGCCGCGTCCGACGCCTTCACCGAGGACTTCGAGAACCTCGTCACCCGCTATGCCTGGGGCGAGGTCTGGAACCGCGAGGGCCTCGACCGCCGTACCCGCAGCTGTGTCACGCTCACGGCGCTCGTCGCCTCGGGCCACCTGGAGGGCCTCGCCGCTCACACCAGGGCGGCGCTGCGCAACGGGCTCACGCCCGACGAGATCAAGGAAGTGCTGCTCCAGTCCGCCGTGTACTGCGGCATCCCCGCCGCGGGCGCGGCGTTCGCCATCGCCAGGTCCGTGATCCAGGAGGAAACCAGGCCGCCCGCGTAGCAAGATGGGCGCATGGACGCATCGCCTCTCACACTCACGAAGAAGACGCACTCCTGTATCCGGCTCGAGAGGGATGGGCGGGCGATCGTCATCGACCCCGGCGGCTTCTCCGAGGGCGACGCGGTGGCAGGTGCCGATGCGATCCTGGTGACGCACGAGCACGCCGACCACTTCGACGAGGCGCGGCTGCGCGCCGCCATGGAAGCCGATCCGGCCGTCGAGATCTGGACGCTGCGCAGCGTGGCCGAGCAGCTCTCCGCGGCCTTTCCCGGCCGGGTCCACACCGTGGGCCACGGAGACACGTTCGCCGCCGCCGGGTTCGACGTGGAGGTGCACGGCGAGCTGCACGCGGTGATCCACCCGGACATCCCGAGGGTCACCAACATCGGTTTCCTGATCGACGGTTCGGTCTTCCATCCCGGCGACGCGCTGACGGTGCCCGACCGTCCGGTCGACACGCTGATGCTGCCGGTGATGGCCCCGTGGAACAAGATCTCCGAGGTCATCGACTATGTGCGCGAGGTCCGGCCGCGGCGCGCCATCGATATCCACGACGCCCTGCTCACCGATCTCGCGCGCCCGATCTACGACAGGCAGATCGGCAAGCTGGGCGGCTCCGACCACGGCCGGCTGGTCCCCGGCGAGGCCACCGAACTCTGACCGCCGAAACTCCGGCCGGGGGCGCGGGGCGGCTCGGGAGCCGGGCGACTGTCAGTGGGAGGCGTTAGGTTTACTGCCATGCGCATCGCCACCTGGAACGTCAATTCGATCACCGCCCGCCTCCCGAGGCTGCTGGCCTGGCTGGAGAGCACCGGCACGGACGTGCTGTGCCTCCAGGAGACCAAATGCGCCGCCGAGCAGTTCCCGGCCGAGGCGCTGCGCGAGCTGGGCTACGAGTCCGCGGTCAACGCCACGGGCCGGTGGAACGGGGTCGCGCTGATCTCCCGCGTGGGCCTCGCCGATGTCGTCACGGGCCTGCCCGACGGCCCCGGCTTCGAGGGCGTGCAGGAGCCGCGCGCGATCTCGGCGACCTGCGGCCCGGTCCGTCTCTGGTCGGTGTACGTGCCGAACGGCCGCGAGGTTGCCCACGACCACTACACGTACAAGCTGGCCTGGTTCGAGGCCCTCCAGAAGGCCGTCGCGGCGGACGCGGCGGGCTCGCAGCCGTTCGCAGTCCTCGGCGACTTCAACGTCGCCCCGGCGGACGAGGACGTCTGGGACCCGGCGCTCTTCGAAGGGGCCACGCATGTCACCCCGGCCGAGCGCGCCGCGCTCGCGAGTCTGCGCCAGGAGGGGCTGTCGGACGTGATGCCGCGCCCCCTCAAGTACGACCGCCCGTACACCTTCTGGGACTACCGGGAGCTCCGCTTTCCGAAGAACAAGGGCATGCGGATCGACCTGGTCTACGGCAACGTCCCGTTCACGGCCGCCGTCAAGGACAGCTACGTGGACCGCGAGGAGCGCAAGGGCAAGGGCGCGTCCGACCACGCCCCGGTGGTCGTCGACCTCGACCTCTGAGCGAGGGGCCGGGGCCCCGCGTCTCAGCGGCGGGTCCTAGGTGTTCTTCGCGTCGGGCAGCAGGTGCGGCGCATGGGACCGTACGGCGTCGGTGATCCGCCGCTTGGACGGGTTCACCATGGCCCGGCCGGCGACCGTCACGGTCGGCACGGTCTCATTGCCGTCCGCGACCGACCGTACGAAGGCGGCGGCATCCGGGTTCCGCCAGATGTTCACCTCGGTGTACGTCAGTCCGGAGAAGCGGAGCCGGAGCCGCAGCTTCATGCAGTACGGGCAGCCGGGCCGCCAGTAGACGACCATGCCGCCGTCGTTGTCGCCGCTGCCGCCCTCGTGCGCCGTACCGTCGGCCATCGCGAAGCCCCATTCCCGTTCCCTGCGTGGCTGCTGCCCCTTCGGCACCACCATAATGGCACTGTCAACGGTGGGTTGACAGTGCCCATATACGTCAACCTACGGTTGACGTATGACACATCCAGTCCGTGCCGTGCGCCCCATCCGTCTCGACGACCTGATCGAGGCCGTCAGGAAAACCCATCCCGACGCGCTGGAACAGCTCTCCGGAGCCGTGATCGCCGCGGACCATCTCGGTGAAGTGGCCGACCACCTCATCGGCCACTTCGTGGATCAGGCGCGGCGCTCCGGTGCCTCCTGGACCGACATCGGCCGCAGCATGGGGGTCACCAGGCAGGCGGCTCAGAAGAGGTTCGTGGCGAAGGCGCCGGGGGAGGCGCCCGCCCTCGACCCGAGTCAGGGCTTCAGCCGTTTCACCGAGTCCGCGAGGAATGTTGCCGCGGGTGCCCACAACGAGGCCCAGGCCGCACACAGCGAGGAAGTCCGGGCCGAACACCTGGTGCTGGGACTCCTCGGTCAGCCGGACGGGCTCGCCGCCCGGACGATCGTGGGCCAGGGCGTATCGCTGAAGGCCGCTCGTGACGCCGCGACCGCGGCCCTGCCGGCCGGTGTCGACGAGGTGCCCGAACTCATCCCGTACGACGCCGGTGCGCGCAAGGTCCTGGAGCTCACCTTCCGCGAGGCCCTGCGGCTGGGGCACACCTACGTCGGGACCGAGCACATCCTGCTCGCCCTGCTGGAGTTCGAGGGCGGATCGGGTGTGCTCACCGGCCTCGGCATCGACAAGGACGCGGCCTCCGCGACCATCGCCGAAGCGGTGGACGCCGAGGCCGAAGCCGAGGCCCGTACGCACTCAGTGGACGGAGAACCCGCCGTCGACGAAGAGTGACTGTCCGGTGACGTAGGCGGAGGCGCTGCTCGCCAGGAACACAGCCGCACCCGCGAAGTCCTCCGCCAGCCCGTTGCGCTTGACCATCGTGCGCGCTGCCAGCGCCGCCACCTTCTCCGGGTCCGAAGACAGCCGCGTGTTGAGCGGCGTCATCACGAAGCCGGGTACGAGGGTGTTGCAGGTGACTCCGTGCGGCGACCAGGCTTCCGCCTGCGAGCGGGCCAGCGACTCCAGTGCGCCCTTGGAGACCCCGTAGGCACCGCTGTTGACGAACGCCCGGTGAGCCTGCTGGGAGGTGATGTGGATGATCCGGCCGAAGCCCCGCTCCGCCATACCCGGCCCGAACCGCTCGCCCAGCAGATAGGGCGCCTTCAGGTTCACCGCCATCGTGGTGTCCCAGACGTCCTCGCCGAGCTCGCCCATCGGCGGCCGCAGGTTGATCCCGGCGCAGTTGACGAGGATGTCGGGCTCCCCGAACACCGAGGCCGCCTCGTCGGCGGCCGCGCGGACGCCCTCGGAGGTGCCCAGGTCGGCGCTCACCCAGGCCGCGCGGCAGCCGTCGGCGGTCAGCTCGTCGACCGTGGCGGTCAGTTCGGCCTCCCGGCGGGCCACGATCACCACGCTCGCACCGGCATGGGCGAGGGCGCCGGCGATGGACCTGCCGATGCCCGAACTGCCGCCGGTCACCACGGCGACGCGGCCGTCCAGGGAGAAGAGTTCGGAAAGATATGACTGCGTGATCATGCCCAAACCCTAAGCGCGGGCCCACTCCGGCCTGCGACCGGCCATTGCTTCACCTGGTTCACACAGGTCTGCCCCGACTTGTCAGGTCTCAGGTCGGAATAGGCCGCGCGCCCTGTGGTGCGGAACACGGCAGGGATGGGACCCTAGTGGTATGAACATCCCTTTCTTGGACAACTGGCGTAAGCGTCAGGGTGGTACGCAGGGGGTCGCTCTCGCGGCCGCCGTCGAAGCCGACCCGGCCGGTGTGGCCGAGTTGCTCGCCGAATGCGAGCTGCTGCGTGTCCGAGCTGAGCAGAACGGACTCGAACTGGACGACAGTCCCGCCTCGTTGACCGCACTCGATCAGCTCCCGCCCCGCTGGCGCGACGATCCCGAGGAGCTGCCCTGGCTCGGCAACGACGCGGGCCTCTATCTCGGCACCGTACTCGTGCGTAACGTGCCCGGTGCCGTGTGGCATATCCGGCCCAGCGGCCAGCCCGTGGTCTGCCTGGACTCCGGGCGTGAGATCGACGTGGTCGAGGCCGGTCTCGACTGGGCGATGTCGGGCAGCCCCGAGCTCTCCCAGGTGTACGCGGAGTCCGCCGAGAACTGACGACGTCACCAAATCGAGATAAACAGCCTTATGACCCTCTAATGCGTGTCGCCCGCTAAGTCCCGTACCTGGACGGATAGTTTGCGCTGACTTCAACACAGCGACATATGGGTAGGGCAGTGTATGGCCGTCGATCCGTTGATCGAGCTGCGGGGCGTCAACAAGCACTTCGGTGCATTGCACGTACTGCAGGACATCAATCTCACCGTCGGCCGCGGGGAGGTGGTGGTGGTCATCGGCCCCTCCGGTTCCGGCAAATCGACGCTCTGCCGGACGATCAACAGACTTGAGACGATCGAGTCCGGTCACATCGCCCTCGACGGCAAGCCCCTCCCCGAGGAGGGGAAGGGGCTCGCACAGCTCAGGGCCGAAGTCGGTATGGTCTTCCAGTCGTTCAACCTGTTCGCGCACAAGACCGTGCTGGCGAACGTCTCCCTCGCGCAGATCAAGGTCCGCAAGCGCAAGAGGGACGAGGCGGACAAGCGCTCACGGGAACTCCTGGACCGCGTGGGGCTCGCCGCGCACGCGGACAAGTACCCGGCCCAGCTCTCCGGCGGCCAGCAGCAGCGCGTGGCCATCGCCCGCGCCCTGGCCATGGACCCCAAGGCCCTCCTCTTCGACGAGCCCACATCGGCGCTCGACCCGGAGATGATCAACGAGGTGCTGGAGGTCATGCAGCAGCTCGCCCGCGAGGGCATGACGATGGTCGTCGTCACCCACGAGATGGGCTTCGCGCGGTCCGCCGCCAACCGCGTCGTCTTCATGGCCGAAGGAACCGTCGTCGAGGACCGCAATCCGGAGGAGTTCTTCACCGCCCCGTCGAGTGACCGCGCCAAGGACTTCCTGTCCAAGATCCTCAAGCACTGACGGGGGGATTCATGGTGCGTACGAGAAAAGTCCTGCTTGCGCTGGTCTGCCTGCTGCTCGCCTTCCTCGCTGTCGGCTGCGGTAAGGACGGCAGCCCGCCGGTCAAGGGGCCCAAGCCAGGGGCGCTGCCCCACTACGAGGTCGACACCGGCTTCGAGCTGCCCGATTCCAATACCTGGCGGAAGGCCAAGAAGCGCGGATACCTGGTGGTCGGAGCCAAGGAGGACCAGCCCTACCTGGGCGAGAAGGACCCGGCCAGCGGCATCTACTCCGGCTTCGACATCGAGATCGCCCGCATGATGGCGGCCTCCCTCGGCTTCGAGCCGGAGACCATCCGCTTCAAGACCATCGCGTCCGCCAACCGCGAGACCGCCCTCCAGAACGGGCAGATCGACTACTACGTCGGCACGTACACGATCAACGACATGCGCAAGAAGCTCGTCGGCTTCGCCGGGCCGTACTTCATGGCCGGTCAGGGCCTGTTGGTGCGCACCGACGAGGACGACATCAACGGGCCGCAGGACCTGGACGGCAAGACCGTGTGCTCCGCCGCCGGATCGACGCCGTACCAGCGGATCGCCGAGGACTATCCCAAGGCGGACCTCGTCGCCTACGACACGTACTCGATCTGCGTCGACAATCTGCTGACCTTCCAGGTCGACGCCGTCACGACCGACGACGCCATCCTGCTGGGCTTCGCCGCCAAGGCACCGGAGGAGATGAAGGTCGTCGGGAAGCCGTTCTCCGAGGAGCCGTACGGCATCGGCGTCCCGCGCAGCGACAACGCGCTGCGCTTCGCGCTGAACGACGCCCTGGAGGCCAACGAGAAGAACGGCAACTGGAAGAAGGCGTTCGAAGCGACGCTGGGGCTCTCCGGAGTGCCCGCGCCGACGCCGCCGCCCATCGACCGCTACCCGGCGAACTGAGGGGACCGGCCAGCACATGGATGTACTCACGGAGAACTTCTCCCTCTACGGCAAAGGGTTCCTCGGCACCGTCGAACTCACCGTCTACTCCTCGGCCCTCGCCCTGGTCCTCGGCTTCCTCATGGCCTCGTTCCGGGTCGCACCCGTCGGCTCCTTCCGGGTGCTCGGCACGGTCTGGGTGACGGTCCTGCGCAACACCCCGCTCACGCTGCTGTTCTTCGCGGTGCTGCTGGGGCTGCCGCGCTTCGGACTCGTCCTGCCCTTCGAGGTCTTCGCCGTCCTCGCGCTCGGGTGCTACACCTCCGCCTTCATCTGCGAAGTCCTGCGTTCCGGCATCAACACCGTGCCCACGGGCCAGGGCGAAGCGGCCCGCAGTCTGGGGATGACCTTCGGGCAGACCCTCAACACGGTCGTTCTGCCGCAGGCGTTCCGCTCGGTGATCCCGCCGGTCGGCTCGACGCTGATCGCCCTCGCCAAGAACTCGGCGATCGCCGGTGCCTTCAGCGTCACCGAACTGCTCGGCACCTACAAGACCCTCAACGAGCTGGGCTACAGCATCATCTGGTCCTTCGTGTGGATCGCCGTCGGCTACCTGCTCATCACCCTGTCGATCAGTGCGCTCTTCAATGTGCTGGAGAAGCGCTGGGGAGTCGCCCGATGACCCACTCCGCGCCCTCGGCCACCGCGCTCTACGACATCCCGGGACCGCTGACCCGTAAACGGCACCGTACGTACGGCATCGTGTCAACGGTCCTGATCCTCGCGCTGCTCGGCTGGATCATCTATCTGCTCTTCGACACCGACCAGTTCACCAGCGAGAAGTGGGCGCCCTTCGAGTACAAGGGCATCCAGGAACTTCTGCTGCGCGGCCTCGGCAACACCCTCAAGGCGTTCGCGTACGCCGCGGTGCTTTCCCTCGCGCTCGGCGCCGTACTCGCGGTCGGACGGCTCTCCGTCCACCGGCCGGTCCGCTGGATCTCCACGCTGCTCGTCGAGTTCTTCCGCGCGATGCCCGTCCTGGTGATGATCTTCTTCATCTTCGTGGCGCTGAAGGTACAGCCGCTGCCCGCCCTCGTCGCCGGGCTGACCCTCTACAACGGCTCCGTGCTCGCGGAGGTGTTCCGTACCGGGATCCACTCGGTGGACCGGGGCCAGCGGGAAGCCGCGTATGCGCTCGGTATGCGCAAGACCCAGGTCACCACCTATGTGCTGGCGCCCCAGGCGGTACGGGCCATGCTGCCCACCATCATCAGCCAGTTGGTAGTGGCGCTGAAGGACACCTCGCTCGGCTATCTGATCACCTACGAGGAGTTTCTTCACGCGGGGAAGCTGATCGCGTCGAATCTCGACTACGATCTTCCTTTCATCCCTGTGGTGATGGTGATCTCGCCGATTTACATCGGGCTCTGCATGCTGCTCTCATGGTTCGCCACGTGGGTGGCCAAGTGGGAGCGGCGCAACGTCAAGACCAAGGCCGTCGAGGTCGCTCCGGCGGAACCCGGAACGCTGCTGCCCGGCGGGCAGTAGCCGAGCGGTGCCCGCCCGGCAGCAGCCGGTGATCACTTCTCGTGCGGCGGAACCGGACACCATCCGGTCCGCGCCGGGTGAGGAGAAGGTCAGCTGCGCGCCGGTCGGGTTGTGCTCGATAGGCCGAGCGGCCCCACGTCGTGGAGATTCGCGACGAGGGCCGCTCTTCCGGTTCAGGTCAGCCCGTGGCCCGGTGCGAGGTGCGGGGCGGCCGGCAGGGGACACATATTACGAGCCGCGGTCGCTGTGATGAATCAGCCCCGAGCCATTCTTGATCCCGCGTCGCCACAATGCCATTTCCAGGGCATCGAGCGGGAGATCGGTGCGCATGTGGGTGGCGAGCTGCCATCCGACGATCATCCGGGAGTACACGTCCAGGACGAAAGCGACGTAGACCCAGTCCGACCAGGTACGGATGTAGGTCGGGTCGGTGACCCACAGCTGGTTCGGACGGTGGGCACGGAAGCACCGGTTGACCAGATCTGGCGGCCTTGGAGCGGTCGGTTCTGGGATCGTCGTGCGGCGTCGCTGCCCGCGGACGACGCCTGCCAGGCCGTCCTCACGCATCAGCCGCTCGACGGTGCAGCGGGCTGCCGTGACACCTTCCCGTCGCAGCCGGCGGTGGATGCGCCGGGCTCCGTAGGGTCTCGCCGGAGACGGTGTGAATGCGGCGGATATGCGCGACGAGGTGTTCATCGCGCTGCCGACGTGTGGACTTCGGGCGCTTGCGTCGGGCGTTGCAGGCGGAGACCGACAGGTTCAGTTCCCGGCAGACGGGCTCGACCCCGAAGTCGTCGCGGAGGTGGTTGATCACCGCGTCGGCCTCGTGCGGGGCTGGTCGAGCTCCTTGGCGAAAAACACGCTGGTGGCCTTGAGGATCTCATTCGCCCGCCGCAACTCGGCTGCCTCTTTGCGGAGTTGCACCAGTTCGGCTCGCTCGGCGGTAGCGAGCAGGTCGGGCCGGCTACCACGGCCGGCCTCGGCCTGGCGGACCCACAGAGCAATGCTGCCTTGTGAATACCGAGATCCCGGGCCACCTGAGGGACCGGACGTCCAGAGTTCTGTACTTCACGGACGGATCGCTCACGCAGCTCGTCGGGATACTTCCGGGGTGCAGGCATCAGACCTGTGCTCCCATGTGCCGAGGCAATCATGCCCGGCTTCAGGGCCGCTACGGAATCCGATTCAGCTCAATTTGCTGCGCCCCGACGGGCGAACCGTGGCACTGACGGAGGCGGGCCAGGTGCTCCTCCAACACGCCGACCGGATCACAGCGCAGGGATGCCAGGACGAGAGGAGCCTGGCGTCCCTGCGTGAGCGCCGGCATCGGGTGCCGAACTCGCGGCGACGAGTTGCCAGGTGCCCGGCAAGGTGGCGCGGATGGTCGCTGGACGGATCTATCGCCGATGGGTAGGCAAGCACACGAAACTCCTGGCCGGCACGGGTGATCTCAGCGGTACCAGTCTTCTCCAGCGCTCTGGAGCGCATTTCGAATGTAGGATTCCAGGTCTGAGGTGATCCATGTGCGGCTGTCATTCTCGTGGTCCCATACGAATACGTCATTCCGTTCGGGTGAGCGGGGAAACGCGAACTGGTCCCCTCCGCCGTTGTCGCCGAAGAACAGCTCTGCGGGTTGGGGACATACGCAGACGGGTCGGGTGAGGCCGCAAGCCCCAACGGATCTGACTGGTGCAGGAGGCGCTTTCCGGGTCGTAGTACCGATGGAAGTTGTAGTGCAACCCCGTCTCTGGGCACGGGCGGACGGGGATGGTCGCGAGACCGACACCCTTATGAGGGCGCGTACTTGCCGCCACCATGGCTTGGTCACGAATTGCGCACACATCGGACCGGGGGCTGTTTTGGCACCCCGAACGACCTACTCCACTCCATCCCGAAATGAGCCCTGGTGCGTGAACATCTGCGTAAGTACCTGAATGGCAGCCATATGTGAGCCGTCGCGGGCGGTGGTGTAACAGGCAGCGCATGCGGAACGCAGAAGTAGGAGGAAGCGGGGCGACGACCCGGGCTGAATCTTGAACCTGGAGCGAGCGCGCCGACATGGCACTACGTCGATCGGATTTCCTGTGAGCAACATCGACCCGGTTACCGGATACCAGACGCACAATCAGCCCTCGCGGCCGGACCGCTCCGTGCGTCACCAGACCGCCACACGGCGCACCGCCCTCACCGTTTGCACGATCGCCGACATTGCGGCAGGTCTGCTCGGTCTGTGGATCCTGTTGTTCCTGCTCGACGCGAACCAGGCGAATGTGTTCGTCGAGTTCGTTCGGGGAACGGCGGACTGGCTGGCCTGGTGGGCACAGGACATTTTCACGATGGACACAGAGGGTCTACGTGTTGCCCTTAATTATGGTCTTCCGGCCGCCATGTATTTGCTGATCGGCCATGGGATCGCTGCCCGGCTCAACCGAGCCTGACAGCGGACCGGCCTCTATCGATCGCCACGAACCACTGCCGCCGGCGCCTTCCTCGCCAACGACCATGCAGGAAAGTGACGGCAGTCGAAGGGTCGACTGTGACACGCACCTCCACTGAAAACGATCACCTGCCGATCTATGAGGACCTCGTACGCGAATGTGGTGACGTCGTCGCCGAAGCTCAGCTGGCGGCTGATCACGTGCAGCATCAGGCAGCGGAACTGCTGACCGGACGTGATGCGGCAACCCAGCAAGCCCATCGCGGGGACGACAACATCAGAGCCGCCGCAGGTGGTCATCCGCAGTGGCGCGCGTCGCTGCCGTAGGTGAACTCGGCGCGGACACGTCCGTCTGTCCCGTCCTCGCTCAAGGAATCCGTGCAGGAGCATCACACAGGCTGCACACAGCCCTTCGAAAGCCTCGTTAGCGTGGCTGGCCGCTCGATCCCTATGCGAAACATGACCAGGCCGTGGCCCAGGCGGGCCGACGGCGCAGTCCGCCCAGGAAGACCAGAAGACCGCAGATGGATTACTGCTCCTCGTGCCGTCGGCATCTCAACGGCGCCCTGGTGTGTCCCGGGTGTGGCGCCTACGCCCCGGACATCGCCCCGCCCGCCACCGACGGCCGCATCGGTTCCGCCCCGGCAATGACGGGCGCCCCATCGGCCACAACTGCCCACCAGGAATCCACGACCTCCGGCACGTGGCACGACAGACCCCTGGACAACGAGGCCGAGTCCAATGCTGATACCGGCGCGGCCCCGTATGCCCTCGCCGCCGACGTCGAGGGCCCGTCGCCCGCGCAGCAGGGGCGGGCAGCACGCCGTCGCCAACTGGCCCGCTGGAGGAAGAACAAGCGCCGCGCAGCGGTCGCGAGCGCCTTCGCGCTCGTCGGAGGCGGCCTGACCATTGCCGCGATGGACGGGCACTCCACGGACCGGGCACAGGCGGCCACAGCGCCGGACCAGCGGAGTATGGGCGCCTTGGAAGAGCAGACGCCTGAGCAGAACCCTCCGGCGTCCACACCAGCCACCACTCAGCGCACTCACCGGTCGTCACACACCCCTTCCCAACCGCAGCCGCCGGTGACCAACGCCCCGCGACAGCAGTCCCTCGCGGCCCCGCCCCGCACGCCGCCGCCGATCGCTCGGCCGGATGACGCCGCGCCTCCCCGTCCGGCTGCGTCATCGACCCCGCAGCCGCAGAGCACCGCTGCGTCCGCCGGCGACACAGTCGAGCGCTCCGATGCGCCGACGGAGCAACCGTCGGCGCCCGTGACCGCCGACAGCACGCACTCGGGTGTGCCCCAGACCGACCCCGCATTGATATCGACGTCACCGACGGAGGTGTGCGTGCTCATAGTGTGCCTCGGCTGACCATGCCGAACCCGGCCGCTGTGTGGCCGACGCGGAACGGAGCTCGCGAGCCGTGTGTCAGCCCGTGAACAACAGCCCCAGCCGATGGAAGGCAGAGGAGGCAGAGCCCGTGAGTCCCCACTACGAAGTCCAAGTCCTGCTCCACCGCATCGGCCGGTGGTGGGCCGTCGACGTCCCCGACTCGACCTGCACGCCCAGTGCCGCACTCTGGAGCGTGCGGAGGACCTGGCCCGCGGCCTCGTCGCCGAAGCCGTCGGTGCCCCTCCGGACGTCATCGTCCTGGACATGGTGGTGCCCGAACTCGAACCCGTGCTCAGCTCGGTCGCGGAAGCGCGGCACCGCCGGGCGACCGCGGTGGCCGCGGAGGATCAGGCAATCGCCGCAGCCGTTCAGGAGCTCGTGGACAAACTGCGTGTGAGCCAGGGCGACGCCGGGCGTCTGCTCGGCATGTCCCCGGGCGAGGTGGCCCGCTTCACGCCACCACGCGGCTCGGCGACCGCGAGCCCAGGCCAGCAGCTCGCACCGGTGCCCATGCCGAGCCCGGCACGACCGGGCGCCGCCCCTGCTCCCCGCTCGCGTCCCGGCCCCGCTGGGCAGCCGCGGCAGGCGATCTCCCCCGCCCGGCCCTCCTGGGCGACCCCGGAGGACGGCACGGAAGGCCGAGGCCGACAGGGCTACGCCTCCTCCGGGTGACTCAGGGGTGCTCGGGTGTGATGGTTGTGTGGGTGGCCACCGACAATTTGGGAGGCCGGCGCGACGTGCCGTACGCTCCGGGGCGTTGGTCAGCCAGTGGGGGAATGGATCGTAGGAAAGGGAGGGCGCGCTCAGCGCGCGTCGGCCGACGATCTGGCGCTGGGCGTGGCGGTTGCCCGGGCCCAGGGCGGTGATGAGGCCGCGTTCTTGGTGCTGTACCGATTGGCCCACCCGGGTCTGCTCGGCTACCTGCGCGGGACCGTGGATGAGAGTGCCGAGGACGTCGCCGCCGCTGCCTGGCGGGAGATCGCCCGCGAATTGCCATGATTTCGTGGCGGCGCGCACGGATTCCGCGGCTGGACGGCGAGCATCGCTCGGCGCCACGCACGCGGCCGACAGCTCGCCCTCGGCCTCCAGTTGGAGGACCACGGTATCGCGTCGAATCTCGACTACGATCTTCCTTTCATCCCTGTGGTGATGGTGATCTCGCCGATTTACATCGGGCTCTGCATGCTGCTCTCATGGTTCGCCACGTGGGTGGCCAAGTGGGAGCGGCGCAACGTCAAGACCAAGGCTGTCGAGGTCGCTCCGGCGGAACCCGGAACGCTGCTGCCCGGCGGGCAGTAGCCGAGCGGTGCCCGCCCGGCAGCAGCCGGTGATCACTTCTCGTGCGGCGGAACCGGACACCATCCGGTCCGCGCCGGGTGAGGAGAAGGTCAGCTGCGCGCCGGTCGGGTTGTGCTCGATAGGCCGAGCGGCCCCACGTCGTGGAGATTCGCGACGAGGGCCGCTCTTCCGGTTCAGGTCAGCCGGTAGCCCGGTGCGAGGTACGCGGGGCGGCCGGCAGAGGGGCCTGCGCGGCGCGCGTCACATCGGCGACCTGCTCCACGACATCGGGGCCGTACGCCTGCGAGTTGACGACCTTCAGCAGCAGACAGAAGGTGCCGTTGCCGTGCTTGCGGTGCAGCTTCTCGTAGTTGCGGCTCAGATAGCGGGACGCCGCCTGGTTGGTGATCGCCTGCTGCCCGCAGAACAGAAAGACCGGACGGGTGTCCTGGCCGGCGGTCAGCCGGGCGAGGAGCACGTACTCGGACACGCCCTTATCGGCGAGGTAGCGCTCCGAACCGATCTGGAAGGCGCCCCGCTCGGGCCCGGGTTCCGGATCGGTGTTGACCCGCACACCGGGCAGCAGCGAATGAAGATGGGCGGCCATCCGGCGATTCGAACCCGGACCGCCGACGCAGAACTCCGTACGCTCACCGAACCCCTGCTGGGCGACGTCGTGGGAAATGATCTGCGCGTGCGCCCGACAGTCCTTGATCAGCGCGGAGAGTTCGAGCAGGGCGAAGACGTCGTACCGGTGGACGGCCCCGTTGCCGCCCGCGTCGCGGTTGACGACCAGCAGGCACTCGGAGTTGCCGGGCAGGCCGAAGAACGCCTGCTTGCGGCGGAGCCTGCGCCGCCAGAGATAGGTGCGGGCGAGCCAGCCGATGGCGGCACTGATGGCAGCCGCTATGACTCCCAGCACGATGTTGCGTACGTCGTCGGTCATGGGCGGGCATGTTAGCGGTCATCCGGGTTCTTGTTCGATGCGGTCCTGACGATCGGGCCGGGGCGGCGTTACCCTGCGCGGACAGTCCTTCACTGGAGGTGCGCATGCGTCGTTCCGTCGGGCGGAATGTCTCGTTCTTAGGTGTTCTCGCCGTCATCGCCTCGGTCGGGGCAGCTGCCCCCGCCGGTTCCGCGACGCCGGCCGGGCCGCCGCCCAAGTCGCCGGTGGCGGTGGGATACGGGGGCGCGGTGGCGAGCGTCGACGCGGATGCCTCGGCCGCCGGTATCGAAGTGCTGCGCAACGGCGGCAACGCGGTCGACGCGGCCGTGGCAACCGCGGCGGCGCTCGGTGTCACCGAGCCGTATTCGGCGGGCATCGGCGGCGGTGGCTACTTCGTCTACTACGACGCCGCCAGGCGCACCGTACAGACCGTCGACGGCCGCGAGACCGCACCACGCAGCGCGGACTCCTCGCTCTTCCTGGAGAACGGGAAGCCGATCGCCTTCGGCGAGGCCATGACCAGCGGGCTCGGCGTCGGTACGCCCGGCACCCCGGCCACCTGGGCCGGCGTGCTCGACGCCTGGGGCAGCAAGTCCCTGCGCCAGCTGCTGAAACCGGCCGAGCGGCTCGCCCGCGACGGCTTCGTCGTGGACGGCACGTTCCGCTCGCAGACCGAGGGCAACCAGGCCAGGTTCGCGGACTTCCCGGACTCCGCGAAGCTGTTCCTGCCGGGCGGACAGCTGCCGGTGACCGGCTCCCTCTTCAAGAACCCCGACCTGGCGCGTACGTACGAGAAGCTGGGCCGCGAAGGCGTCGACGCGCTGTACCGGGGCGAGTTGGCCGAGGACATCGTGACGACGGTCCGTAATCCGCCCGTCGACCCGAAGGCGACACGGGTGGTGCGCGCCGGTGATCTGACGGCCAAGGACCTGAAGCGCTACCGCACCCTGCGCCAGGACCCGACCAGGGTCGGCTACCGCGGTCTTGACGTGTACGGCATGGCACCGTCCTCCTCCGGTGGTACGAGCGTCGGAGAGGCGCTCAACATCCTGGAGTCCACGGATCTCTCGAATGCGAGCCCGGAGCAGTATCTGCACCGCCTCATCGAGTCGAGCCGGATCGCGTTCGCCGACCGGGGCCGCTGGGTCGGTGACCCCGCGTTCGAGGACGTACCGGTGCGCGAGCTGGTCAGCCAGCGGTTCGCCGACGCCCGGGAGTGCCTGATCGACGACGACAAGGCGCTGACCAGCCCGCTGGCTTCCGGTGACCCGCGCGACCCGGCCGCCTGCGCGAGCACCGGCGAGGCCGCCCCGACGACGTACGAAGGGGAGAACACCACGCATCTGACCGCGGCCGACAAGTGGGGCAACGTGGTCGCCTACACGCTGACCATCGAGTCGACGGGCGGCAGCGGCATCACGGTGCCGGGGCGCGGCTTCCTGCTCAACAACGAGCTGACCGACTTCTCGTTCGCACCCGCCAACCCGGCGGTTCACGACCCCAATCTGCCGGGTCCCGGCAAGCGGCCCCGGTCGTCGATGGCGCCGACCATCGTACTGAAGGACGGCAGGCCGGTCCTGGCCCTTGGCTCGCCGGGCGGCGCGACCATCATCACCACCGTGCTCCAGACCCTGACCGGCCATCTCGACCGCGGGCTCCCGCTGGTCGAGGCCATCGCGGCGCCGCGCGCCAGTCAGCGCAACTCGCCGACGACGGAGATCGAGCCGGGCCTGTGGGACAGCCCGGTCCGCGCCCGACTCGAATCGCTCGGCCACGCCTTCCGGCTGAACCCGGAGATCGGGGCGGCGACCGGGGTGCAGCGGCTGCCCGACGGGCGCTGGGTCGCGGCGGCGGAAAAGGTGCGCCGGGGCGGGGGCTCGGCCATGGTGGTGCATCCGGGCTGAAGATCATGACCGGACAGCTGTGGTCTCGGGGCCGGTACGACGCGTCGCGTCGTACCGGCCCCGAGGTCTTGACGCGGGCCTGCCCGAGAGCCACAGCGCGACTGTCACCGGCGGGACCGCGCTGGCCGGAGAGTTCGTGAAGAACAACTGACGGCGGCCGGCGGGAACTTCAGAGCGCGGTGAGGATGCGGGGGCCCGCGTCCGTGATCGCGACCGTGTGCTCCGCGTGGGCCGCCCTGCTGCCGTCGCTCGTACGGAGCGTCCAGCCGTCCCGGTCCGGATGGAAGTCGTCGAGTCCGCCGCCGATCAGCATCGGCTCGATCGCGAGCGCCATCCCGTGCCGCAACGGCATGCCGCGGCCCGGGCGCCCCTCGTTCGGGACGCCCGGGTCCTCGTGCATCGTCCGGCCCACGCCGTGGCCGCCGAAGCCCTCGGGGATGCCGTACCCGGCCCGGCGGCACACGGTGCCGATCGCGTGCGCGATGTCGCCGATCCGGTTGCCGACGACGGCCGCCGCGATGCCCGCGTCGAGCGCGGCGAACGCCGTGTCGATCAGCCGGGTGTCCTCGGGGCGGGCGCGGCCGACGGTGAAGCTGATGGCCGAGTCGCCCACCCAGCCGTCCAGCGTCGCGCCCGCGTCGATGCTCACCAGATCGCCGTCCCGGAGCCGGTCCGTCGTCGGGATGCCGTGCACGATCGCGTCGTTGACGGACGCGCAGATCACCGCGGGGAACGGCATGGGCGCGAAGTGCGGGTGGTAGTTCAGGAACGGTGAGGTGGCTCCCGCCTCACGCAGGACCTCGCGGGCCGCCTCGTCCAGTTCGCGCAGCGAGACGCCGACGGCCGCGGCCTCCCGTACGGAGGTCAGGATCTGTGCGACGACCCGGCCTGCCTCGCGCATCGCTTCGATGGATGTGTCTGTCTTGAGTTGCACCATGCCAATTACTATACCGGTCGAGGCGGTATTAGAATGACGGCATGGTACGAACACCCCTGACTCCTGAAGAACGCGCACGCGGCGAACGCCTCGGCCGGCTGCTGCGCGAGGCGCGCGAGGGCCGCAGCATGGTCGCGGTCGCGGCGAGCGCCGGAATCTCTGCCGAGACCCTCCGCAAGATCGAGACGGGCCGGGCCCCCACCCCCGCCTTCTTCACGGTCGCAGCCCTCGCGGGCGCACTCGGCCTCTCGATGGACGACCTGCTCGCCCGCTGCGCACCCGAGCCCGCGCACGGCACCGCGCGGCTCACGCCACGGGAACAGGGGGCTGCGCCCACACCGCTCCCGCTCACCGCCTGAACCGTGCGGCGGAAAGGGCGAGCGGACCATGGGCCCGGACGTCGAGGTGGCACTCAACCACCTCGCCAACCGGACGCACCGGGATCGCCGCACATCGAGAAGCTCGCCGCACATCAGCGGCCCGCGGGAACCGACGACCTCTTCGTTGCCTGGGAGCCCCTGACCCACGCTGCGAACCCGGCCGGCACCACCGACAGCGCGGCCGGCGAGGGAGCGTAGGGTCGCGCCCGTGACTCTTCAGGACTTCGCGCGCAGTGAGTACGTCAGCCTGACCACGTACCGGAAGGACCGCACACCCGTCGCCACGCCCGTCTGGGCCGCGGCCGAGGGCGACGTGCTGTACGTCTGGACCCGGTCCGACTCGTGGAAGGTCAAGCGGCTGCGCAACAACAGCCGCGTCACCGTCACGGTCTGCGACCTGCGGGGCCGCATCGCCGAGGGCGCCCCGAGCGCCGAGGGCACCGGGCAGCTGCTGGACGAGGCCGACACCCGGAAAGTCCGTAAGGTCATCGGCCGGAAGTACACCTGGAAGTACTGGCTCCTCGACTGGCCCGCGACGGCCGTACGGCTCGGGAAGCGCCCGCACACGGGCATCGCGATCACGTTCTGAGCCCCGACTGCGCGCAGACCGCACCCTGCCGGAAAACCCCGCGTAGTCGTCCCGTAACACGCCTGCGATCGAATACCTGCGGACTGGAAGGTTCCAGTCGACGGTCGGCGAGGGCGACGATGACGGTGCAGCAACTTGCGGTGGAAGTAGCCACGTTCGCGCACTACTTGCGGGACCTGACGGCCCTGCTCGACCCCGGACGCGGTTGGTACGGGGTGTTCTCCCGACGCGACCCCGACGGCATGCGGGCCTGCTTCGACGGGACCGAGGTGCCGCCCTGGGACGTGGTGGAGTCGCTGCTCCAGGACCTGGCCGCGGCGCGCGGCACGGCGTTCGCGGAGCACGAGTCGGTACGGGCCGCCGCGCTGTACTCCGCGTCGGCCACCGCCCACGACCGGCGGCCGGGCGGCCGCCAGGCCCTCGTCCAGCGGCTGGAGCTGATGCTCCGGGAACAGACCCACGCCGAGCAGCGCCTGCGCGCCGTCTCGGTGAACGCGGGCCACACCCCGGAGGCCCGTGCGGAGGCCCTGGCCTGGGCCCGCGACGACCACGAGCGGGCGTCGGCCCGCAGTACGGAGCTGCGCAAGCGGCTCTCCGCGGCGTCCACGCCCAAGGGCTGGTTCCGGGCGGAGGAGCAGGACGGCGAGGCGCCGGGGGAGCGTACGCGGGTCGCGGAGGCCGCCGAAGAACGCCGGGCGAAGCCCGCCCCGGAAGCACCCCCCGCCCCGAAACGGAAGAAGCCGAGCGGCGCCCGCTTCGCAGGGCTGGACGTCGACGACGAGACCGACCTGACCGCCCCCTCGGCGGTGCCCGTGCTCCCCGTACCGCCGACGACCGCCGCAGGCCCGCGCGGCGCGCGCTTCCGGGGCGCCGCGGCCCGGCAGGACAGCCCGGCCGTCCCCACGCCCGCGCCCACCGCCGCACCCGACCCCGCGGCCCGGCGTGCCGCGGACGAGGCCGTCGAACGGCTCGTCAGGCTGCGCACGGAAGGCCGCAGCGGCGAGGCGCACGTCGTGCTCTGCGAAGCCGCGGCCTGGCCGGCGGGCCACCTGCCGGTCCTCGCGCTCGCCCTGCACGGGGCGGGACTGGCCGCCGACTGGGCGACCCTGCTGTGGGAGGTGTCCACACTGCCGCCCGCAGGACTGGCCGCGGCGGCGGGCGCACTGGCCGCCGCCGGGCGGCCCGACGACTGCGCCCACCTGCTGCGCCAGGGCGCGGCCCGCCCCGCGACCGAGATAGCCGACGCCGTGGCCGCCCTCGACCGGGCGGGCCTGGCCCCCCAGGCGCGGGCGCTGCTGGGCGCCTTCGTCCGCGTACGTACACCGCAGGACGCGGCAAGGATCGCCGAGCGCGACCCACGCCACCTCGTACCGCAACTGCTGGCAGCGGCCCGGGAGGTGTCGGCGGCGCGGGAGTGGGACCTCGTCCACGCACTGCGGGTGGCGGGCATCGCCGGGGCGTAGGGCGGTTGTTACGACAAGGACCGCACGGGGCGCTCGGCAGCGGGCCATGATGGCCCGGTGACAGACCGCATCAACCTCATCATCTCGGCGCTGGGCATTCCCGCTACCCTGCTGCTGCTCTTCGTCGTGGTCCGCGACCACCGTGACGGCGCGTCCGTTCTCTGGGTCTGGGGCGCTGCCGCCCTGCTCCTGGTCGCCATCCACACGCTGGTGCGTGACATCCGGCGTCGGCCCGGCCGACAGGAGACGTGCTGAGGCCTGTCGTCGCTGAGGCCTGTCGCAGGGGTCAGGCCCCGTCCGTCGTACGCCGGTACGTGGAGCGCCGGTCGTCGATGTCCGCCCAGCGGTCGCCGTAGACCGTCTCCACGACGCCCGGCTCGCGCAGGAAGTCGTGCGGGAAACCGAGCGGTACGGCGCTCACCTCGTCGAGGCGGGCGACGGCTGCGGGGTCGAGCTCGACCTCCAGGCAGGACAGGTTGTCCGTGAGCTGGCTCTCCGTGGAGGCGCCGATGATCGGGACGATGTTGCCGGGGCGCCCGCGCAGCCACGCCAGTGCCACCTGCGCCGGGGTCCAGCCGCCCTGCCGGGCGATGTCCACGACCGCGGTGATCGTGTCGTGCTCCCGGCGGCGCGTCGCGTCCCACCCGCTGTCTGCCGCTTCCGGCCCGGTGGGCAGGTCCTTGCCGGTGAGCCGGCCGCGCGCGAGCGGGCTCCACGCGAAGACCGTCTGGTCGAAGGCGCGGGCCTGCGGGAGCAGTTCGCGTTCGGGGGTGCGTTCCAGCAGGCTGTAGCGCAGCTGCGAGCCGGCGAACGTGGTCCAGCCGCGCAGTTCGGCCAGGGTCGACGCCTGGGCGATCTCCCACGCGGGCCAGTCCGAGACGCCGATGTAGAGCACCTTCCCCGCCCTGACGAGGTCGTCGAGTGCCCGCATGACCTCGTCGACCGGGGTGAAGTTGTCGCGGGCGTGCACCCATAGGACGTCGAGCCGGTCGGTGTTCAGCCGGGTGAGGCTGGACTCCACCGACCTGACGAGGTTCCCGCGGTGGTTGCCCGCCGAGTTCACGTCGCCCTTGGCGGTGGCGCAGGTGTACTTGCTGGCGAGTACGAGGCTCTCGCGGCGCCGCCCGAGGACCTCGCCGAGGACCGCCTCGGACGCGCCGTAGATGTCGGCCGTATCGACGAAATTGCCGCCCGCCTCCACGTACGCGTCGATGATGCGCCCACTCGTCGCGGTGACGGCCCGGGGGTCCGTCTCGTGGCTGCCGAGCGTCATGGCACCCAGCGCGAGTTCGCTCACGCGCAGACCGGTCCTGCCGAACAGTGTGTAACGCACGAGGGTTCCCTTCGGTCGGTCGTGTACCGGAGGCTACGAGTTCGAGTGCACTTCAATGCAAGGAGTGGACCGCTCGGGTGCGAAACATGATCGACTCTGCCGGTTCACGGCGATGGTCTTGCCCCGCTGTGGGACGGGGCTTACGTTCTCCCGTACGCACTGTGTCTACGGGCGTAGAAACCACGTAGAGGCTCTCTGACGCCGCGTCGAAGGAGCAGCTCATGTCCCACGTCGTACGCGCCGCACTCGTCCAGGCGACCTGGACCGGCGACACCGAATCCATGATCGCCAAGCACGAGGAACACGCGCGCGAGGCCGCCCGGCAGGGGGCGAAGATCATCGGTTTCCAGGAGGTGTTCAACGCCCCCTACTTCTGTCAGGTTCAGGAACCCGAGCACTACCGCTGGGCCGAGGCCGTCCCGGACGGGCCCACCGTCCGCCGGATGCAGGACCTGGCCCGGGAGACCGGCATGGTGGTCGTCGTGCCGGTCTTCGAGATCGAGCAGTCCGGCTTCTACTACAACACCGCTGCGGTGATCGACGCCGACGGCACGTATCTCGGCAAGTACCGCAAGCACCACATCCCGCAGGTCAAGGGCTTCTGGGAGAAGTACTACTTCAAGCCCGGGAACGCCGGCTGGCCGGTGTTCGACACCGCCGTCGGTAAGGTCGGCGTCTATATCTGCTACGACCGCCACTTCCCCGAGGGCTGGCGCCAACTCGGCCTGAACGGGGCGCAGCTGGTCTACAACCCGTCCGCGACCTCGCGCGGGCTCTCCAGCCAC
Source organism: Streptomyces sp. NPDC057136 (assembly GCF_042670885.1). NCBI lineage: Bacteria > Bacillati > Actinomycetota > Actinomycetes > Kitasatosporales > Streptomycetaceae > Streptomyces > Streptomyces sp. NPDC057136. The sequence goes on from NZ_JBHUUV010000011.1 coordinate 56,417, forward strand.
CTCTGGCAGCTGGAACAGCCCGCGTCCGCCGTCGCCAACGAGTACTTCGTCGCCGCGATCAACCGGGTCGGCCAGGAGGAATACGGCGACAACGACTTCTACGGCACGAGCTACTTCGTCGATCCGCGCGGCCAGTTCGTCGGTGACGTCGCGAGCGACAAGGAGGAGGAACTCCTCGTCCGCGACCTCGACTTCGGGCTGATCGAGGAGGTACGCCAGCAGTGGGCGTTCTTCCGGGACCGCCGTCCGGACGCGTACGAGGGGCTGGTCGAGCCGTGACCGGACTGCATGAGCGCCATCTCGCCGTCAGCCCGGACTGGCTGGCGCTCTACTACCGCCGGCCCCTGGAGCTCACCCACGGCGAGGGCCGGCACGTCTGGGACGCGGACGGCAACCGCTACCTCGACTTCTTCGGCGGCATCCTCACCACGATGACCGCACACGCCCTGCCGGAGGTGACGAAGGCGGTCGCCGAACAGGCCGGGCGGATCATCCACTCCTCGACGCTCTACCTCAACCGCCCGATGGTGGAACTCGCCGAGCGCGTCGCCACCCTCTCCGGCATCCCCGACGCCCGGGTCTTCTTCACCACGTCGGGCACCGAGGCCAATGACACCGCCCTGCTGCTGGCGACCACGTACCGCAAGTCCAACCAGATCCTCGCGATGCGAAACAGCTACCACGGCCGGTCGTTCTCGGCCGTGTCCATCACCGGCAACCGGGCCTGGTCGCCCACGACCCTGTCGCCGCTCCAGACCCTGTACGTCCACGGCGGCGTCCGCACCCGCGGACCGTACGCGGAACTCAGCGACGACCAGTTCGTCAAGGCGTGCGTCGCCGATCTGGAGGACCTGCTCGGGCACACCCGCGAGGCCGCCGCACTGATCGCCGAACCCATCCAGGGCGTCGGCGGCTTCACCTCACCCCCCGACGGGCTGTACGCGGCGTTCCGTCAGGTCCTCGACCGGCACGGCATCCTGTGGATCTCGGACGAGGTGCAGACCGGCTGGGGGAGGACGGGCGACCACTTCTGGGGCTGGCAGGCACATGGCGAGCACGGACCGCCGGACATCCTCACGTTCGCCAAGGGCATCGGCAACGGCATGTCGATCGGCGGTGTCGTCGCCCGCGCCGAGGTCATGAACTGCCTGGACGCCAACTCCATCTCGACGTTCGGCGGCTCCCCGGTCACCATGGCTGCCGGGCTCGCCAACCTCTCATACCTCCTGGAACACGACCTCCAGGGCAACGCGCGACGCGTCGGCGGGCTGCTCATCGAGCGGCTGCGGGCGGTCGGCGCGGGCTCGCCGTACGTACGCGAAGTGCGGGGCCGAGGCCTCGTGATCGGCATCGAACTGGTGAAGCCGGGCACCGACGAGGCGAACCCGGAGGCCGCAGCCGCGGTCCTCGAAGCGGCCCGGGAGCGCGGACTGCTCCTCGGCAAGGGCGGCGGACACAGCACCAGCGTCCTGCGGATCGCCCCGCCGCTGTCGCTGACCGTCGCCGAGGCGGAGGAGGGCGCGACGATCCTCGGCGAGGCCCTGCGTGCGGTGGAGTAGGCCGGCCGAGCGGCCGGGCCCGGGTGCGAGGCCCGGACCCGGCCACTCTCCGGGGCTGTTACGGGTTCACCCGGTTCACCCGGTTCACACAGTTGAACTTCACGGAGCCGCCCTTGTTCTCGTCGTCCGTGCCCCAGAGCGCCTGACGGTCCGGCAGGAAGGCGATGGCCTCGATCCTGCGGTCGTGCTGCTTGGTGCAGTGGCGCAGAGGCTTGAGGTCCGGCGTCTTCCTCAGCGTCAGTACGGCCATGTCGGCGCGGTTCACGGACAGCCGTCCCGCGACGTGGACCGCCGAACTGAACGGCCCCTCGTCCACGTTGGAGTCCGAGGCGGACGACACCATGACGGTGCCGTTCCCGAGGATCTTCAGATCCTGGTTCGGATACGGCACGGCGAACTCCTGCCGCGAGGTGACCGGGCCGAAAGCCATCCGGTACGCGCCGACGTTCAGTGCCGCCGCCCGCACCACGGACTTCTGCGCGAAGCTCTCGTAGTTGTCGCCGCCGCGCCGGCCCGGCAGCACGACGGGGTCGCCCCGCAGCGTCGCCCTGCCGTGCGCCACGATGATGTCGTGGGCGGTTCCCGCACTGGCCACGGCGATGTAGTGGTGGGGCCGGCCGGGCACCGCGGCGAGTGCTTCCAGGTCGGACGGCACCTCGCCGACCCAGGGGATCTCCCGGGTCACGGGGCCCGGAAGGGGCGCAACCGCACGGCGGCCACGCGGCTCTGCCGCTCGCCCTTGTTGTCCCGCCGCCCGGCACGTTCCCCCGCCCGGCCGCCCCGGCCCGCCGGACGTATACGACACGGCGCGGTGCCGTACCGCGGCATCGGGCCGGTGCCGCGCCGCGTCGTGCGTTGGGCCGGTGGGGTGCGCCGCACGGGAAACGGAAACGTCTTCATCGGTTAGCAGCAGCGGTATTGCCACAGTGGGTAACCCACTTCTACGTTCTTCACCACGCACCCTGTCTACGTGCGTAGACCCATTCCGCCACCGCGAGGAGGGGTACATGAGCCGCACCGTCATTCACGGCGGCCTCGTCATCACCGCGTCCGACGAAATCCACGCCGACGTGCTCATCGAGAGCGGGCGCATCGCCGCCCTCGCCGCCCACGGCACCGATGCGGCCGACAGCTGGACCGCGGACCGGACCATCGACGCCACCGGGAAGTACGTCATCCCGGGCGGCGTCGACGCGCACACGCACATGGAGATGCCGTTCGGCGGCACCTTCGCCGCCGACACCTTCGAGACCGGCACCCGGGCCGCCGCCTGGGGCGGCACCACCACGATCATCGACTTCGCCATCCAGAGCGTGGGCGGCAGCCTGCGCGGCGGACTCGACGCCTGGTACGCGAAAGCCGACGGCAACTGCGCCATCGACTACGCCTTCCACATGATCCTCGCCGACGTGAACGAGTCCTCGCTCAAGGAGATGGACCTCCTCGTCGCGGAGGGAATCACCTCGTTCAAACTGTTCATGGCCTATCCGGGCGTCTTCTACAGCGACGACGGCCAGATTCTGCGGGCCATGCAACGGGCCGAGAACAACGGCGGCCTGATCATGATGCACGCCGAGAACGGCATCGCGATCGACGTCCTCGTCGAACAGGCGCTGGCCGCGGGGCGCACCGATCCGCGCTACCACGGAGACGTACGCAAGGTCGCGCTGGAGGCCGAGGCCACCCACCGCGCCATCCAGCTGGCCCGGGTCGCCGGATCGCCGCTGTACGTCGTCCACGTCTCCGCCGACGAGGCCGTCGCAGAGATCGCCGCCGCCCGCCACAAGGGACTCCCGGTCTTCGGCGAGACCTGCCCGCAGTACCTGTTCCTCTCTACCGACAACCTCGCCGAGCCCGATTTCGAGGGCGCCAAGTACGTCTGCTCGACCCCGCTGCGGCCCAAGGAGCACCAGGAAGCGCTCTGGCGGGGGCTCAGGAACAACGAACTCCAGGTCGTCTCCACCGACCACTGCCCGTTCTGCTTCTCCGGCCAGAAGGAAATGGGCCGCGGCGACTTCTCGAAGATCCCCAACGGCATGCCCGGCGTGGAGAACCGGATGGACCTCCTCCACCAGGCGGTCGTGGACGGCCACCTCACCCGCCGCCGCTGGATCGAGATCGCCTGCGCGTCACCGGCCCGGATGTTCGGCCTCTACCCGAAGAAGGGCACCATCGCCCCGGGAGCCGACGCGGACGTCGTCATCTACGACCCGCACGCCACCCAGACCATCTCCGCCGAGACCCACCACATGAACGTCGACTACTCGGCGTACGAGGGCAAACAGCTCACCGGCCGGGTCGAGACCGTGCTCTCGCGCGGCGAACCCGTCATCGAGGGACGCAAGTTCACCGGCCGAGCCGGGCACGGTATGTACACCCCACGCGCCACGTGTCAGTACCTGGACTAGGAGCACCTGTCATGGACTTCGGACTCGTCCTCCAGACCGACCCGCCCGCATCGGCCGTCGTCGGACTCATGCGCCGTGCGGAACGCAACGGCTTCCGCTACGGCTGGACCTTCGACTCGACGGTGCTCTGGCAGGAACCCTTCGTCATCTACAGCCGGATTCTGGAGCACACCGAGCGGCTGATCGTCGGCCCGATGGTCACCAACCCCGGCACCCGCACCTGGGAGGTCACCGCCTCCACCTTCGCCACCCTCAACGAGATGTACGGCAACCGGACGGTGTGCGGCATCGGACGGGGCGATTCGGCCATGCGGGTCGCCGGCCGCAAACCCAACACCCTGGCCCGCCTCGGCGAGTCGATCGACGTCATCCGCGACCTGGCCGAGGGGCGCGAAGCGACCGTCGACGGTCAGCCCGTCCAGATCCCCTGGGTGAAGGACGGCCGGCTGCCCGTCTGGATGGGAGCGTACGGCCCCAAGGCGCTCGCCCTGGCCGGGCAGAAGGCCGACGGGTTCATCCTCCAGCTCGCCGACCCGTACCTCACCGAGTGGATGGTCAAGGCGGTACGGCAGGCAGCGGCCGAGGCGGGCCGGGACCCGGACGCACTCACCATCTGTGTGGCCGCGCCCGCCTATGTGAGCGACGACCTGGACCACGCACGCGAGCAGTGCCGCTGGTTCGGCGGCATGGTCGGCAACCACGTCGCCGACCTCGTCTCGCGGTACGGCGAGCACTCGGGTCTCGTGCCCGAAGCGCTGACGGCGTACATCGCCGGGCGGTCCGGCTACGACTACAGCCACCACGGCCGCACCGGGAACCCGGACACCGCCTTCGTGCCCGACGAGATCGTCGACCGGTTCTGTCTGCTGGGCCCGGCCGAGGCGCACATCGAGAAGCTGCGGGTCCTGCGTGACCTGGGCGTCGACCAGTTCGCCGTCTACAACATGCACGACGCGCGCGAAGCGACCATCGACGCGTACGGCTCCGAGATCATCCCCGCACTGTCCGACTGACCCCGAGCGCGTCCCCAGCCCAGGCTGCACACATACAACCCCCCGCCCCGCACGGCACCGTTCCCGAGCGAAGGGTCCAGCCGCCATGACATCGACCGTCCCACCCGCACCCGAACACGACCGGATACACGGCCGGACACCCGACCCGTCGGGCCGTGTCGAGCTGGCCCCCGGCGCCGTCCCCGACGACCCCCGCTTCGTCAACCAGGACCTCCTGCCAGTCCCGCTCGAACGGCGCCGCTGGACGACGTACAACTTCGCCGCCCTCTGGGTCGGCATGGCGCACAACATCCCGTCCTGGCTGCTGGCTTCGGGGCTCGTCGCCCTCGGGATGGACTGGAAGCAGGCCGTCTTCACGATCGCCCTGGCCAATGTGATCGTCCTCGCCCCGATGCTGCTCACCGGTCACGCCGGGCCCAAGTACGGCATTCCCTTCCCGGTCCTGGCACGCGCGTCGTTCGGGCTGCGCGGCGCCAATCTGCCCGCCCTGATCCGGGCCGCCGTCGCCTGCGCCTGGTTCGGAATCCAGACGTGGATCGGCGGCGTCGGCATCTTCACCCTGCTCGGCAAGATCTTCGGCGGCTGGGCGAACGCCTCCGTGATCGGCGGCCAGCCGTGGACGCTCTGGCTCTGCTTCGCGCTCTTCTGGGCTCTCGAACTCGCCATCATCTACCGGGGGATGGACACCCTGCGGCGCTTCGAGAACTGGGCGGCGCCATTCGTCATCGTCGGCGCCGTGGTGCTGCTGGTATGGATCGCCGTCAAGGCGGGCGGCTTCGGCCCGCTCCTCGACCAGCCGTCCGCGCTCGGCTGGGGCAAGGAGTTCTGGCCGGTCTTCTTCCCCTCGCTGATGGGCATGATCGCGTTCTGGTCCACGCTCTCGCTGAACATCCCCGACTTCACCCGCTTCGGCGCGGGCCAACGCGCCCAGCTCTGGGGGCAGTCGCTCGGACTGCCGACGACCATGACCTTCTTCGCGCTGCTGTCCGTCTTCGTGACCTCGGGCTCGCAGGCGGTGTACGGGGCGCCCGTCTGGGACCCGGTCCAGCTCGTCGCCAAGACCGACAACGTCTTCGGGCTGCTCTTCGGGCTGATCACCGTCCTGATCGCGACGATCTCGGTGAACATCGCGGCGAACGTCGTGTCACCCGCGTACGACCTGGCGAATCTGGCGCCGAAGCTCATCAGCTTCCGCACCGGCGCGCTGATCACCGGAATCATCGGTGTGCTGATCATGCCGTGGAAGCTGACCGAGACCCCCGAGCTGTACATCTTCACGTGGCTCGGCCTGGTCGGAGGGCTGCTCGGCACGGTGGCCGGCATCCTCATCGCCGACTACTGGATCATCCGACGCACCGTCCTGGACCTGGCCGATCTGTACCGCCCCGGCGGGCGCTACTGGTACACCAACGGCTGGAACTGGCGCGCGGTCGCCGCCTTCGCCGTCGGCGGCGTCCTGGCGGTGGGCGGTTCCCACTCGGCACCCGGCAAGGGGCCGTTCCCCGCCGACGGACTCATCCCGTTCCTGAAACCCCTCGCGGACTACGGCTGGGCCGTCGGCCTGGCCTCCTCGCTGGTGCTCTACACCCTCCTCGGCCTCGGACTCAGACCGGAGCGGGAGCCCCGCCCAGCAGTGCGGTGACATCGACGGTCTCGTCCTCGGACGGCGTGGCCGTGGGTACCGGCTTGTCGAAGCCGGAGAGGCCCACGACCGCGTCGGCCGACGAGCCCTGGACGGTCAGGCGCACCGGATAGTGCTTGCCCTCCGTCGCCACGTACAGCGTCAGCTTCTCGCGGCCCTCGGTCCTGGTGACCGGGATGACAGGGGTGTCGCCGACCGTGGTCTTCGTGCCCTTGGTGAGCGTCCCGTTCGTCTTGTCCGCGTTGTCGGTGAGCAGCTCGCGGAAGGTGTCCAGGTCGCAGGCTTCCGTCACACTGCGCAGGCGCGGGTCGTCGGCCTCGCCCTTCATGTACCGGCCGTCGAGAATCGCTTCGAAGGTGGTCCCACCGATCGGAACCTGGCTCTTCCAGAAGGCCGAATCCGGCTTCAGCCACACCGCGTCGCCCCGCTTGATGACCTCGACCGCGCCCTTGTCCTCGCCGAGATCCACGGAGCCCCGGCAGTTCCCGTCCCGGTCCAGGGTGAGATCCACGGTCATCGGGGCCTTGCCCTCACCGAGGTCGCCCTCGGAGGTCAGACGCAGGGAGTCAGCGTCCAGCAGGGCGTCACGGGAGCGGTCGGCGATCTGCTGGGCGGTAAGCGACTCGAAATCGTCGTCCGCCAGGGCCACCGCGCCGCTCGTGACAGTGAGAACGACGACTGCCGCGCCTGCCGCCAACCGGGCCGCCATACGCTGTCCGGTCACGTCGCCTCCTTTGAAAGGCCCTGGTCAGGGCCGTGTTCAGGCGGGCGATCCGTGCCTTCGAGGGTACGCCGGCCCGGGGCCCGACGCGCGGCGGACATTTACCGGTCCGGTGCCTCCTGGAAGAGCCGGGTGAGCGCCCGCTCCAGCCGTTCGGCCGTCTTCGCCGCGTCGCCCTCCACCCACGGATGAGTGGCGTGGAACGCATCCCAGTCCACCTCGAAGTCGCGCACCGAGTCCGGCGTGAACCAGTCCCCGACCTCCATCTCCAGTTCCAGCAGATGGGCCCGGGTGAAGGAGGTCAGCGGGTGCTCGGCCAGCAGCATCGCGTCGTACAGATCCTTCGCCGCGCCCAGCCCCTCGGTCTCCCAGTCCTCGGCGAGCCACATCAGCTTCCAGACGAGCGAGAGCCCGGGGCTCGCGGCGGATATCGCCGTGGGCGGGCCGCCGTCGCCGCGCGGGCAGTCGAGCCGTACCGGCGCCTCGGGCATCTCCTCGTCGTACGCGAAGTCCATGCGCAGCTCGCCCGGCGGCAGCCCCTCGGTCTCCCACGGGATCAGGAGGCGTACGCCCTCCGTCTGGTACTCCCGGACCGTCCACTCCTCGTCCTCCGTCACCGCGGACGGGTCGATCCGTATCCCGTCGGACAGTGCGGGGCCGGTCCGCAGCGCCTCCACGAACTCCTTGTGGACGTCCGGGCAGGTGTCCAGCACGACCCAGTCCAGATCGCCGGGCTCCCGCGCCGCCTCGCCCACCCACACCTGGACCGGAAGGCTGCCCCGCAGTACCAGGTTCGCGCCCCAGGGCGCCCCGGCGATCAGCCGCAGCACGTGGTCCTGCACCGCCCGCCGGGCGGCCCGCCAGCGCGGGGCGAGCGCCGGGTCGGCGAAGGCCGGTTCGCCGGGAGCGGCACGGTCGAACGGGCTCTTCCCCGACAGCCCCGCAGCAGACGCGTTCTCCCCGGACGTGTTCATACGGTCACCTTTTCGCGCTCATCGATCCAGCCCGCGTCCACCGCGGGGCAGTCGTCGTACACCACGAACTCCTCCTCGACCTCCACCGCCTCCAGCGCGGCCGCGGACAGCCCGGCCAGCAGCGCGTCGAGGCGGGCCCGCGCCCCGGGGCGGCCCACCGCCCGGCAGCGCTGCGTCACGAACCGCTCGTGCCGCCCCTCGTACGCGCGACGGGCATTGCGCGAGAGATGCGCCCCGTGCAGCTCGGCCACCGCTCTGGCCATCACGAGCTGATCCTCGCCCGACAGCACCAGCTTGATGTGGTGCTCGAAGTGGCAGCCGGGAAGCACTCCGTCCAGCTCACGCGCCGCGGCCGGCGTGCCGGGCACGTCCTCGTTCCACGGAGCCGCCTCGATCTTCACCCGGACCACCGGGAAGCCCGCCGCCTCCAGCTCGGCCCGGCGCCGGGCCGCAGCCTCCCGCTGCCCGGACAGGCTGCCCCGGCCCCGCTCCGTCAGCATCGGCTGGTCGGGGGCCGCACCGCGGTCCAGGACGATGCGGGTGAGTTTCAGCCCCCTGCGGACCGCCCAGAGCCCCAGCCGGTCCGCGTCCCCCTCCGTGCCGTCGGGCCCGGACGCCGGACGCACCGTCAGGTGCGTCTCGAACTCCCCCTCGAACTCCGGTCCCACAGATCCCACCGTCTTTCTCGTTCATGTGTGCTGCCGAACGTACCAACCGGCACTGACAATCCGGCCGAATGCTTGAGTGGGCCGCCCCGCCGTGGTTACCCTCCAGTAAGTCACTACGAGGAGGCGTCGGCCCATGCCCTCAGCAGACACGAGCGGTCTGGCGGAGAGCGCACGCCGCCTCGCGGACGGTCTGACCACCTCCGCCGAACTGGTCGACGCGGCACTTGCCCGTATCGAGGCGACGCAGCCCACCCTCAACGCCTTCCGGCAGCTGCGCCCCGAGGCTGCGCTCGCCGAGGCCGCCGAGGCCGACCGCAGACTCGCGGCGGGGGAGCGGCTTCCGTTGCTCGGTGTGCCGGTCGCGGTCAAGGACGACACCGATGTCGCGGGCATGCCCACCTACTTCGGCTGCGAAGGCGACCGGCCCCCGGCCACCTCCGACAGCGAGGCGGTGCGCAGGCTGCGCGCCGCCGGGGCCGTCGTCGTCGGCAAGACGAACTCCTGCGAGCTGGGTCAGTGGGGGTTCACCGAGGGGCCCGCCTTCGGCGCCACACGTAACCCCTGGAACACCGCGCACACACCGGGCGGTTCGTCCGGCGGGTCCGCGGCGGCCGTCGCCGCCGGTCTGGTCCCCGCCGCGCTCGGCTCGGACGGCGCAGGCTCCGTCCGTATCCCCGCCGCCTGGACCCACCTCGTCGGCATCAAACCGCAACGCGGCCGGATCTCCGTCCACCCGCACAGCGACGCCTTCCAGGGGCTCACCGTCAACGGCCCCCTCGCCCGTACCGTCGCCGACGCCGCCCTCCTGCTGGACGCCGTCGCCGGACCGCACCCCGAGGACCCACACCGCCCGCCCGCCGTGGGCGCATCGGCCGCCGCCCGCCGCGACCCCGGCACCCTGCGTATCGCCGTCGCCTTCCGGCCCGCGCTCACCCTCACGCACGTGGCACCCCACCCCGAGGTCCGCCGCGCAGTCTCCGCGCTCGCCGAGAGCCTGGCCCGCCTGGGTCACCACGTCGAGGAGGCCCGCCCCCGCTACGGGCTGATCGGCCTCTCCTTCGTCCCCCGCGCCACCGCCGGGATCGCCGAACTCGCCGCACTCCACCCCGAACCCGCGCTCCTCGACCCACGCACCCGCAGCGCCCTGCGCACCGGTACCCTCCTCGGCGGCCGGGTGGTGCGGGCTGCCCGGGCCCGCGAAGTGCGCCAGCACCGGCGGATCGGCGCCCTCTTCGACGCATCCGGCTTCGACGTGCTGCTCACCCCGACCACCGCAGCGCCGCCGCCCCGCATCGGCGCGTTCGACCGCCTGAGCGCCTGGCGCACCGATCTCGCGATGGCGGCGGCCTGCCCGTACGCCTGGCCGTGGAACGTCCTCGGCTGGCCCGGAATCAGCGTGCCGGCCGGCTTCACCGGCGACGGCCTCCCGATCGGCGCCCAACTGCTGGGCCCCTCCCGCAGCGAGGAGAAGCTCATCTCGCTCGCCGCCCAACTGGAGGCCGACCGCCGCTGGTTCGAGCACCGGCCACCGGCGCCGCACGGGCCCGGGCTCAGGAAGGGCGACGGGCGCTGACCACCCACACCCCCGCCCGCAACAGCACACCCCCGGGCGTCTCGTGCGGCAACAGGACGTCCAGCATCGCGGCGCGCACCTCGTCCGACACCGTCGTCCCGGGGGTGCGCGAGACGAAGAAGTCCACCGCGTCCGCCGCGTCCTTCCCCCAGTGGGTGGCGGCCACGACCGGGGTGGTCCGGATCTCCTCGAAACCGGCCGCCGCCAGCACCTGATGGATGCGTTCCGGCGCGGAGAGGGACGCCATGGCCGACGCCACCGCCCCCTCGACCGGATGATCACGGCCGAGCAGTGAGGCCAGCAGACCGAGCGCCTTGCGCTCCTCGCCCTCCGGCGGTGCGGGCTGCGGACAGACCAGGGCCAGCCGCGCGCCGGGGCGCAGAGCTCCGGCGATGTTGGTGAACGCGGCGATGTGGTCGGCGAAGAACATCACCCCGCCCCGGCTGATCGCCACGTCGTAGCCGCCGGGCAGGAAGGGATGCACCTGGGCATCCCCCAACTCGTACTCCACAGAGGGGTATTGCCGGGAGTCGGTCAGGGCCCGGGCTCTGTCGAGCAGCGGTGCCGAGATGTCGACGCCGACGACCCGGCCCCGCACGGTGCGTCGGGCGGCCATCCGGCTCATGGCGCCGCTGCCGCATCCGATGTCGAGCACCCGGTCCCCGGCCTCCAGGGCGGCGGCGTCGATGAGCGGCCCGTCGAACGCGGACAGCATCGCGTCGTAGCGGTCGGAATGGTCGGCCCAGTGCGCACCGAGAGGGCCGTTCCACGCTGCGGCGACGGTCATGCGAGCTCCTTGGAGTGAGTCGGCAGATTCGCTTCGATGCGCTCGACGGCACAGATCGCGCCGAAGGCGATCAGATGGACAAGGCAGTGATCGGTGAACGGCGGCACGCGCCAGGCCGCCACGTCCTCATCGGTGATCCGGTAGGGGGCCCGGGCCGCGAGCAGCGCGAGCCGGGCACCGGGCCGCTCCGCCCGGTCCGGCAGTTCCGCACCGCTGAGCGGAAGAGGCGTGATGCCGTCCCAGCCGGCCACCGACTCCCGTACGAACGCCGCGTCCTCGTCGCTCAGCAGGCCCGCGCCCAGGTGCGCGGCCGAACGCAGCACCCCGAAGGCCGTACCGACCGGAGTGCCCGCGGCCCAGGCGGGCTCCGCACCTTCCGTTTCGAGCAGCGCGAGGCTCGTCCCCGGCCGCAGCTCCCGCCGGACGGTGCGGGCCAGGGAACGGCCCGCGGCGCTCCGCACCAGCCGGTACCTCTGGGCGCCTCCGGGCAGCATGTCCTCGGTCAGCAGCGAGGACACGATGCGGTTGATGAAGTGGAACGCGAGCGCCGTCCCGATCTGCTCCGGTGCGTGCCCCGCCGGAAACGGCGGCGGGGTGCTCATGTCCTTTCCCCAAGCGAGGAGTTCGCGGTGGCCGGGGTCAGCGGGCAGCCCGCCGCTGCCGATCGTCTCGGCCAGCCGGTGGTCGCCCGTGGCGTGCAGCAGCACGGTGTGCGCGACCACGCAGAACGGACACCGGTTGGCCAGCGACACCCCGGCCGCCACCACCTCCTTGTCCGTACGGGAGACGTGTCCGGCCAGCAGGGATTCGCGTACCAGGGCCCAGGTGGCGGTGAGGAGGGGCGGTGACGCCGACAGGACGACGAAGGTCGACGCGCGTTCGATCCCGAAGTCGGTGGCCAGCTGGGCGTAGACGTCCGCGACCACTCCGGTCGCGGACTTCGGTGGCTGGGGCGAGGTGTATCGGAAGTGTCCGGTCATGGCGACGATGGTCACCCCCGGACCCGGCCCCGGTCGTCGTACACCGGAAGGTATTCGGCGCTGCGCCGGACCGACGTCCCGGGGAGGCGGCTACTCCGCCGGGAGTAGCGCGGAGCCGGTCTCCAAGGATGACGCGCCCTGCAGCGTAAGGGAGTTAGGGTGCGGCTCATGCACGGGGACATCGGCCGGCGGACGCAACTGCTGGATGCGGTACTGGCCGCGGCGATCGGTACGGCGGTCGCTCTCGCGGCCGTCGCCGCATCCACGCCCGGCGTCCTGGACCTGCTGCTCGTCGCGGCCGGTTCGCTCGCGCTGGCGGTACACCGCAGAGCCCCGCGCACCGTGCTCGCCGTCACCACGCTCTGCATGTTCGCGTACGTCGTCCACGCGCACCCCGGCACCTGGGCGGCCTTCCCCGTGCTGGCCGCCGTACACGCGGCGGCGCGCAACGGGCACCGCGGGCAGGCCGTCGCGGCGGGTGGCGTCTTCCTCATCGGCTACGTCCTCGTACTGCTCGCCACGGCGCCGGACACCCGGGACACCGTCGAGCGGAGCCTGCTCCTGCTCGGCTGGTTCCTCTGTGCCGGAGTCACCGGGCTCATCGACAAGAACTGGCAGGCCTACCTGCGCCAGACCGAACAGCGCGCCCTCGACGCCGAACGCACCCGGGACGAGACCGCGCTGCGTCGGGCCGGCGAGGAGCGGCTGCGTATCGCCCGGGAGCTGCATGATTCCCTCACCCACTCCATCTCGATCGTCAAACTCCAGGCCGGAGTCGCCGTCCATCTCGCCCGGAAGCGCGGTGCCGAGGTGGAGCCCGCACTCCTCGCCATCCAGGAGGCCAGCGGCGAGGCGATGCGGGAGCTGCGCGCGACGCTGGAGGTCCTGCGAACGGATGTCGCGGAGCCGGGCTCCGGCCTCGACCGGATAGGGGAGCTGGCCGAGCGGGCCCGCGCGGCGGGCATCGCGCTCGCCGTCACGGCCGACGGCGACGCACGGCCGCTGCCCGCGGACGTGGACCGGGCCGCGTACCGCATCGTGCAGGAGGCCCTCACCAATGTGGCCCGCCACGCCGACCGGGCCGGCACCACCGTCCGGCTCAGCTATACGGACAGCAGCCTTGTCGTCTCGGTGGACGACCAGGGGCCGTGCCTGCCCGGCGACACCGTCACCCCGGGCACCGGGCTGACCGGCATGCGCGAACGCGTCACCGCGCTCGGCGGCACCCTCGTCGTCGCACCCCGCGCCCACGGCGGCTTCTCGGTGCGTGCCGAGCTTCCGCTCACCGGCGCCGAACCGGCCGGGCGGGCGGTCACCGGATGAGCCAGGACACCATCCGGGTGGTGATCGTCGACGACCAGGCCCTGATGCGGGCCGGATTCCGGGCGCTGCTGGACGCGGAGGAGGGCATCGAGGTCGTCGGAGAGGCCACCGACGGCCGCCAGGGCGTGGAGCTCGCCCGGCACCACACCCCCGACGTCGCGCTGATCGACGTACAGATGCCCGTGATGACCGGCATCGAGGCCACCCGCGAGATCGCCGCCGACCCCCGGCTGGCCGGGGTGCACGTCGTGATCCTCACCAACTACGGCCTCGACGAGTACGTCTTCGACGCGCTGCGCGCGGGCGCCGCCGGATTCCTCCTGAAGGACACCGAACCCGCCGAGCTGCTCCAGGCCATCAAGGTCGCCGCGCGCGGCGACGCCCTCCTCTCGCCCGCCATCACCCGCCGGCTGATCGGCGAGTTCGTCGCCAGGCCCCCCGACCGTACGACCGCCCCCGGCCTGGAGATCCTCACGCGCCGGGAGCGCGAGGTCACCGCGCTGGCGGCCCGTGGACTGAGCAACGAGGAGATCGCCGCCCACATGGTGGTCAGTCCCTTCACCGCCAAGACCCACATCAGCCGCGCCATGATCAAGCTCGGCGCCCGGGACAGGGCCCAGCTGGTCGTCTTCGCGTACGAGGCCGGGCTCGTCGAGCCACGCCGCAGATGACGCCTTCGCGTGAGAACGGGGGCGGGGCCCTGTGGAGAGGGGACCGGCTACGAGATATCTTGATGTCAAGCAATGTTGCAGACGTGGAGCGGAGCACCCGGTGACTGACTCGACCATCATCTATACGCACACCGACGAGGCCCCTGCCCTGGCGACCTATTCGTTCCTGCCCGTCGTCGAGGCCTACGCCTCGACGGCCGGTGTCGCGGTGGAGAGCCGCGACATCTCCCTGGCGGGCCGGATCATCGCCAGTTTCCCGGAGCGCCTCGAGGCCGGCCAGCGTATCGATGACGCACTCGCCGAGCTCGGCGAGCTGGCCAAGACTCCCGGCGCCAACATCATCAAGCTGCCGAACGTCTCGGCCTCGATCCCGCAGCTCAAGGCCGCGATCGCCGAGCTGCAGGCGCAGGGCTACGCGCTTCCGGACTACCCGGACGACGCGAAGAGCGACGAGGACAAGGACGTCCGCGCGCGCTACGACAAGATCAAGGGCAGCGCGGTCAACCCCGTCCTGCGTGAGGGCAACTCCGACCGTCGCGCCCCCGCCTCGGTCAAGAACTACGCCAAGGCGCACCCGCACCGCATGGGCGCCTGGTCGGCCGACTCGAAGACGAACGTGGCCACCATGGGCGTCGACGACTTCCGGTCCACCGAGAAGTCCGCCGTCGTCACCGAGCCCGGCACCCTGCGCATCGAGCTCGTCGGTGACGACGGCACCACCACCGTCCTGCGCGAGTCGGTACCCGTCCTCGCGGGCGAGATCATCGACGCCGCCGTGATGCGCGAGGCGGCGCTGCGCGAGTTCTTCACCGCGCAGATCGCCCGCGCCAAGGCCGAGGGCGTCCTCTTCTCCGTGCACCTCAAGGCCACGATGATGAAGGTCTCCGACCCGATCATCTTCGGCCACGTGGTCCGCGCCTTCTTCCCCAAGACGTTCGCCAAGTACGGCGAGGTGCTCGTCGCGGCCGGCCTGACTCCGAACGACGGGCTCGGCGGCATCCTCAAGGGCCTGGACTCGGTGCCCCACGTGGGCGACGAGATCAAGGCTTCCTTCGAGGCCGAGCTCGCCGAGGGCCCTGCCCTGGCGATGGTCGACTCCGACAAGGGCATCACCAACCTGCACGTTCCCAGCGACGTCATCGTCGACGCGTCCATGCCGGCCATGATCCGCACCTCCGGTCACATGTGGGGCCCGGACGGCCAGGAGGCCGACACCCTCGCTGTCCTGCCGGACAGCAGCTACGCGGGCGTCTACCAGGTCACCATCGACGACTGCCGCGCGCACGGCGCCTTCGACCCGTCCACGATGGGCTCGGTTTCCAACGTCGGCCTCATGGCGCAGAAGGCCGAGGAGTACGGCAGCCACGACAAGACCTTCGAGGTCCCCGCCACCGGTACGGTGCGTGTCGTCGACGCCGACGGCAACGCCGTGCTGGAGCAGGCCGTGGGCGCCGGTGACATCTTCCGGATGTGCCAGGCCAAGGACCTGCCGATCCAGGACTGGGTCAAGCTCGCCGTCACCCGCGCCCGCGCGACCGGCAACCCGGCCGTGTTCTGGCTCGACGAGGACCGCGCGCACGACGCGAAGCTCATCGAGAAGGTAAAGACGTACCTGGCCGACCACGACACGGACGGTCTCCGGATCGAGATCATGTCGCCGGAGAAGGCCACCGCCTTCTCCCTGGAGCGCATCCGCCGCGGCGAGGACACCATCTCCGTCACCGGCAACGTGCTCCGTGACTACCTCACCGACCTGTTCCCGATCCTCGAGCTGGGCACGAGCGCGAAGATGCTCTCCGTCGTTCCGCTCATGAACGGCGGAGGTCTGTTCGAGACGGGCGCCGGCGGCTCCGCCCCGAAGCACGTCCAGCAGCTCGTCAAGGAGAACTACCTGCGCTGGGACAGCCTCGGCGAGTTCTTCGCCCTCGCGGCCAGCTTCGAGTTCCTCGCGACGAGCACGGGCAACGCGCGCGCCCAGGTCCTCGCCGACACGCTGGACCGTGCGACCGGCACCTTCCTCAACGAGGACAAGTCGCCGAGCCGCAAGCTCGGTGGCATCGACAACCGCGGCAGCCACTTCTACCTGGCCCTCTACTGGGCCCAGGAGCTGGCGGCGCAGACCGACGACGCCAAGCTCGCCGAGGCGTTCGCGCCGCTCGCCAAGACGCTGGCCGAGCAGGAGCAGACCATCGTCGACGAGCTGATCGCGGTGCAGGGCTCGCCGGTCGACATCGGCGGCTACTACCAGCCCGACCCGGCCAAGGCCGCGGCCGTGATGCGCCCGTCGGCCACGTTCAACCAGGCCATCGCCACGCTCGGCTGACCCGACGGCGATTCCCCGCACAGCGCTCCGCCCCGGCCGGCTTTCTGCCCGCCGGGGCGGTTCTGTGTGTCGTGCTGTGAGTCGTCAGTCGAGGAACACGCCGTCGCGCGCCACGACGGCCCCGCCGTGCACGACCATGTCGCGTCGGGGCATGTCCACGACGACCTGGGGCAGGCACTCGCCCTGGACGAGGACGAAGTCGGCCGGTGCGCCGGGCTCGAAGTCCGCGTGGGCGAGGTCCATGACCTCCGCGCCGCCGTGGGCCGCGACGCGGTAGCAGTCCGTCAGCTCCTGGTCGAGGCGTACGTCCGTCACCCAGCCGAGCAGATGCGCACGGTGCATCATGTCGGCGTTGCCGAACGGGCTCCAGGAGTCGCGCACCCCGTCGGAACCGAGCCCGACCCGTACGCCGTACTCGCGCAGCCGGGCGATCGGCAGCACCAGCGAGGCGGACGGCGCCACCGTGGTGAGGGAGATGTCCAGCTCGCCCAAGTCGGCTGCTACGGAACCGAGTTCACGGTCCGACAGCTCCGGCAGGCAGAAGACGTGGCTGACGGTGACCTTGCCGGCGAGGGCGAGGGCGCGCGTACGGTCGATGATGCCGCGCATCGCCTTCATCCCCTTCTCGCCGCGGTCGTGCAGATGGATGTCCACGCCGACACCGTGGCGGTCCGCGATGCCGAAGACGAGGTCGAGCTGCTCGTCGAGCGCCTGGTCGAAGCCGATCGGGTCGATACCGCCGATCAAGTCGACGGTGCCCTCGCGCGCCGCCTTCTCCAGCAGTGCCGCCGTGCCCGGGGTGCGGATGACGCCGTGCTGCGGGAAGGCCACGATCTGGACGTCGAGGGCGTGGCGCAGCCGCTCACGGGCCTGCGCCACGCCCTCCACGCCGGCCAGACCGTAGGCCGGAGCCACATCGGCGTGGGCGCGCATCGCCCGCGTACCGCGGGTGACGGCATGCGCCATCAGGCCGTACGCGCGTTCCGCGACGGGCCGGCGCCGGCTGCGGAACAGCTCCACGTCCTGTTCTACGTAGTCGGCGATGCCGCTCGCCGGACGCCGTGACACCCAAGAGCCGTCCCAGGTCGTCTTGTCGGGGTGGATGTGCGCGTCGACGAGGGACGGGAGCGCGATCCGGCCGCCACCGTCGACGGTCTTCGCGCCGCGGGGTGCCGGGCCGTCGGAGATGCGGCCATCGACGACCACGAGGTCCGTGGCCTTCGCCGCGCCGAACGGGCGCACGTTGCGGAAGAGGACGGCCCGGTTGTGGTGCCCCGCCGCTTCGGACGCGGTGGCAGCGGCGGGGGAGTGGGCCCGGGCGGGGGCGGCGGTCATCGCGGCCGTGGTGCCGGCGAGCGCGGCGGCACCGGCCAGCATCGTGCGGCGGGACAGCGCGCTTGGGGAGTGCGAGGACGGCTGCATGGGGGCTCCTTCGGCGGGCGTGGGTCGAGGGCGCTGCGACGCCTTCGCCATTTTGTATACCAAGCTCCGGTGCTAGGCAAGGAAAGTGCCTGCAGGGGCGGCTGGGAGATGCTTCTGTACGGCCCTGGTATACAAAGGGATCAGCCGGTGCCGAAGAGGGAGCGCAGGGCGACCGTCCTGCTGTCCCGCACATGCAGCAGCGTGCTCGCGGCAGCGGCCTCCGCGTCGCCGCCGCTGATGTGCCGGTACATCTCGGCGTGCTGGGCCCGCATGTGCGCCGGCTCCTCGCGCAGACCGAACAGCAGCCGCAGCTGCCAGCTCAACTGATCCATGGTGCGGGCGAGCAGCGGATTGCCCGACATGGCCACGACGCCCTCGTGGAACGCCGTGTGGGCGGCCACCTCGCGCGTCCCCTCGTCCGCCGCTGCCGCGGACTCGGCCTGGCGGAGGGCCGCCGCCAGCGCGGCCACCCCCTCGCTGTCGCCCGCTGCGGCAGCCCGCGCCGCGAGCCGCGACGCCTGGACGGCGAGGGGTTCCCACACCTCGTACAGGTGCTCCACATCGGTGCGGCCGAGGCGGCGTACGCGTACGCCGCTGTGCGGGAGCAGTTCGAGGAGCCCTTCGGTGACGAGCGCGCGCAGCGCCTCGCGCACCGGTACGCGGGACATGCTCAGCTCCTCGGCGATCTCTCGCTCGACGAGGCGGGCGCCCTGCGCGTACCGCCGGTCGACGATGCGGCGGAGGACGGCCTCGCGCGCCTGCGCACTGAGCGAGACCGGGACGGGCGTATCCGAGGCGGGCGCATCCGAGCCGGGCGCATCCGAGCCGCTGTCGGTGGCCGCTGAGCCGGTCCTGCTTCTGTCCGCCACGGTGTCCGTCCTCATCCGTTCTGCGTTCGGTGTGCCCGGGCGAGGATATGTGCCGCGCACGCCCGGCCGGGTGCCGCACCGGCGGCTACGGCACCCGGGCCGTCCACTCCGCCGTGCCGAACTTGGTGCGTACGAGCTCTTCAGCCCGCGCCAGTTCCTCGGCGGTCACCGCGCCCTGGGTGAGTCCGTGGCGCTTGCGGAAGGACTGGATCATGTTGTCGATGACGGCCTGGCGTGGAAGGCCCGTCTGCCTGCGCAGCGGATCGACGCGCTTCTTGGCGCTCCGGGTGCCCTTGTCGGACATCTTCTCCTTGCCGATGCGCAGGACGTCGAGCATCTTGTCGTGGTCGATGTCGTACGACATCGTCACGTGATGCAGCACGGCACCGGGTCCGCCGTCCGGGCCCACAACCCGCTTCTGGGCCGCTCCCGCGATCTTCCCGATGTCGGTCGCGATGTCGTTGAGCGGCTGGTACCAGGCCTTGATGCCCATATCGCCGAGCGCTTCGAGGACCCAGTCGTCGAGATAGGCGTAACTGTCGGCGAACGAGAGGCCGGAGACGAGGGACTGCGGCACGGCGAGCGAGTAGGTGATGGTGCTGCTCGGCTCGGCGAACATGGCCCCGCCGCCGGAAATGCGCCGGACGACGGAGACGCCGTGCCGATCGGTGCCGACGGGGTCGACCTCGTTGCGCAGCGACTGGAAGCTGCCGATGATCACGGCGGGGGAGTCCCACTCCCAGACCCGGAGGGTCGGCGGGCGGCGGCCCGCGGCGACCTCGGCGGTGACGACCTCGTCGAGTGCCATGTGCAGGGCCGGGGACTGCGGGGCGTCGTGGACGAGCTGCCAGTCGTAGTCGCTCCACTCGGTGGCCTGCGCGAGCGCCCGGCGTACGGCGATGGCCACGCCCTCGGCCGACAGTCCGAACATCACCGTGGACGGCGGCAGCGCCGCCTCGATGCGGGCGGCGAGCCCGGCGGTGCCGGTGTTCGACGGCGCACCCTCCAGCGCGGCGTCGATGGCGACGATGGCTTCGTCGGGTTCGAGGAAGAAGTCCCCGGCCACGCGCACATGGCGCAGCGCGCCGCCCTCGACCTCCAGATCGACCACGACGAGCTTGCCGCCGGGGACCTTGTACTCACCGTGCACAGCCGTGCCTCCACGTCCGCCCGATCCTGCTCCGCGAATCGGCTCCGACCAGGCATAACCCCGTCGTAGTGCGGTTTAATCCGCACATGTCCCGGTGCTTGTGCGAGCCTCGGAGGCCGGTCCGCGCGGGCTCACCGCACGGACCGGCCCCTCGGCGCAGCCGTGGAGTTGTCTCAGCTGTGGAATTCGCTCACCTGCGGAATCGGCTCAGCTGTGGAACGCGATGTAGCCGTTGCCGTCGCGGTCGTTGGCCGACTTGGAGTAGGCGTGCACGTCCGAGCGGCTGCCGGAGGGCTTGTAGAGGTAGATCGTGTCCCCGTCGTTGTTCCACATGAAGTTGCAGTTGTCGCGGTAGACGACGTTGTTGGCGTCGGAGTCGGTGCCGTACCCGCCGCGCAGCTTGATGTAGTCACCGGGCTGGAGGTAATGGTTGGCGGTGAACTTGAACTTGTTGCCGGCCGCGTCCTTGACGGCGTATCCCTTGAGATTGACGGTCGTTCTGGACGAGTAGTTCTTGAGCGTCAGGTATTCCGCGCGGGTGTTGCCCGAGGAACAGCTGTTGGAATCGCGCCCGGGCGCGTCGTACTGGGCCGCGCGGATCTTCAGGGCCGAGCTGTACTCGGTGGCCTGCGCCGGGGCGACGGCGAGCGTGGCCAGAAGGCCGGCGGATATGGCAGTGGCGACGACGAGGTGCTTACGCACGTGAGGTTCCCCCCTCATTGGTGCTGATGAGGGCCGAAGCCTACAGACTTACTCAACTCCGCATATGCGAAAGGGTGTTGCCGAGGGCATTAGCACGTGCGTTCGTCCCGGGCTCGGTGGGTGGGGGGTCAGTCCGATTCCACCGTCACGGGCGCGTCCTGCAGGCCGAGGCGGAGATGCTCGACATGGAAGAGGGCCTGGTCGAGGAGCTCGGCGACGTGGTGGTCGTACAGGGCGTAGACGATCGAACGGCCCCGGCGTTCGCCCGTCACCAGGCCGAGGTTGCGCAGCAGGCGCAGCTGGTGGGAGCAGGCGGAGGGTTCCATGTCGACCGCCTGTGCCAGATCGCCGACCGCGCAGGGGCCTTCCTGGAGGCGGGCGAGGATGCGCAGCCGGGACGGGGTGGCCAGGGCCTGGAGGGTCGCGGCGACATCGGCGGTCCCCACGGCGTCCAGACGTTCGCGTGTGGTGGCGGCGTTCGTGTCGTCGGCTCCGTGACCCATGGAGCCCATCCTACTGATAACACATGAAGACCTGTTCAGGTGTTCCTGTATGGTGGGCTCGTCGCCGTCCGCCTGCCCGTGAAGGGTTGATTTGTCATGCCTTCTGTCCTGCTTCAGCGTCCGGAACGGGCGGCGCCGACCGGTTCCGCGACGGCGCCGCGGCGCCGCACACGCGTCCTCGCTCTGGCGGAGGCCCGCTGGGCCGGTGCCGCCCTGGTCCTGTTCATGGTCGCGCTGCCCCTGCAGCTGACCGGCGCCCCAGCCTGGACATGGGGGCCGCTGTACGCCCTCGCCTACCTCACCGGTGGCTGGGAACCGGCCTGGGAGGGGCTGCGCGCCCTGCGGGACAAGACCCTCGACGTCGACCTGTTGATGATCGTCGCCGCGATCGGGGCGGCGTCGATCGGTCAGGTGATGGACGGCGCCCTCCTGATCGTCATCTTCGCGACCTCCGGAGCCCTGGAGGCGCTGGCCACCGCCCGTACGCAGGACGCCGTGCGCGGTCTGCTGGACCTCGCCCCGGCCACCGCCACCCGGCTGACCCCGGGCGGCGGCGAGGAGACGGTCGCCACCGAGGACCTCCGGGTCGGCGACACGATCCTGATCCGCCCCGGTGAGCGCGTCGGCGCCGACGGCAGGGTGGTGGAGGGTGCCGGTGAGGTCGACCAGGCCACCATCACAGGAGAGCCGCTGCCGGTCGTGAAGGAGGCCGGGGACGAGGTCTTCGCCGGCACCCTGAACGGCACCGGCGCCCTCCGCGTCACCGTCGAACGGGACGCCTCCGACTCCGTGATCGCCCGGATCGTGGCCATGGTGGCCGAAGCCTCCGAGACGAAGGCGCCCACCCAGCTCTTCATCGAGAAGGTCGAACAGCGCTACTCGCTCGGCATGGTGGCCGCCACCCTCGCCGTCTTCCTCGTCCCGATGGCCTTCGGTGCCGACCTTGCGAGTTCGCTGCTGCGGGCGATGACCTTCATGATCGTCGCGTCACCGTGTGCGGTGGTGCTGGCCACCATGCCGCCCCTGCTGTCCGCGATCGCCAACGCGGGGCGCCACGGTGTGCTCGTGAAATCCGCCGTCGTCATGGAGCGCCTGGGGCAGGTCGACGCGGTCGCCCTCGACAAGACCGGCACCCTGACCGAGGGCACCCCGCGCGTCACCGCGATCCGTCCGCTGGACGGCAGCGGCCTCGACGAGGACGGCCTGCTCGCGCTGGCCGCAGCCGCCGAGCACCCCAGCGAACACCCTTTGGCACGCGCCGTAGTCGACGCCGCCCGCGACCGCCACCTGCACGTACCCGCCGTCGAGAACTTCACCTCGGCCCCCGGAGCGGGCGTAACAGCCACGGTCCAGGGCCACGCCATCGCGGTCGGCTCCCCGCTCCGCCTCCTGCGCACCGACCCCGACACCGCCCCGGCCCGGTCAGCCGCCGCGCTGACGGCCGAGCTGGAGAGCGACGGACGCACAGCCGTCCTCGTCCAGTGCGACGGAATCCCGGTCGGCGTCCTGGCCGTCGCCGACCGGCTCCGCCCCGACGCGGCGGCGACCGTAACGGCCCTGGCCGCCCTGACGGGTCGTACGCCGATGCTGCTGACCGGCGACAACCCGCGCGCCGCGGCCCGCCTCGGCGCCGACGTCGGCATCACCGACATCCGCGCGGGGCTGCTGCCGCAGGACAAGGTCGCCGCGGTACGGGAACAGGAGGCGGCCGGACGCAAGGTGCTCGTCATCGGCGACGGCGTCAACGACGCCCCAGCCCTGGCTGCCGCCCACACCGGCATCGCCATGGGCCGCGCCGGCTCCGACCTGGCCCTGGAGACGGCCGACGCCGTCATCGTCCGCGACGAACTGGCCACCGTCCCGGCGGTCATGGCCCTGTCCCGCGCCGCGCGCCGCCTGGTGGTCCAGAACCTGGTCATCGCCGGAGTGTTCATCTCCGGCCTGGTCATCTGGGACCTGGCCGGCCACCTGCCCCTGCCCCTCGGCGTACTCGGCCACGAGGGCTCAACGGTCATCGTCGGCCTCAACGGCCTGCGCCTGCTCCGCGACGCGGCGTGGACCAGGGCGGCGGCGACGGCCGGCGGCGGCCGGTGACGACCGGTCCTACAACACTTGGGGCTCGGCCTGCTCCGAGCCGAGCCGTCACGCAGCAGATCCCGCCTGCCGGCGATGGATCACCACGCTGCCAACGGCCTTGTCGTGTATGCCCTGCTTGTTCGCGCTGAGGCTGATCGCTGATGCATGGGCAATGAGAGTCACAGGCACGGCATTCACCACGAGATTGATGAGGTGTCTCAGCACCGCCTGCCCATAACCGAGCCGTGCACCGTCACTGGCGCGCACCACCTCGATGCCCAGCACACGCTTTCCCGGCGAGCCGCCCCAGCGCGAGACACACAACGGGGAGTAGACCAGGATGAAGACGGCGAGCAACGCGAGAATCGAAGGGCGCCCGATCGCGCGGGCATCGGCGCCCGTGATGGAGAGCGCCTGAAGCACCTGTTCCAGCAGCAACACCGGACCCAGGACTGCGGCCACAGCAACCGGAAGGTCAATGGCTACGGCGGCGCAGCGCCGCATGACATCGGCCGGCGCCCCGGGGACCGCTCGCGCCGTGGCGGTCCTGCCCACCGGTGGCAGAGGGCCGAGGTCGTCGCCTGCTGAGGACATCATTCCGAACATTGTCTTCTTTGCGCTTTCGATCGTCTCGCGTCGGGATCGCCCAGGGCGGAGTGGTGGTGAGGGTGGCCCGGCTGTTCGCGGGTCAGCGGAGCTCGCCCTCCAGCATCGCCATCGTGAACTCGTCGTACCACCGGCCGTCGCGCCGGAAGCTCTGGCGCAGCCTGCCCTCCTCGACGAAGCCCACCTTGCGGTAGGCGTGGTGGGCCGCGTGGTTCTCGGTGACGACGGTCAGGGCGATCCTGTGCAGCCGCATTTTGTCGAAGCCGTACCGGCAGACCGTCCGCAGCGCGTCGGTGGCGTATCCCTGGCCCCAGGACTCCTTCTCGCCGAGGTAGATGTCGAGCTCGGCACTGCCGGTCTCCGGCTCGGTGTCGCGCAGCCGGACGAGACCGATGAGTTGCTCGCTCTCCAGCACCTCGATGCCGAGGATCAGGTCCTCGTACGCGTTATGGGGCCGCTCCTCCAGCCACTTCCGCGTCACTTCGGGCTGCTGGGGATAGCCGTCGCCCATCCAGCGCATGACCTCCGGGTCGTGGTTCCACCGCCACAGGGCCTCGGCGTCCGGCGGTCCCATGGCCCGCAGTTTCACCAGTTTTCCGAGCACCATCTTTGGCAGCCTCCCCCGTATGTACGTCGTGATCGTCGTTCGCGACCCCGGCAGTGGTAACACGCGCCTCGCGACGCGTTCAACCCGATTGTTGGGCTGCCGGTGCGGACGCCTCTCCCCGGCGGATTCCTGACGAAACCCTTAGACCGACCGGCAAATGGGGG
This sequence comes from Streptomyces sp. NPDC057136, assembly GCF_042670885.1. NCBI lineage: Bacteria > Bacillati > Actinomycetota > Actinomycetes > Kitasatosporales > Streptomycetaceae > Streptomyces > Streptomyces sp. NPDC057136. The sequence continues at coordinate 81,158 of NZ_JBHUUV010000011.1, forward strand.
GCGGCGTCGCGGGGTGCGCGCATCTGCGGCGTTGTCGTCAGTCACCAACTTCCCCAAGCTCTCGGCTCCGCTCGAGCAGGGGAGACCTCATCGCGTTGACTCCCTCCTCCGCCTTGCAGCTGCACGCACCCAGCCCCGCTCCTTCTTCCACCCCCATTTGCCGGTCGGTCTTAATCCGCCCCGTTATCCGGGCGCCCGCAAAATTCCTGTCCGGTATGTGAGCATCCCCCTTGCACTGCGGACTGTATGCGAAATACGGTCTGCGATATTCCTTGATCACCCCCTGGCGGGAGGTAGGCCCTCGTGCGCCGAAAATCGGTTGCCCTGGTGACAGTTGCATTGGTGTCCCTCACCTCGGGCTGCGCGTCCTTGCAGTCCTCGGCGACCGAGGTCGGCGGTGTGCGGAAGACCGATGAACGGCCCGTACGCGACGGCGGGACGCTCACCGTTGCTCTCAACTCCGACCCGGACAAACTCGACCCCACGCTCGCCCAGACCCTCGTAGGCCGGACGGTCTTCGCGGGCATGTGCGAGAAGCTCTACGACATCGACGAGGACGGCACCGTCGTGCCGCAGCTCGCCGCCGCGCTCCCCACCACCTCGGCCGACGGCCGCACGGTCACGGTGCGGGTCCGTGAAGGGCTGACCTTCAGCGACGGAACCGCACTCGACGCACAGGCGGTCGTCACCTCACTGCTGCGCCACCGCGATCTGCCCGGCTCCGCGCGCGGCACCGAACTGGCCCCGGTCAGCAAGGCCGAGGCCACCGGTCCGTACACCGTACGAATGGAGCTCGACCACCCATACGTACCGCTCACCGGCGTGCTCGCCGACCGGTCCGGGATGGTGATGTCGCCGACCGCACTCAAGAAGTACGGGAAGAACTTCACCAACCACCCCTCCTGCGTCGGCCCCTTCAGGTTCGTCGAGCGGGTCGGCGGCGACCGGATCGTCCTCAAGAAGGACCCCCACTACTACGACGCCGACAAGGTCCACCTCGACGGAGTCGTCTACAAGCCCATCCCCGACGGCAACGTCCGCCTCGCCAACCTGCGCTCCGGCGACCTCCAGGTAGGCGACCAGATGGGCCCGGTCGACGTACGCAGCGCCCTCACCGAACCGGGGCTCCAGCTCTTCAACTCGCCCTCGCTCGGCTACCAGGGCATCGGCATCAACGTCGGCAATGTGAAGGGCCTCGGGCAGCCGCCCGGGAAGATCGACACCCCGCTCGGCCGGGACGTCCGGGTCCGGGAGGCGTTCGAGCTCGCCATCGACCGCGATCTGATCAACAAGGTCGTCTTTCAGGGCATGTACGAACCGGCCTGCGGCCCGATCTCCCCGCAGTCCGCCATCGCCCCCGGCGTGCAACCGCAGGACTGCCCCGAGCGCGATGTCGTCAAGGCGAAGAAGCTGCTGAAGGAGGCCGGGGTGAAGACCCCCGTGAAGATCGAGTTGAAGACCTCCACCACCCCGGAACAGGGACGCGTCGGTCAGGTCCTCCAGGCCATGGTCAAGGAGGCCGGCTTCGAACTCTCGCTGCGGCCCACCGAGTACGCCACCATGCTCGCCGAGACCGACGCCGGGGACTACGACGTCTTCACCAGCGGCTGGTCCGGCCGGCTCGACCCCGACGGCAACGTCTCCAACTTCCTCAAGACGGCGGGCGCCATGAACGCGTACGGCCTCGGCGACCCCGAGATCGACAAGCTGATCGCCGAGGGCCGCACCGTCGCCGACCCGGCCCGGCGCACCGGGATCTACGACGAACTGACCCGCCGGGTCCAGGACGCCCACGCCATGATCTACCTCTACCGGCAGAAGAACTACGTCGTCACCACCAAGGGCGTCGCGGGCATCCGCGTCTACGGCGACGGACTGGTCCGGGTCACGACTGCGGGGTACATACGATGACGAGCTATCTGCTGACGCGCCTGCGCCAGTCCCTCATCACCCTTTTCCTCGTCAGCATCGTGGTCTTCGCCGGAATCCGGGCCCTGCCCGGTGACCCGGCGCTCGCCCTCGCCGGTGAGGAACGCAGCCCCGAGGCGCTCGCCGCGATCCGCGAGAGCTACGGCCTCAACGACAACATCGTCGTCCAGTACGGACGGTTCATCGGGCACGCCCTCACCGGCGACCTCGGCACCTCCTCCCGTACCGGACTCCCCGTCGCCGACGCCATCGCCCAGGCACTGCCCGTCACCCTGGAACTCGCCGCGCTCTCCCTTCTCCTCGCGGTCGTCGTCGGTATCGGCGCCGGTGTCGTCGCCGCCGTACGGCGCGGCAGGCCGGAGGAGTGGCTCGCCAACGCCATCGCGCTGATCGGCCTCTCCATCCCGACCTTCTGGCTCGGCATCGTCCTGGTCCAGCAGCGGCGCCTTCGACCCCAGCGCGTACCGGGCCAGCGCCGCCATCCGGTTCGGCGGGATCTGCGACAGCTTCAGCCGACCGAGCCGGTACGCGCCGATCTCGTCCACCCGCTCCAGCGCGCGGGCGAACGCCGTCCCGGTCGTCCGCGTCGGCGGCCGGCGCAGCCGCTCCAGCTCCGAGAACCGGGAACCCTCCGGCGTCTTCAGTGTCGCCACCAGATCGCCCGGCAGCGCGGGGTCCACACGGCGGGCGGACCCCGCGACCGTGGAGTGCAGCCGCTTCTCCGCGACCCTCGGCACCTCCGACACCTGCCGGGCCAGCACCGACACCCCGGGCAGCAGCACCCGGTGACGGCGCAGCCAGCCCACCGCGTGGTCGAACAACGCCTTCGGGCCCTCGGCGTGCGTCCACGCCCGCCCATGCAGGAACGTACGGAACCGCCGCCCCCACTCCGTGTCCTCGTACGGGTGGTAGCCGTAGGCGTCCCGGATCTCCCACGCGTGGTCGTACAGCGTCTGACGCCGCTCGGTGTACTGCTTGACCACCGACGGGTCCTTGATGCCAAGTTGCGCGGCCAGGTGCTCGACCACCGGTCACGGCACCGCGAGCGGGTCCTCCAGAAACAGGCCGACGTACCGCACCGTGCACATCTGAAGCGCGAAGCCGAGCTGGTGGTGCTTCGTGCGCCGCAGGGCGATCAGGTCCCGGTCCACGTCGTCCAGGAAGAAGAACCGCTCCAGCTCGGGCCTTGTCGGCTCCTCGGCGAACGTCCCGTACGCCTCGGCCTGCTCATCACTCAGAAATTCCACCGGCACGAGCCGGACCGTAGCCAGCACCGGAGCAGGCCCGGAGGCGTTTCACCGAACCCCAGCGGCGAAGTGGATCGCTGTGCTAGCCGACCATGATCGTTCTCACCGATAACCGCTGTACCGATGTTCCCCGAGGCCGTAGAGCCCCGTGAGTTCAGGGGAACCGAAGCTTCTTCAGCGCGAACCCGCGGGTCGGCTGGTGTGCTTCAGGCTGGCTCAGACGTGGGTTCGAGTGCAACACGATGATGGTGATGAGGCTAAGAGCTGCGGCCGGGACCGGGTAGCCCTCGGTGCGTCTCCACGTGGACTACCTCTGGTCACCTACAAGATTCTCTGACTAGAGTCAGAGAATGGATACGATGGGGATCGACCAGGTGCGGCGGTTCAACCGAACCGTCACCGAACGCGTGGGTGTGCTCCACGACCACTACCTGGGTCGCGACCGGCCCATCGGTGAGGCCCGGCTGCTGTGGGAGATCGGCGAGCAGGGGAAGGACGTGCGGCGGCTGCGCGAGCGCCTCGGGCTCGACTCCGGGTACGTCAGCAGGCTGCTGCGCTCCCTGGGGACCGAGGGTCTGGTGACGGTGGAGCCGCAGCCGCAGGACAGACGGGTGCGCACCGTCCGGCTTACTGCGGCGGGACGCGCGGAGCGCGCCCTGCTCGACAACCGCAGCGACGAGCTGGCTGGCTCCCTGCTGGAGCCGCTCAACGCCGCCCAGCGCTCCCGGCTGGTCGCCGCCATGGCCGAGGTCGACCGGCTGCTGACCGCCGCGACGGTCACGCTGGATGCCGTCGACCCGGACCATCCCGACAGCGGGCAATGCCTGCGGTCTTACTTCACCGAGTTGCAGGAGCGCTTCGAGACCGGATTCGATCCCGCCCGGAGTCTGCTGCCCGACGCGGGCGAACTCCGGCCGCCGCAGGGGCTGTTCCTGGTTGCCCGGCTGCACGGCGAGCCCGTCGGCTGCGCCGGTCTGAAACTACCGCCCGGTGCCCCGGCCGAGGTGAAACGCATGTGGGTCGCGCCCCACGCTCGGAGGCTCGGCCTCGGACGCCGGTTCTTGGTCGAGTTGGAGGCGCGGGCTGCTTTGCACGGTTCTGACGTACTGCGGCTGGACACCAACAAGGCTCTCAGCGCTGCGGTCGGCCTTTATCACTCCTACGGCTTCCAAGAGGTCACCGCCTTCAACGACGAGCCGTATGCACACCACTGGTTCGAGAAGCGGATCACCACAGCGCCGTCGCGGTGAGGGTGTCGAGGCGCCCGACATCCCCGCGCATGGTGCCATCCGCCAACCCTGCCGAGGCTCGCGCGAGGACGAACCCGGACAGCACGTCGGTCTAGCCCCCTCACCTTCGACCGGACTGTGGATCGGTCGGGCGAAGTGAGAGCGCTTCAAGAATCCCGAAGTTACGTCATGCGGCCACATGGGGCTCGAAGGAGGAAGAAACCCCCTGGCCACGGGCATTGGGACTCAGCGGCGCTCAGGGGAACTCGCGGGATGTCGCACATGTGATCACGTCCGCTTGGACAGCGGAGCCCGACGTTCCTGAGCACCAGCCGGACGCGGACTACTGGCAGACCTTGCTGACGCAGGACGATCCAGACCCGGAGTTCCGTACTACTCTCACCTCTTCGTCGCCCGCCGGCCCTGGCAGCACGGATGCGTCGACGCCCTGCTACGTGAGGTTGCGGACTACAAGACGGCTGGTGTCCTAATCGCCGACGCCCGAATGGAGCGCATCTACCATCCCTATGACGGCGGTGCAGACGTTCTCCTCCCCACGACCGAAGAACGGGACCGGCTTCGCGACCGGCACTCCTCCTGGCTCTCCAGCCACCCGGCCGGGGTCTGAGGGCTACCAGCACAACACGCTCGGACTTGACACGGAAAACCAGTGGCTCGAACCCGAGATCAGCCGCGCCGACTTCGACGCCGTGATCGCGATGCCGGACGGCACGACCTATCCGAGCGTCGAGCACGGGCTAGCGGCCCCGGCTTCGACGGCGCCTTCGCCGGCATCTCTTGGGGTGACGAGTAGCGGCGACAGCTGCTCGTCGGCAGCTGTCTCGGCTGCATCTTGATCGTGTGCCTCCGATGTGAAGGCGTCCGTCAGCCCCGAGCGCAGTGCTTAGGGCCTGTCCGACGGATCTTTGTGGCGTCCCGGTTGCATATGCTGAGGACGCTGCTTCTGACCCCTCGGCCCCGTCAAGGGAGACCAGTTGACTCCGCATTCCCTCGCGTTCTACATGGACGTGGTCGCCTCCGGAACGGTGCTCGGTGCCAAGCCAACGGACAGTCCCGACCGGGTCACGGCGATCCTGGGTTCCGATTTCGCCGAGAACTCCCTTGATGACCACAGCATGTGGCGCGACTACGGAATGGCCGAGTTCTTCTGGATGCGGGAAACGCCGGACCATCCTTGGGAGGGGCACCACTTCACCCTGCAGGTGCATCGGCTGTCGCACCGGGGTGGCAGCATCCTCAACAGGGCAATTCGCGACCGGTATGGGCGCTTCGACCGCCACCTCCGGTTCGACAAACTGGAGCGACTACTGGGGAAGCGCGGCGTCCCCCTCGAAGACCTCCCGGACGCGAACGCTCCGGCCTTCACTCAGCACTGGCAGCCTGCTTCGCAGGTGTCCGTCATGGCGTTTCGGGCCCACGAAGAATGGCAGCGACGTCGGCGCGGCGACGACCGTATCGGGGATGTGTACGCCATCTATTCATCGGTGAGCGCCGAAGAAGTGGCATGGAGCAGGGAGCGCTACGGTCGCCAGGGCACCCAGGAGCTGCCCGGCAGGCCCTCACTGGAGCCATAGCCGGATCGCGGCGAAGGTGACGGTGCCGCGGCGGGCTACGCTCTCTTGTCGTACCTGGTCGCCACAGCCCGGGAGCCCCTTGAGCACGTTGATCGTCCGTTCAACGTCGTTCCTGCGCTTGTAGATATTCTTGTCGAAGCCCGTGGGCCGCCCGCCGCGACTACCGCGGCGCCTGCGGTTGGCCCGCTGATTACCGGCTCGGGAATGGTGTGCTTGATCTGCCGTCTCCGCAGATTGCGGCGATTGCGGCGAGAGGAGTACGCCTTTTCACCGCCGAATTCGATAGTTACTCGTCGGCGGGCATCGGCTCCTCCTTGTTTCCTGGTAAGGAGCGTACGCAACGCTCTGTGGACATAGAGCAAAGCCGCCCCTGCCTGGGCGGCATGGGGCGGCCTTATGCGGTGCCGGTCAGATGTCAGCGAGTTGGTTGGAGAGATCGAGGGCGGACGTGGCGATGACCAAGGCAGTGCAGAGGCCGCGAACCTCGTGGATCGTCGGCCGTATCAGGCGCGGGTGCGGTGGGCCAAGAGGCGACATGGGCCTCGGCCGTGGCCAGCCCGAGGTGAGCGGTGACGTCCCAGCCTGTCAGGGAGGAGGGCCCCCAGTGCAGCCGGATCTGCCCGAGAGGAAGTCTGGCGGCGTCGGACGGGAGCCAAGAGACGTCGAACGACCCGTCCGGGAGGGCGGAGACGCGATGGACGAGTGCGCCGCGCACGCCAGCGGGAACGGGGAGGAGTGCGAGGTGGCGCAGTGGTTGGACGGAGAGTGTTCCGTACTGGTTCGGGGAAATGCGGGCCTCCTCGTCGAGAGGGAAGTGCCGGGTCAGGCCCAGGCGAGGGCGTTACGGACGGCTACCGGCAGGTAGTCCTCCTGGCCGTCATCGGCGATGAACGCTATGCCTTCGCGCACGACAACGTCTGTTCCGAGGCAGTGTGTGAAGGGCCAGTCGGGATTGATGGCGAGCCGGATCGGCAACCCGGGATCAAGGTCTTGAAGCTGACGGAGCAGGTGGCCGACGGTCAGGTACTGGGGCACGGAGAACTCCCTGGATCGCACCGTCCGTACATCCGGAGGTGGTTGGGGGCAAGAGCGAGGGTGTGTAAGCGAAAGTGCTGGGTCAGGACGACAACCGGTAGGTGCCGCCGTTTGTGTCCGCGACTACGAGGCCGTTCATGGTGAGCGGTTGCAGGGAGCTGGCGGCGCGCTCCCGGCCGCGGCCGGTGGCCTTGCTGATGTGGGCAGGGCGCGCGCCAGCGTTCGTGGCCAGGTGAGCGACGACAGGTGAATCCGAATCCTGGAACCACGGTTTGGCGTCAGCAAGGGCGTCCGCCACGGACCAGACGATGCCGCGTCGCCAGGTCGCGTGAGTGTCGGATCCATTCGACGTACGCGCGCCCGTCCGGGCTCGTGGCGTGGCGTGGACGTTGGCCTCTGGTGTGGTGACGACCGTCCAGCCATGTGAGCCGAGGAGGTCGAGCACGGGCCCCGCGCAGTGGTTGGGGGAGAGCCAGGAGTGGTCTTCGACGGTGAGACTCGCGATGGCGGCGAGGAGAGAGCTGGAGGTGTTCATGACTTGGATAGCTCTTCATTGACCTGGGGTTTTTCCCGACACCCGTACGTTGACATGCGGTGTGCCGAAGTGCGTAGTCGATTCCGGGAGGTGGCGTCTGCCGTGGGCGAACTGGCCCCGGGGCGGGTGGATCGGCAGGGCCGGGAATGCATCAGCGCGGTCGGTTGTCGTTACGAGGTTGCGGTGCGCGGCCGCACGTAGCCGAGGGGGAGAACACTTGGCGGAGCCGAGTGGTCATTGGGACGGAGCAGGGCTGGAGCGCAAGATCCGGGCGGCGGGCCGGCCGTGGGCGGTGGGGGACATCGCGATGGTTGCCGTAGGCCAGTGGGCTGTGCGCGCGAAGCGCCGCACCGAGGGGCGTGAAGGCTACGCAGCGAGAAGATGGCGGTCGCGTCGAGCTGACGATGGAGGAGCTGGCCCGCGCGGTGGGTGCCCAGCTCGGGGAACCCCACCCTGAAGAAGGCTGACCGGCTTGCTGACTCTCGATTCGCTGCAGGGGGTGACTTTCGTTGAGATGCCCGAGCAGGGGTGAGTGAAGTTCATGTACACGCGCGCCCTCGCTGCGTACAGGAGTGATGCCGGAAGCCTTACTAGTACCGTGCGGAGCGAAGAGGGTCGAGGGGCTCAGTGGCGTATTTCCGAGGGTGCTCGCAGGTCTGTCCCTGCGTGTGTGGAGCCGGGCCAGGTTCGCACCGTGACTGGCTGCTTTTGCTCGTTGCTTCCGGGAAGCGTGACGTGGCAGCATTCGGCAGGTGTTCGATAACGGGGATGATCCAGCAGAGCCGCCTGCTCGGCGTTCAAAGATTGCCGACCTGGCCGACTGGCCTGCTGACGAGGCACCTTCTGCCCTGCGTGAGGCGCCGAGTCCGGCCCGTGCCATGACGTTGGACGGTGATCCGGCGGTGGCTGCCCGGGATGAGTTTGCTGTGTTGCTGGGTGAGTTCCGGCGTACGGCGGTGTTGGTGCCGCTGGATGTCCATGGTGATCTGTGGTCGGCGGAGCAGAACGGTGTGCGCTGGATTGTTGCGTTCTCGGACGAGGAGGCACTGGCCAGGTTTGCGTTTGCTCGTGGAGATGCCGGGCGGGAGTGGACCTATCGGACCGTTCTGGGTGCGCGGTTGTTGGATGTGATGGTGCCGTTGCTTCGGGGCCCTGCGGGGGTGGCGCTGGATGCGGGCAGCGAGGACGGCGGGATGTTGTTTCCGCCGGTGGTGGGGATCGTGCCGGAGGCGGTTGCGGTGGATCTCGGGGGGATGCAGTGAGCGGGGAGAGTCCTGATCTTGATGTGCCGCCGGAGGCGTTGGCTGCGATCGCGAAGGGGATTGATCTGGCGCATGCCGAGTTGAAGGAGCTCGGGTTCATCGGTCAGGCGTCGACGGGGCGGGGGTTCTCCGATCTTGCGTTGTCGGGGCTGGAGTTGGGGCACGGTGGGCTGACGTCGGAGTTCCGGACGTTTTGTGACCGCTGGGAGTGGGGTGTGCGGGCCCTGACGCAGAAGGGGAACGACTTCGCGCTCGGGGTCGGGTTGTCGGCGGGTTCTTTCGCGGAGCAGGAGCAGTACATCAAGGACTCGTTCAAGGTCGGTGTGAACTCCTTGAACGGGAATCCGCACCTGTCCGAGGACGACGTCAAGAAGATGAGCTGGGACACGATCAGCAGTCAGTCCGCGTATGACAATCCGGACTACAGCGCGGAGTCGATGATCGAGGCCCACGGCGAGGTCGAGCAGAACTGGCAGAACACCGTCTACGACGTGGAGGACGCCGCGCTCGACTCGATGGAGCGCAGTGGGATGGTGGACCCGGGGGTGCGGGCGGCGGCGGATGAACGGCTCAAGGAGCAGCTCGATCCGTCGCAGGCGACGATCGATCAGGCTGAGCAGCCGCGGTGGGGGGAGAGTCGCTGATGGTGGACTGGGGAAAGCTCGGCGGGGACCTTTACGACGGGGCCGGTGATCTTGTCGACAAGGGCAAGGCGGTCGTTGGCGAGGGGATCGACAAGGGTACCGATGTGCTCGGCTCGGGTTTGGAGAAGGTCGGTGCCGACTCGTGGGCGGACTCGGTCGAGGACTGGGGTGATGAGACTGCGTCCTCGCTGGGTGCGGAGGTCGGGGAGCAGCAGCTCGGGCAGAGTGAGGAAGCGAACGAGCTGATCCACGGCAGGCCGGAGAAGATTGCCGCGGCGGTGAAGAACCTGCGGGACTTCCAGAAGGCGTTCGATCTCGTGGGCGGCGGGATGAAACGGCTCGACTCCGGTCACTGGAAGGGCGTGGCCGCAGACGCCTTCCGGGAGAAGTTCCAGACCCTGCCCACTGACTGGCTGCGGGCGGCGGATGCGTTCGAAGGCGCGGCCGGGGCGTTGGAGACCTACGCGGGGACGGTCACGAGCGCGCAGGGCAAGGCGCGTGAGGCGATTGCTCTCTACAAGGAGGGCAAGCAGGACTACGAGACGGCTGCTGCCGCGTTCCGGAAGAAGGCGGCAGCCTACGACGCGGTCCGCAACACTGATCATCCGCTTCCGCATCCGGGGGAGTTCTCCGATCCGGGCACCGTCAAACGGCAGCACGCACAGGAGATCCTCGAAGGTGCCCGGCGAGCGCGCAACGAGGCTGCCGAAGCGGCCAAGGGTGCGGTCACCGCTGCCATGGCCCATGCTCCGAAGGAGCCCACCGGCCTGGACCGGGCGAAACAGGAGCTTGTCGACTACGGCGTGGGCCAGGGCATCGAGCTGGCCCACCTTGGTGGCGGTGTCATCAAGGGCACCGCGGGTTTGGTGAATTTTGTCCGGTCGGTCAATCCGCAGGATCCGTACAACCTGACGCACCCGGCCGAGTACTACAAGGGCGTCAACATGACGCTCTCCGGCCTCGTCTCCACTGCCGCCAACCCTGACCGGGCGTTCAAGAACGCCTGGGACGCCGCCAAGGGCGACCCCTCCGAATTCTTCGGCCGGCTTATACCCGAGCTGGTCGGCACCAAGGGCGGCGGTCTGATCAAGGGCGGCCTGCGAGCCGGGATGAAGGACCTGGCCGACAGCCCGAAGGGCAAGAACCGGCACGGCCACGAGAAGAACCCCGACTCCAACGCCAAGAAGTGCAGCGAAGTCAAGTGCGCCGGAGACCCCGTCGACGTCGCGACCGGTCGCATGCTGCTCCCGCAGACAGACATCGTGCTACCGGGATCGCTGCCCCTTGCCTTCGAGCGCGTCTTTGATTCCTCCTACCGAGCAGGCCGCTGGTTCGGATCCGGTTGGTCGAGCACGATCGACCAACGGTTGGAGATCGACGCGGAGGGAGTGGTGTTCAGCTGCGACGAGGGCAGTCTGCTTGCCTATCCGCACCCCGCGCCCGGCGTTCCAGTCATGCCAACGCATGGCCGGCGCTGGCCTCTGGACCGGGTGAGCGACGGCTATACGGTCACCGACCCGGAAACCGGCAGGGTCCGGCACTTCGTCGACCACCCCAACGGGGAGCTGGCGCTCCTGGCGCAGATCGACGACCGCAACGGCCGCTGGATCACCTTCGAGTACGACGAGGCCGGTGCCCCGACGTCGATCGTGCACCACGGCGGCTACCACCTGAAGCTCACCACGAGCGAAGGAAGAGTCACCGCCCTGCACCTGGCAGGCGCTGCACCGGACGGCACCGACCAGGAGATCCTCCGCTACGGCTACACCGACAGCCACCTCACCGACGTCACCAACTCCTCCGGTCGCCCCCTGCGCTTCGACTGCGATGAGCTGGGCCGCATCACGTCGTGGACGGACACCAACGGCAGCCGGTACGAGTATGTCTACGACGAGCACGACCGCTGCGTGTACCAGGCCGGCACCAACGGCCACCTCGAAGCCACCTTCACGTGGGACGACGTCGACCCCGCGACCGGGCTTCACATGACCACCCTCACCAACAGTCTGGGGCACACCGAGCGCCACTTGATCAATGACCGTTCACAGGTTGTCGCCGAGATCGACGCACTCGGCGCGGTCACCCGCTTCGAGTACGACCGCTACAACCGCCTGCTGTCCCGCACGAACCCACTGGGCCGCGTCGGCCGTTACACCTACGACGAACACGGCCGCCTTGCTGTGGTGGAGCGGCCCGACGGCCGTCAGTCACGCGCCGAGTACAACGAACTCGGGCTCCCGGTCCGGATCGTCGGCACTGACGGCAATATCACGCGTCAGACATTCGATGCCTGCGGCAACCGGACATCGGTGACGGAGCCGTCCGGAGCAACCACCCACTTCACCTATGACGAGACCGGCAGCCTCACCTCCATCACCGATGCGCTCGGGCACACCTCGACGGTCGTCTCCGACGACGCTGGTCTCCCCCTGACCATCACGGACCCGCTGGGGGCGGTCACGCGCTACGAGCGCGACACCTTCGGCCGACCTGTGTCGATCAGCGACCCGCTGGGTGCCGTCACGCGCCTGGAATGGACGGTCGAGGGCAAACTCGCCCGCCGTGTCGAGGGGGACGGCAGCAAGCAATCATGGACATTTGATGGCGAGGGCAACTGCGTCCGCCACATTGACGCCATTGGTGGGGTCACGACCTTCGAGTACACGGATTTCGATCTCCTGACTGCTCGCACGGGGCCGGACAGTGTCCGCTACGAGTTCAACCACGACACCAATCTCAACCTCACTCAGGTCACCAACCCTCAGGGGCTGAACTGGGATTACGAGTATGACCCGGTCGGCCGGGTCACGTCAGAGACCGACTTCGACGACCGGACGCTGACGTACGAGAGGGATGCGGCGGGGCAGCTCGTCTCACGAACAAACACCCTCGGTCAAGTCGTCCGCTACGAACGGGACGAGCTGGACCGCGTTGTCCGCAAGGACGCCGCGGGGACCGTGACGACATTCGCGTACGACTTCGCCGACCAACTCGCGGAAGCGGTCAACTCGGACGCCACGATCACACGCCTCCGCGACCGATACGGGCGCCTCAAGTCCGAGACTGTCAACGGCCGGACGACGGCGTACGCGTACGACGAGCTCGGTCGCCGAACCGGGCGCACGACCCCGACGGGAGCGGTCAGCACCTGGACCTACGACCCGGTCGGCTGCCCCACCTCCCTGACCGCGTCCGGCCGCACCATGGCCTTCGATCACGACGCAGTCGGCCAGGAGATCACCCGCCGGATCGGCGACGCCGTTACGCTGTTGTCCCTGTACGACCACATTGGCCGCCTCACCACCCAACATGTCACCGGTGCGGGTCACAGCATCCAGCGCCGCGACTACACGTACCGTGCGGACGGCAATGTGATCGGCGTGGACGACCAGCTCGCGGGCGCGAAGACGTTCGACCTGGACCCGACCGGCCGGGTCACCGCCGTCCACGCGGCGGGCTGGACCGAGCGGTACGCCTACGACGAGGCGGGCAACCAGACGGACGCCTCCTGGCCGTCGACCCACCCCGGCCAGGAGGCCGTGGGCCCCCGCGACTACACCGGTACGACGATCACCCGCGCGGGCAGGATTCACTACGAACACGACGCACTGGGCCGCGTCACTTTGCGCCAGAGGACCCGCCTGTCCCGCAAGCCGGACACCTGGCGCTACGAGTGGGACGCCGAAGACCGCTTGCACTCGGTGACCACCCCCGACGGCGTGGTTTGGCACTACGCCTACGACGCCCTCGGCCGCCGCACCTCCAAGCAACGCCTCGCCGCCGACGGTACGACGGTCCTGGAACAAGTCACGTTCACCTGGGACGGCACAACCCTCTGCGAACAGACAACTGAATCGCCGGACCTCCCCCACTCGATAGTCCTCACTTGGGACCACAAGGGCCTACAGCCCCTCACCCAAAGAGAACGCCTCCTGGACCGAGAAACGCCCCAAGAGGTCATAGACTCCCGCTTCTTCACCATCATCACCGACCTGGTAGGCACCCCCGCGGAGCTGATCAACGAATCAGGTGCACTGGCCTGGCACACCCGAAACACCCTTTGGGGCACCACAACCTGGGCCTCCACCAGCACGACGTACACGCCACTCCGCTTCCCCGGTCAGTACTTCGACCCGGAAACGGGCCTCCACTACAACTGCTTCCGCTACTACGAACCCGAAACTGCCCGTTACCTTAGCCATGACCCCCTGGGCCTCACCCCGGCGCCCAACCCGACGGCTTACATCCCTAATCCTCATACTTGGGTCGACCCCATGGGTCTGTCAGGCTGCCCAAAACTTACCCCGGGGGCGACTCTAGGAGACGTTGATAAAGTACAGGGATGGGTACCCAAGTCCATTCCTGAAGTGTCCATGCAAGTCCTTCGGGACATGGAGAAGTTTAACTTCGGATGGTGGGGCGGGCCAGGCTTCCATGGGCCGAAGTGGTGGACTGAGCCATTTGAAAATAGCGGCAAAAATGGCGGCTATCAACTTCCCACCCACGAACCCTCAGGCAAGCCGATCACCTATCAAGAATATGGGAGCTATCCATCACCAGACAATCCTAAGCCAGGCGGAGAGCGCTGGGTGTTCGGCAGTGATAAGTCTGCCTACTACACTCCAACTCACTATCAGACGTACATTGTGGGCAGAAGTCCCGGATGGGTGGAGTGATGAAAGAAGAAGCGCAGGCGATCCACATCGCCCCATGGATGCACATCGTCACGACAGGCGGCGGCCTGCATCTCGATGAACTCCTGCCCGCGTCGGGAAGCGTTTACGTGGCGCGCCTAAATGGCCAAGATATGCCCGACGAGATGTCAGCATTTCAGAAATTTTGGGAATCGCTGAAGTTTCCTGACTATTTTGGATGGAACTGGCACGCTTTCTATGATTGCCTTCGCGACCTCCAATGGCTTTCGTCGGATTATCACATCCTGATCATCGAATCCGCCGAGAGCGTACTTTCCGAGGATGAACTTGCTCGCGAGGAGTTTTTCAAATCTCTATGGCGCGCTGGTCAGCGGTGGTCCTACACCAAGCGGCCCGAGGGCGTGACGCTCAGCAAATTCTCCGTCGTCCTGTCATGCGACAAGGAGTCCGCGTCCAGCCTCGCGAGGCGCCTTAGAGAAATTCAGGACCAGCTCAGCGCCTAACTTGATCTTTAACCTTGGAGGTCGAACGACTCCTCGTACTTGATCAACGGGTCTGGTAACTGGCGTACGTGCGGGCGGCCTTCGGCTGAGCATGTACTCCGACCAAGGAGCACGCAGGCCGTGGGGATGGGCCTGTTGCACCATGTTGTCCGGCAGGATCCGTTCGCGGAACTGTCACGCTTGCGAGGTGAGTTCTACTCCTGTCTGACCAGGCGTGCGGATGCGTTGTTCGAGCTTGCGGACGCTGTGTTGTGTGCGGATGGTCCGGTCGCTGGTGGGTGAACACCGCCGCGGGCATGGTGGGCTCTACGACGCCCTGGCCGCGGGACGGGTCGATGTTGCCCGGCCGAGGTGCCATTGCCGAGGGCGGCGGACGGATGGCTGGTACTGGCCGCTGACATCACCTGCTGGC
This sequence comes from Streptomyces sp. NPDC057136, assembly GCF_042670885.1. Lineage (NCBI taxonomy): Bacteria > Bacillati > Actinomycetota > Actinomycetes > Kitasatosporales > Streptomycetaceae > Streptomyces > Streptomyces sp. NPDC057136. The sequence continues at coordinate 96,204 of NZ_JBHUUV010000011.1, forward strand.
TGCGGCCCAGCGCGCACACTTCACTCAACGGATCCTGTGCCACACCTACGGACGTGGCAAGGACCAGCAAATTCCCGTTCCCAGCTGGCCCTACTAGCCTCAATACCGGTAACTTAGGTGCAATCTGGTCGTTGTTGTCTATGTGCCGAGAGCGGGTCAGTCGAAGTCATCTGGTGAGCGTCTGTCGGACCGGGTCGCGGTCGGGGTGCTGACACAGACGTTCCCTGCGGAGCTTGTGGACGAGGTGTTGGCGGAGACCGGCCGGGTGCAGCAGCGGAACCGGCTGTTGCCGGCCCGGCTGGTGGTCTACTTCGTGCTGGTGATGTGCCTGTTTTCGGGGCAGAGCTACGAGGAGGTCGCCCGGCTGCTGACCATGGGTTTGCAGGGTGAGCGGCGCTGGCGTGCGTCGTGGGTGGTGCCGAGTTCGGCGGCGATCTGGAAAGCCAGGTCACGGTTGGGGGTGGCGCCGCTGCGGCAGTTGTTCGCGCGTGTGTGCCGGCCGGTTGCCGCACCGGGTACTCAGGGTGCCTTCTACCGAGGTTGGCGCTTGACCGCGATCGACGGCACAACGTTTGACCTGCCCGACACGAAGGCGAACGTGGAGGCGTTCGGCCGTCCACCACGCTCCGGGCGGGGCGAACAGAACGTCGGATGCCCGCAGATTCGCATGGTCGGCCTGGTGGAGTGCGGCACCCACGCCGTTTTCGACAGTGCGATCGGCCCTCTGCGCACCGGAGAGCAGACCCTGGCCCGGACGGTCCTGTCGTCTCTTCAGCCGGGGATGATGCTGCTGGCCGACCGTGGCTTCTGCAGCGTGGACCTGTGGTGCAAAGCCGCCGCGACCAGAGCCGACCTGCTGTGGAGAGTCCGCAAGGACCTCGTGCTGCCCGTGGTCGAGCAGTTCCCGGACGGTTCATACCTCACGGAGATTTTCGACCGCAGCGACATCCATCACGTCCGTCGCGGGGTCCCGGCACGCGCGGTGGAATACACCATCGCCGGCCACGAGGGCGTCTACCGACTCCTCACCACGGTCCTCGACCCGGACGAGGCCCCAGCCGCAGAACTGGCCGAACTCTACGCACAGCGATGGGAGTTCGAGTCCACTCTCGACGAAATTAAGACCCACCTCGGCGGTTCCCACCTGGTGCTGCGTTCACAGCACCCCGACGGAGCCGAGCAGGAACTCTACGGCTTCCTGCTCGTCCACCACGCCATCAGGCGTCTGATGCACCAGGCCGCTCGACAAGCCGACCACGATCCCGACCGGATCTCCTTCACTCGCTCACTGCGCGTCGTGCGCCGCCAGGTCACCGACCAGGCGGCGTTTTCCCCCCGGCAGACTCACCCGCGCCGTCAAAGCCACCCACACTGAACTCCTCGAACTCCTCGAACGCCTCCTGCCACCGCGACGCCGCCGGGCCAACCCCCGCGTCATCAAACGCAAAATGGCCAACTGGCCCCTCAAACGTGCCGCCCAACACGGTCAAGAACACCCGCCCGCCCCGGCCATCACCATCATCAATGCCACCAAACCTAAACGGGTCAAGCGGATAAAACCACCCTAAGTTACCGGTATTGAGGTTAGCTGTACTTGCCGGTGGGCCGCCGCTGAAGCCACGCGGCTGTGTAGGGCCAGGAGCTTGAGGCTTATCCAAAATGTGCCCATGACGAACCGGGGCAATGCAGTGCGCGCTGGTCATGTTTGTCGTCACCGGATATGACACCGACGGCGAGAACCGTGATCGCAGCCAACCGGGACCACGGCTTCAGATCGGTCGGGCATCACGCCGGTGAGCGAAGGGCAGCCCGCAGTAGGGCGGAAGCCTGTGAAGCCATTCCATAAGTGAATTGGTGGTTGAAGGCCGCACCTCTTGCCGTCCGATGTGCGGGCGACGGGGCGAGGCTGAGCGCCTTGCTCGCAGTGCCCAAGATGTGACGTCGCAAGCTCAGCTCGAACTCGCTTCCCTACGGCCTCCATTCCAGGTATGTGTTGCTTGTCATCACGCGCTCATTCGCGTACATCACCGGTGAAGAGGGTTTTGCATGGCGGGGTACATCGAGGACCGGTGGATCAAGAAGAAGAAGGACCCAGACACGGGGAGGCGTGAGCGCACCGGCCGTTATGGCAAGGAGCAGCGGTATCGCGTCGCCGGAATCCCCGGAGTTCGAGACAAGTCGTTCGAGACGCTGGAGGACGCCAAAGCGTGGCTGCGGCGCTCCAGTACGGATCAGGAGCGGGGGGAGTTCATCGACCCGCGGGATGGCTCTATCACCCTCGCTGACTACATCCAGCAGTACTGGATGCCCGGCATTCGTGGTGCTGCCAAGACCCGCAAGAGTCTGGACGAGCGGATACGGCTGCACGTCATTCCGTATCTGGGTGAACTTCCGCTCAACAAGGTCTCAGCGGCCGAGCTGCGCACGTACATCGTGAAACTGGAGGCTAAGTGCTCGCCACAGTACGCCCGCAGCATCCTCTCTGCCCTGTCGACTGTCCTCGAAACCGCTGTCGACGATAAGCGTCTGTCCCGGAACCCGATGCGTTCCAAGTCGGTTCGATGGCCGAAGCTCCCTGACGAACGGCGCGAGCCGTGGCCGGAGACTACCTCTCGCAGGGTGCGCGATGAGATCAGCAAGCGGCACCGAATCGCAGTGGTGCTAGGTCTCGGATGTGGGCTGCGGCAGGGCGAGGTCTTTGGGCTCAGCCCCGGACGACATCGATTGGGGGCGCGGGCTCATACACGTCAAGAGGCAGGTGCAGATCATCAACGGCCATAAGTACTTCGCGCTCCCGAAGGGTGGCAAAACGCGCGTAGTGGATATGCCGCCATCGGTTGCGCGTGAACTGGTCGAGCACGCGAAGGCATACCCATCACTGAAGGTTGAGCTTCCCTGGGGTGCGGAACCGGAGCGGGAGAGGAAGAAGCACGACTTGGCTCTCACCACGATGTACGGAAACGCTGTCGCGGCGAACACGTGGAACACAGAGATCTGGAAGCCGGCACTGGCCAAGGCAGGTGTGATTCCGCCGCTGGCCAAGGGGGCGAAGCCATGGCAGTGGCAGGCGGCGCCGCGGGATGGCTTCCATGTATTGCGGCATACGTACGCCTCCGTTGTCCTTGAGGCGGGGGAGTCAGTGGTGACATTGGCCAGGTGGCTGGGGCTCGCGTCACCCACCATCACCCTCGACCACTACGCGCACTTCATGCCGGAGGCGGGTCGCAAGGGGCGACGCGCGATCGATAGCCTGCTCGACGATCAGGTGAACGACCTTGCAGGGCGGAACTCCCCAGAGTCTCCCCAGGCCCGATCGTGAGCCGTGATCGATTCGCTTGGCACGTACAAATAGCAAGGTGGCGCGCGATGTTCACGACCCGGCCGACCCTCCAGGGCACCTTCGGCATGGTGTCCTCCACCCACTGGCTCGCCTCGCAGTCCGCGATGGCCGTCCTGGAGGACGGCGGAAACGCCTTCGACGCGGCCGTCGCCGCCGGATTCGTCCTCCATGTCGTCGAACCGCACCTCAACGGCCCGGCCGGCGAGGTCCCGATGATCCTGGCGCCGAAGGACGGCGACGTGCAGGTGCTGTGCGGCCAGGGCCCCGCCCCGGAGGGCGCCTCCGTCGCACACTACCGCTCCCTCGGCCTGGACCTCGTCCCCGGCACGGGGCCGCTCGCCGCCGCCGTCCCCGGCGCGTTCGACGCCTGGATGCTGCTGCTGCGCGACCACGGCACCAAGACTGTCGAGCAGGTCCTGCGGTACGCGATCGGCTACGCCGAGGACGGCCACGCACCCGTCGAGCGGGTCGGCCAGACCGTCGAGACCGTGCGCGAGCTCTTCGAGACCGAATGGCCGACCTCCGCCGAGGTCTACCTCCCCGGCGGCGCCTCGCCCCGGCCGGGCGAGCTGTTCCGCAACCCCGCGCTCGCAGCCACCTGGCGCCGCCTCATAGCAGAGGCCCGCGAGACCGGCGGCGAGGACCGCGTCGCGCAGATCGACGCGGCGCGGACCATCTGGAGCGAGGGCTTCATAGCCGAGGCCCTGGTCCGCCAGGCCGCCGTCCCCACCATGGACACCAGCGGCAAGCACCACACCGGCACCCTCACCGCCGCCGACCTGGCCGACTGGTCCGCCTCGTACGAGGCCCCCGCCACGTACGACTGGAACGGCTGGACGCTCGCCAAGGCGGGTGGCTGGAGCCAGGGCCCCGCCTTCCTCCAGCAGCTCGCCCTGCTCCCCGCCGAGCTGCCCGCATACGGCTCCGCCGACTACGTGCACCTGCTCATCGAGGGCTGCAAGCTCGCCATGGCCGACCGGGAGGCGTGGTACGGCGACGCCGCCGACGTCCCCCTGGACACCCTGCTCTCCGAGTCGTACAACGCCGCGCGCCGCGCCCTCGTCACCGGGGAGGCGTCGCGCGAGCTGCGCCCCGGCAGCCCCGACGGCCGCACCCCCGTCCTCAGCGAGCACGCCCACGCCGTTGCCTCCGGCGAGTCCGGCTTCGACGCCATGGGCATCCCGGCAGCCGGGGCGGGCGAGCCGACCGTCGCCAAGGACGGCGCGACCCGTGGCGACACCTGCCACGTCGACATCGTCGACCGCTGGGGCAACATGGTCTCCGCCACCCCCAGCGGCGGCTGGCTCCAGTCCAACCCGGTCGTGCCCGAGCTGGGCTTCCCGCTCGGCACCCGCCTCCAGATGGCCTGGCTCGACGAGGGCCTGCCGAACTCCCTCACGCCGGGCCGCCGCCCCCGCACCACCCTCACCCCGTCCCTCGCCCTGCGCGACGGCGTACCCGTCATGGCGTTCGGCACGCCGGGCGGCGACCAGCAGGATCAGTGGCAGGTGCACTTCTTCCTCGCCGTCGCGCTGCGCGCCGAGGTCCGCGGCGGCCTCGACCTCCAGGGCGCCATCGACGCCCCGAACTGGCACAACGACAGCTTCCCCGGGTCCTTCTTCCCCCGCGGTATGCGCCCCGGCAGCGTCACCGTCGAGGAGGGCATGGACCCGGAGACCGTCGCCGAGCTGCGCCGCCGCGGCCACGACGTCACGGTAGGCGACCCGTGGTCCGAGGGCCGGATGTGCGCCGTCGCCCGCGACCCGCGGACCGGAGTGCTGTCCGCGGCAGCCAACCCGCGCGGCATGCAGGGGTACGCGGTCGGCCGCTGACCGCCCGCCCGACGCACCCCCGGCCGACCGTGCTTAGCTGGAGGCATGATCGATGACTTTCTCGCCGAGAACGCTGAGAACGCCGAGAACGCAGGGGACACCGGGAACGCCGGGCACCTGACCCAGGTCGAGGCAGCGGCCGCCGCCGAGATCATGCCGCGCTACCAGCAGCTTGCCTCCCACGAGATCATCGAGAAGAGCGGCCCGCACGACCTGGTCACGACCGCCGACCGCCTCGCCGAGGAGCACCTGACCGAGTCCCTGACCCGGCTGCTTCCCGGCTCGGTCGTCGTCGGCGAGGAGGCCGTCCACGCCGACCCCCGGGTGTACGACGCCCTCGGCGGCGAAGCACCCGTATGGATCGTCGACCCGGTCGACGGCACCCGGCAGTTCGTCCGCGGCGAACCGGGCTTCTGCACCCTGGTGGCCCTCGCCCACCACGGCGAGGTCCTCGCCTCGTGGACGTACGCCGCCGCGCTGGACGAGATGGCCATCGCGGTACGCGGCCGGGGCGCCACCCTCAACGGCAAGCCGCTGCACGCGGGCTCGCCGGCGCCCGGCGCCGTCCTGAAGGTGGCGATGTCCCACCCCGACTACACATCCGACGCCCAGAAGCGCGCGCTGCTGGGGCTGCGTACCGAAGGCATCGACGCGCGCCCCTGCGGGTCCGCCGGACTCGAATACCTCGCGGTGGCCTGCGGCGCCCAGGACGCGGTCGCGTTCAACTGGGAGTTCGCCTGGGACCACGCGGCCGGTCTGCTCCTGGTCACCGAGGCGGGCGGCGCACAGGCCACGCTCTCCGGCGCCACCTTCCGGATCACCGGCGGCAACGACCTGCCCTTCACTGCAGCCCGCGACGAGACCACCAGGGACCGCATCCTCGCCGCGCTGCGCACCGGGGTCTGACCGGCCCCGCAGCACCGCGCGGTCCGGCGGGTGGACACCCCCGCCCACACTGTCGGCGCCCCCGAATATCCTGGGTGTCCTGGCCGTCGGCTGACAAAGGAGTCCCAAGGTGCCGTCGATGCTTGATGCAGTCGTCGTGGGGGCGGGGCCCAACGGACTGACCGCCGCAGCCGAGTTGGCCCGCCGGGGCTTCTCGGTGGAGGTTTTCGAGGCCCAGGACACCATCGGCGGTGGGGCCCGTACCGAAGAACTCACCCTCCCCGGCTTCCGCCACGACCCGTGCTCGGCCGTGCATCCGCTCGGCATAGGGTCACCCGCGTTCCGGGACATGCCGCTGGGCCGCCACGGTCTGGAGTGGCTCCAGCCCGAACTGTCGCTCGCCCACCCCTTCCCCGACGGCTCCGCCGCCGTGCTCACGCAGTCGGTGGGGGAGAGCGCGATGTCACTCGGGGCACGCGACGCGGGGACCTACCGCCGCCTCGTCACGCCGCACCTCGGGCACTGGGACACCCTGGCCGCCGACTTCCTGCGCACCCCGTGGGACGGGCTGCCCCGCGACCCGTACCGCCTCGCCCGCTTCGGCCTCGTCGGCCTCCAGCCCGCCAGCTGGATCGCCCGGCGGTTCCGCGATCCCAAGGCGCGCGGTCTCCTCGCCGGGCTCGCCGCCCATGCCATCGCTCCCACCAGCGGATTCGCCACCGGCGCCATCGCTCTCGTCTTCGCGCTCGCCGCCCACGAGAACGGCTGGCCCGTGCCGCGCGGCGGCTCGCAGGCCATCTCCGACGCCCTCGCCTCGTACCTGCGGGAACTGGGCGGCACCATCCGCACCGGCACCGAGGTCAAGCGCCTGGACGAGCTGCCGCCCGCCCGCGCCTACATCTTCGACACCTCGCCGACCGCCCTCGCCCGGATCGCGGGCCTCGGCAACGCGTACCGCGGCTATCGGTACGGAGCCTCCACCTTCAAGATCGATTACGCGCTGTCGGGCCCCGTCCCGTGGACCGCGAAGGACGCCCGGCGGGCCGGGACCGTCCACATCGGGCCCACCGAGGGCGAGATCGACAGCGCGCTGCGCGCCGCCGTCGACGGCCGCGACCCGACCGTCCCGTTCCTGATCACCGCTCAGCCGACTCTCGTCGACCCGTCCCGGGCGCCCGAGGGCCGCCATGTCTTCTGGGTGTACGGGCATGTCCCGGCGGGCTGGACGGGCGACGCCACCGAGGTCATCGAGCGACAGCTGGAACGCTTCGCACCCGGCTTCCGCGACCTGGTCCTCGCCCGCGCCGTCGCGGGACCGCCCGAACTCGCCGCCCGCAACGCCAATTACGTGGGCGGTGACATCGCCTGCGGTGCCTTCTCCGGCCTCCAGACGCTGATCCGCCCCAAGCTGGCCCGCGTGCCGTACGCCACCGCGCACCCGGCGGTCTTCCTCTGCTCCTCGGCCACACCGCCCGGGCCGGGCGTGCACGGCATGTCCGGCCACCACGCGGCGAAGGCGGTCTGGCGGCGGCTGCGGAACGGCTGAGCCCCTGCGCCGTTCCGTTACGCCGACTTGGCCGTTACGCCGGCTTGGCCGTCTGAGCAGCGAAGAAGCCCTCGGGCAGCTCGGCCTTGCCCGGGTCGGTGATGTGCAGCGTGAAGAACACGGCGAGGGTGCTGCCCTCGCGCACGGCGGTGAGGTGCATCGGGATCTCCGCGCCCTCCGCGACGCCGGTCATCACCCAGGACACCGACTTCTCGCCCGCCTCGGCGGGGGCTTCCTCGGATTCGACCGACTTGTAGGTGACCGTGGCCCCACCGTTGTTGTTGGACGTCACGAAGCCGTCGGCGCAGGCATCGATCGCGGCCCGCAGTTCGGTGACCCGGAAGGTGCGGAGCCGAGAAGGCGGACGGCCGGGACCCCGCTGGGGGGCGGGCCCCGGCCATCCACTTGTCCAGCGCCCGGGGCCGCCGGAATGTCACACGTGAGCGGAAGAGCCCTGGAGTCAGGGACGGGGGAGAGGGTTGATGCGTGCAGATAGGGACCGGGTTTCCGGCGGCACCTGGTCCGCCGGATTTCGTATCGGCGCCTTTTTCGGAATCCCGACATCAATGGGCACCGTTCTCGTCATCGGGGCCATGTGGAATTCATGCGACGCGGGAGTCAACTCCTCGGCGAATTCCCTGGTTCTGATGTTCATGCTGCCCGTCGTCTGGCTGGTGACCGCCGTGATCTGGACCGTGGTCCACGGAGCCGTGGGAGGGCTCGGCCGCAAGGCCGCCGTGCTCAGCGGTGTCGCGGCGAACCTCTCGCTGCTGTGGTTTCTCGCATCCGCGGTCGGAGGCATGGACTACCCGTCCGCGGTCTGCCCGGACAACATCCCCGCCTGGTGGCCGGCCTTCGTCCCCATCTGATCCGGAGTCGTTCCGGGATGCCCTGGCAGGGGAAGGCTGATGTCGGATTTCCGCCAGCCGCCGCCCCTCGCGTGCCCCATCCTTGAACCATGCACACCGACACCGAGCGCTGCGTACGGGCCGTCCGGTCCAAGGACGCCCGCTTCGACGGATGGTTCTTCACTGCGGTCCTGACCACCCGGATCTACTGCCGTCCCAGCTGCCCCGTCGTGCCGCCCAAGGTCGAGAACATGACCTTCCTGCCCAGTGCCGCCGCCTGCCAGCAGGCCGGATTCCGGGCCTGCAAGCGGTGCCGTCCCGACACCAGCCCCGGCTCCCCGGAATGGAACGCGCGTGCCGACTCCGTCGCCCGTGCCATGCGCCTCATCGCGGACGGGGTCGTCGACCGGGAGGGCGTGCCCGGCCTTGCCGCACGCCTCGGCTACTCCGCCCGGCAGATCGAGCGCCAGCTGCTCGCCGAGCTCGGGGCGGGACCCCTCGCGCTGGCCCGCTCGCAGCGCGCCCAGACGGCCCGGCTGCTCATCGAGACCACCGAACTCCCCATGGCCGAGGTGGCGTTCGCCGCCGGGTTCTCCTCCATCCGTACCTTCAACGACACCGTCCGCGAGGTCTTCGCGCTCGCCCCAGGCGAACTGCGGGCCCGCGCCGCCCGGGGGACAGGACCGGCCACGACGCCCGGCGTCATCGCGCTGCGCCTGCCCTACCGCGCCCCGCTCAACCCCAGCAACCTCTTCGGCCACCTCGCCGCGACCGCGGTCCCCGGCGTCGAGGAGTGGCGCGACGGCGCCTACCGCCGCACGCTCAACCTCCCGCACGGACACGGCATCGTCTCCCTCGCCCCGCGCCCCGACCACATCGCCTGCCGGCTCCTGCTCACCGACCCGCGCGACCTCACCCAGGCGATCAGCCGCTGCCGGTGGCTGCTCGACCTGGACGCCGACCCGGTCGCCGTCGACGAACAGCTGCGCGCCGATCCGCTGCTCGCCCCGCTCGTCGACAAGGCCCCCGGACGCCGGGTGCCGCGCACCGTCGACGGCGCGGAGTTCGCCGTACGGGCGGTCCTCGGCCAGCAGGTCTCGACGGCTGCGGCCCGCACCCACGCCGCCCGGCTCGTGACCGCCCACGGCACGCCCGTCGACGACCCCGAGGGCGGACTGACCCACCTCTTCCCCACCCCGCAGGCGCTGGCCGGGCTCGACCCGGAGGCGCTCGCCCTGCCGCGCACCCGGCGCAGGACGCTCACCACCCTCGTCGCGGCCCTCGCCGACGACTCACTGCGGCTGGGCACGGACACCGACTGGGAACGGTCCCGCGCCGAACTGGCCGCACTCCCCGGCTTCGGGCCGTGGACGGTCGAGGTGATCGCCATGCGGGCGCTCGGCGACCCGGACGCCTTCCTCCCCACCGACCTCGGGATCAGACGGGCGGCCCAGCAGCTCGGCCTTCCGGCGACCCCCGCCGCGCTCACCGCGCGCGCGACCCACTGGCGCCCCTGGCGGGCGTACGCAGTGCAATACCTGTGGACCGTCGACGACCACCCGATCAACCACCTGCCCGCGTAAGGACGTTCACCCATGACAGCGACACACTCCGCGACCAGACAGCACACGGTCGTCGACAGCCCCTACGGGCCGCTCACCCTGGTGGCGACGGACGGGGTCCTGGCAGGCCTCTACATGGTCGGCCAGCGTCACCGCCCGCCCGAGGAGACATTCGGCGACCCCGACCCCCGCCCCTTCGGACCGGCGATCCAGCAGCTGGACGCCTACTTCGCTGGCGAACTGCGCGAGTTCGACCTGCCGCTGCGCCTGGCCGGAACCCCGTTCCAGCGCAGCGTCTGGGCCGAGCTGACCCGCATTCCGTACGGCGAGACCCGGTCGTACGGAGAGCTGGCCGATCTCCTCGGGAAACAGGGCGCCTCGCGGGCCGTGGGCCTCGCCAACGGCAAGAACCCCATCGGCATCATCGTCCCGTGCCACCGGGTCATCGGAGCGTCGGGGAGCCTCACCGGATACGGCGGCGGCCTCGACCGCAAGCAGCGGCTGCTGGCCTTCGAGAGCGGTACGGAGGGCGACGTACCGGCGCTCTTCTGACCCGCGTGTGCGGGCAGGTCAGCCGGTGAAGATCTCCACGGCCGACCAGACCGCGAGCCCCAGCATGCAGATCCCACCGATGCGCTGCACCGTCTTCAGCGGCACCCGCTTGGCGATGAAACGGCCGGCCAGCAGCGCCAGCGCCGAGACGGACATCAGGGCGGCGGCCGAGCCGATCGCGGTGGACCAGGCGCCGTTGCTCGCAGCGAGGTTGGCGGTGGTGATCTGCGTGAGGTCGCCCCACTCGCTGATGAAGACCGCCATGAAGGCCGTCGAGTAGACCGGCCAGAAACCGGTCACCGTCTTGACCTCGGTGTCCTCGTCCCCGTCGTCGCCCCCGTTGCGCAGCAGCATGAACGCGCCGAACGCGAAGAGCAGGGCCGAGACCAGTTTGACCGTCCAGTCGGGCAGCAGACCGATCAGCCCGCCCGCGCCGACGGCGATGGCGACGTGCACGACGAACGCGGAGGACGTGCCGAACCAGACATAGAGCGGGCGCATACGGGTGCCCATGGCCAGCGAAGCGAACATCGTCTTGTCGGGGAGCTCCGCGAGGAAGATCAGCCCGAAGGCGGTGAGGATCGCCAGAGGGTCGAGATGCATGCCGGGTGGCTTTCTGTAGGGGCCGGGCCCCGGATCTTCGCGAAGCGCACTCGGGCTTTCGGAGGACCACTCGGCCCGGCATGACGTCAGCGCCCGCAGGGCGCGGGCGCGTCATACCTGACCGAAGGTCTCGCCCACCCGTAAGGATCTACGAGCCCGGCCACCGGGAACCCGAAGGCTCCAGTGTGTCGACGACCGGTTTGCAGGGCTACTCCCCTTCGCAGCCGTCAACGATACCCGATCCGGCGGGGGAGGAGATCAACTGTTCGATGCGGGGGCGGGCTCGGTACAGTCCCACGGTGATCATCCGCGCCTCGACCGGAAGTGTCCCCGTATGAGCCGCCGCACCCGCAAGGCAGCCCCCGAACGGGGCACGCCCCGCCCCACCGTCAGCGTCTGCCGGGGCTGCTGCTGCGGCACCGAGAAGATCCCCGGCGTCGACCACGCCGGTCAGCTGCGCCGCCTGAAGGAGACGGCCGGCCAGGCCGCCACGGTGCGTGCCGTGGAGTGCCTGGACGCGTGCGAGCACGGCAACGTCATCGTCGTACAGCCCTCCGCCGAGGGCCGCAGGGCAGGCGGGCGGCCGGTCTGGCTCGGGCTGGTCAACGACCCGGACGCGGTGGCCGACATCGCCACCTGGGTGGCGGACGGGGGCCCCGGCCTCGCCGACGCCCCCGACATCCTCGACCTATACGTTTTCCAGCCCTCCCGCCGCGTACAGGCGGAGCTGGAGCGCCCGGGCCGCTGAACTGTCAGCCCACCGGCGCGAACGGCGACGGCGTCGCCCCCGTCCAGGTGTGCAGCTCGGCGCGGGCCGTCTGCTTGGTGACCCCACCGTCCTGGACCGTGCCGCTGCGCGCCACGTAGTAGCGGCCGTCGTCGAGCGACACGAGCCCGTACTGGCCGTACTGCCCCGGCACCGCCCACCCGTACGTACCGGTCGGCGCGTCGTGCAGCCCCGCACGCAGCAGCGGCAGCAGGAGGCCGCGCTCGGGCCGCTGCTGGCCGCGGATATCCCCGGCCACCGGCTTCCGGGCGCCGTCGACCGCGAAGACCGTGTAGTTCGGGAAGCCGGGCTTGGTGCCCTTGTACGCGGCCATCAGCCAGTTTCCGCTGTGCCCGTCGTACTCCAGGTTCTGCACCCCGTACGTCGTGTTCCCGGTGTACGCGAAGAACTTGCCGTCCACCCGCGCCGGGCCGCTGGTGTGCGGGGCCGCCTCGGACAGTGGGCGCTCGTAGCGCTTCCACCGCTCGACGTCGTACTGGAGCAGCACCTGGTGATCGTTGTCCGTGCGCCCGGTGTTGGCGTACACGCCGTACGCGACCGTCAGCTTCTGCTTGCCGTGCTTCCTGCCGAACTCCGGCCCGAACGCCACACCGTCGATGCCGCTGCACCCGTACCGGTGGTCGGCGGTCTTCCCGGTGTCGCCGTCGAAGACCCCGTCGCCGTCCATGTCGGCCGTGAAGTCCCGTACGACCTCGTCGAGATAGACGGTCGACACGACGTCCGTGGACTGGGCGTCCATGCCCATGCGGGTGATGCGGTCACCGTCGAGGATCGCGATGTAGAAGGACTTCGCGGCCTTGTACTCCAGGGAGCCGTAGATCCGGCCGTCCTTCTCGTTGAGATCCAGATCCCCGAGGTGCCCGGTGAAGCCGGTCACCGAGCCGACCGGCTTGCCCCGGAGGTCGGTCTTGACCAGGAGATTCGTGTACGAGAAGTACATGAAACCCTTGCGGCGGTCGATGGCCATGCCCTGGACATGACCGGACTGCCAGGCACCGCCGTCGACCGCGGCGGGCAGCGCGGGCATCGGGCGGGAAGCGGCCGGGCGGCTGACCTCCGCCATCGGCCGCGACGCCTCCGCCCCGGCGGGCGCGGCTGTGGCCGAACCCCCCGCCGTGCCGACAACTGCCGTACAGGCCATGGCCGTTATGGCCGTCTTCCACAGGCCGCGTGTGTGTCCCATTGGGTGCCCGATCCCTTCGCCGTCGTGGACCCTGGATGATGCCGGGCGCGGGTGCACGAGGGAACAATGGCGAATGAACGGTTTCAGGTAGTGACCGGCCTGCCGTCCTCCAGCTCCACCGTGCCCCCCCCGGAGTCCAGCACCGCCAGTGCGGCGGCCACGCGCAGGCCGAGCGGGCCGAGCAGATAACGGCCGAGTCCGGCGGGCTCCACGAGCTCCCAGGACAGGAGTTCCGCCTCCTGGAGCCGGATCGCCGCGAACTGTGCCTCTGTCAGTACGCCCCCGTCGTAGAGGTACGCGGCGATCGGCGGGCGCGCACTGCCGCGCGCCCGGTCGACGGCGAGCAGCCGGCCGGGCTCCAGATCGGGCAAAGTGGGCGGGTTCGTGGAATCCGGCAGGCGTCGCGCCCGAACCGGCATGCTGGTGTTGCGTTCATGGGGACGAGTGTTGGTGGTTGCGTGTCCGCCCACGTCCAGCGCCTTCTACGGGTCCTCCGGGTGCGGAATGTCGAAGCGCACGCCTACTCGGCTCGATCGGGCGGTCGGCCCCCTTGGCTGATGGCACGTCAGGTTACTGAAAAGTGGTTGCTGGGGCGTGCGCGCTTCCCTGGGTGGCCCCTGTACGGACGAACTCGTGTTGTCGCAACCATGCGCGAGACCGGGGCCCAGCGGGCCCTGGCTGTGGGCGGCACTGGAGGGACCGTTCGCCCGCTGATCACTCTTCGGCGAGGAACCGGTCGAGCAGCGCGTCCAGGCCCGCCGCCAGTCCCTCCGGCCCACCCCGTTCGGCGAGCGCGGCGGCGGTCTCCCGCAGCCGGGGCAGTTCCTGCGACGGCATACGGTGCAGCCCGAGCCGGAACGCCGGCTCCTGCTCGTCCGGGTTGTCGACCATGGGCTGCAACTCCACGGACACGTAACCGAGAAGCCAGGCGGTGAAGGCCCGGAAGACGGCCGAGGCTCGGGCTTCATCGAGCCCGGCCTGCCGCAGCAGGGCCAGCACCCGCTCGTTGTCCCGCAGCACGGCTAGCGGCCGCCGGGCCAGCGGGACGGCCAGCATGCGGGTGGCGAGCAGCGGAACGGCCTCGGGGTGGGCGAGGCAGATGTCGTACGTCGTCCGGGCGATCCGATGCAGCTCGGTGCGCCAGACGAGTGCCTCGGCCTCCGCGCCGGGCCCGGGCTCGGTCTCCAGACGCTCCTCCAGCTCCAGGTACAGGGCTTCGACCAGTCCGTCCAGGAGGGCGTCCTTGCTCGCTGCGTACCGGTAGAGCGCCATGGCTTCCACGCCGAGCTCGGCGCCGAGACGACGCATGCTCAGCGCCGAGAGCCCCTCGCGATCGACCAGTTCGAGGGCGGCGGCAAGCACGCGTTCCCGATTGAGCCTGCCGTAACGGCCGCGATCGCTGGCGCGACGGGTTGGGCCGGACCGCTGCTCCTTCGCCATTCCGTCTCCTGGATAGAAGGGTGCGTGGTGTACGCAATAAATTTACATCCGTGGCTGGCGAGAACCCCTGCACACGGCCTTGGCGCCGGGTCACGGCCTCCTTAGCCAGAGCACCTCATAGGCGTCCATGTTGACGGTCCGGCCGTCGATCTCTGCCCGAACGGCTCTGTCCAGAGTGTTCACGACCAGGACGACTTTGTCGTCGGCGAGCACCCGCACGTTCGGTGCGTCGGATGCCACGTCGACCGGCCGGTAAGTCGTACCTGGGGGGAACTCCGAGTGGAACCGGCGGACGAGGTCAAGCATGGGCAGCGGGGCGCCGCCGCTCCCGTCGGTGAGCTCGGTGCTGCGCCACAGGCAGCCGTAGCACTGTCCTCCGCGTTTCTGCGGGTTCCAGTAGAAGCCTGTGGTGGCACCGCCCCTGACCATGGCGGCCATTCCGGCGGCCTGTAGGGCCTTGCGATGGGACTCGCTCCAGCGGTCGCGGTCACTGTCGGCTCCCGGCTCGACGTAGTACTCGGCCCACCACAGAGGCAGGGAGGTGCGTTCCTGCACCCACCGGCCTATGGCGGTGAACTTGTCGACGGAGCGGAACTGATCGGGTGGAGTCCCGTCGTCATGGGTGTAGCTGGACCCGTCGACGACGGCGAAGTCGGCTCCGGCCTTGTGCGTGTTCCAGTAGTCGAAGGCGTCGAGGACGCGCTGATCGACGCTGCCCCAGGGACCCTTGAGGATGGAGGCGTGGCTGGTGCGGCCGGGCGCGAAACTGTCCATGTTCAGATACGGCCCGCCCACCAGGTTGTTCTTGTTCACCTTCTTCAAGGCCTGGTGGACCTTGTTGTAGAGCTCGGTGTACCCCTCGTAGTTCCAGCGTTTCCTCGAGTCGTCGAAGAAGCCCTTGAACTCGTTCCAGACAATAAAGTGCCGCACGTCCGGATAGCGTTCGGCGACCGTGGCTGCGAGGGCTGCGAAGTCGTCGTAGTGCTCGGGGCGCGGGGCCGTCTCCAGGGAGCGCCGGGACCAGTCGGTATGGCCCGGCCTGCCGCCCTTCATCCAGTCAGGCGCGCAGCACAGCGTGATGACGGGTGTGCCGCCGGTCTCCCGGATGAGGCCGATGCGGCTGTCCAACGCCGCGAAATCGTAACGTCCCGGGGAGGGTTCGGGGTTGTTGGCGCCCCAGCCCATGATGTGTTGATTCTGTGGCAGTGACCGGGCGGAGAGAGCCCTACGCGCGGTCTCCTTGGCACCGGGGTCTCCCGCATCGGCGCTGTACTGCGTGTGCGTGAGGCCCCACCCGAGCGACGGCTCGGCAGGGGCGCCCCAGGCATCTGTGCCCCTAGTGGACGTATCGCGGCCGCTCGGGAGTGTGGCGCACAGGGAGAGGACGAGCGCGAGCGCGATGGCCGTCGCGGCGAGGAGGGCGATGCGCCAGCGCCGGTGTGGCCCGGTGCCCGGCGCCTTCCTGGCCTGGCTGGTGTCAAACATCCGCCCCGGCTCCCTTTCGTATCAGCCAACGGGATCGGCGGACCAGTGTGTAGCCCTTCGTCAGGGCCCGGTCCGTGGCGAAGGTGCGGCCCACGGCCCGGCCTTCCGCCAGCCGCGCGAGCTCCTCGGGGCGGGTGCCGCGCCGCACGGTCACCCGGCGTAGCGCGAAGGGGCCCTGGCGCGGATCGGCCAGCGCGTTGCCCACCGCCACGGACTGAGCGAAGCCGGCGGTGCGTACGGCTTGGCGCACGCGGCGGCTGGAGTAGCCGTAAGGGTAGGCGAAGGACTCCGGTGGGGAGCCGAGTCGCTCGGCGATGATCTCCCTGCAGCGCTGCACCTCGTACTCCAACTCGCTGTCGGGGAGCTGGTCCATCTGTGGGTGGCTATGGGTATGGCCGCCGATCTCCGCGCCGGCTGCCGCCAGTTCGCGTACCTCCTCCCAGTCGAGCATGGTGTCCAGGGCCGCGCCGCAGATCTCGTGCCGGCCGCGTAGCCACCCTGTTGTGACATACACAGTCGCGGCGAATCCGAACTCGCGCAGGACGGGCAGGGCGTAGTGGTGCACCCCCTGGTAGCCGTCGTCGAAAGTGATCAGCACGGGACGGTGCGGCAGCGGCGGTCCGCCACGCCAGGCGGCGGCGAGCCGGGCTGTGGTCACCGGAGTGAACCCGCGTTTTGCGAGCAGCCACATCTGGTCGGCGAACGTTTCCGGCGGGACGGACAGGGCGCGGATCGATGGCGTCGGCGTGTGCGTGACTGCGTGGTACATGAGGATCGGTACAGGGCTGGTCACCGGAAGCTCCCTCGTGCCAGTGGATCACGGGATCGGTGGTGCCGGGCGCTATGACGCCTTCCTCCATGCATGGACCTTGCCCACGCTCTTCAGCAGCCGGTCGGCCGGCCGGAACAGCTCCGGTCGTGAGACGACGGTGTTGCGCAGGGCCCGGACCGGAGCACGGCGCGCCCGATGGGCCAGCGCGACCGGGTGTCGACGGGTCACCCAGCCCTCAGACACGGAGAGTTCACCTGTCTTCAGCACCTCCTTGTGGTCCCGATGGCCGCGTCCGAGATCTAGGTAGGAGATGCCCTCGGCAGCTGCCCCCTGTGCCATCCGCAAATGCTGCACCATGCCTGGGGAGAACTTGGCGAAGGCGGGATCGTAGGCCGGGAACCAGCAGGCCACGACCTGTTCCGACCGCAGTCCGAAATGCGCGGCGACGGGTCGGCCGTCGGCGTACAGCACGGACAGGAGGCCGGCGAACGATTCGGTGTGGGTGTGGAACAGGTCGTCCACCAGCCGGGTGATCCATGCGTGCGCGAACCGGTCACTACGGCCGGTCTTGCGGTACTGCGCGGACTTCCAGGCCATCAGGGTGCGGAGCATAGCGGGGTCGCGCTCATCGTGTACGTAGCGCACCTCCCCGACCGCTTGGGCCAGCTTGCGTTCCAGTTTCAGTCGGCCCTTGGTGCCCCTGCCCGACCGCTCCCGCAGCCGGGCGACGTAGGCCTCCCAGCCCGCCTCCACGTCCATCACAGGTGACGAGAAGGTGCCCTTGATCGAATGTTCGAATGGCTGCTGCCCCTGAGCGAGATGGTCGAACTCCCAGATGGCGAGGCCGCACGCCGCGAGCAACTCGCCGGCGTCACACCGGAAGCCTGGCCCGTGCACAATCCCCTGGCAGTCGGACAGGCCCAGCGCGATCGCGCGGCCCACGCCCGCCGTGGTGCGCTGGTAGGGAAAGAATGCCACCGGTTCGCCGTCCGGACCGTCCTCGCGCATCACGGCGATGCGTACGCCGCGCCTGCACCGGCCCACTGCCAGTGCGAACTCGGGGGAGAGAAAGGGGTTCGCCATCTGGGGCAGGCCGTCCCGGAAGGCCTTCGCCTGCATTGTCGTCCAGGCTGCCCGATCCGCGTCGGTCAGCTCCTCCGACCGGTAGACGCTGATGTCCATGACACTTTTCCTTCGTTTCGGGGGACAGCCACCTCAGGGCCGTCCTGCGGATTGGTGTGTGCTCACGTCGGCGCTTCGTCTCGCTCGAATGACTCGGTGATGCCGTCTGTGTTCTGGAACTTCGGCTCCCGCACCTCCCAGGCGGGGGAGCCACCCGTGCGTGCCTGGAGGGCGCCGACCGCGTATCCCGCTGCTGCGCTCGCCACGCCGGCCACGATCGCTCCGGCGCGGCCCGCACCGCCGCGCCGCCCCAGCAGGGCGTCGCGCAGTCCGCGTACGACCCCGGCGGGCAGTACGCGTGTGGTGTAGCGACGCTCGGACTCCAGCCCCTTGCCCACACCTACGTGACGGGTGACCCGGGCCTTCGACAGACCCTCAGCGTAGGTACGGCGGCGGAAGTAATCGAAGCGTTCTCGGGCGGAGGGAACCTTGTGATGGATGACCGCGCGGTCGTCGATGAGCAGGACCGCGTCCGGCCTCACCCGGGTCAGCCGGATGCACAACTCGGTCTCCTCGCAACCCAGCGGGCGCTTGTCGCCGTCGCGTCCGATGCCGACAGCGAAGCCGCCCGCCGTGTCGAAGGCCGTGCGACGGAAGGAGGCGTTTCCGCCCAGCACGTTGCGGACGGGCGCCCGTCCGGCCGGCATGCCCCGGTAAGCACAGCCGACGACCCAGTCGAACTCCGCGGGGAACCAGGCGGGACGGCGGCCGGAGGCCCACACCGGAACGGTGCGGCCGCCCACCGCCATCACCCGCGGATCGGTGTACGCCGATGCCATGTGCCCCAACCAGTCCTGTTCCGCCGCCGCGTCGTCGTCGAGGAAGGCGATGACCGTGCCGCGGGACGCGGCGATCCCCGTGTTGCGGCCGGAGGACAGGCCCTTGGGGCCCGCGTTGGCGAGAATCCTGACCGCCTGAGGGGGACTCCCGACGGCGTCGCTCTCGGCGTACTCCTGTCGGAGCAGGTTGAGCAGGACCGGATTGTGGTCGACGACCAGCAGCGTCTCCAGGGCTGGCAGGGATTGTCCTCGTACCGAGTTCACGGCGGCGAGGATGTCCTCCCAGCGCTCCTCGGTGTAGACGCAGATCACCACGGAGATGTCTGTGTGGGGCACGGTGTTCTCCTCATCCGGGTTCGGCGCAGAGCCGCTGGCGTGGACAGTCATGAGGGGTCCTCCTTATCCCGGGGCAGCCATCGCGACCGCTGTGCCAGGAGGTAGAGCGCGAGCAGACTTTGGGCCACGAGCCAGGCGACGCCTCCTCCGGCCAGACCCAGCACCGGCAGCAGGACCTGGGCCAGGCCGAGCACCAGGACGCAAAGGGCCAGTTGCAGCCCGACGACCCGGCGCATCTGCCGACGCATGCGCGCGACATCGACGGCCAGGCTCACCAGGAGGTTCGGCAGTGCGGAGAGAGCCAGCAACCTCAGCAGCGGGGTGCCGTGTTCCGCGTACTCCGGCCCGAAGAAGGCGAGGAACTGCGGCGCGGCGACGAATATCGCGGCGGCGCCCGCGGCCATGAGCAGTGCCGAGTGGCGCAGGACCCGGCGCGCGTGCCGCGCCAGCTGCCCAGGCGCCCGTGCCGCTTCCACGATCATGGAGCTGCCCATGTTCGTCGCGAGCAGGTAGGGGACGTACCCGACGATCCAGGCGAGCGAGTAGTAGGCGCTGTACGCCGGGCCAAGCGTGTTCAGCACCACGAGGGGCACCAGGCTGTACGAGGCCATCCGGAACAGCGAGCCTGCATAGTCCGCCGTCGCGTACCCCATCAAACGGGGCGGGCGTGCCGTCTGCGATGCCTCCCGCTCATGCTGAGGCACGGCACGTCGCAGCAGGAAGAAGTTGGCTACGAGAAGGGCCACCACCAAGGCGCCGGCCCAGGAGATCAGGATGCCCGTGAAGAGTGTGAGGGCCGCAGCCAGGGCCAGCAGAAGAATCTTCACCACGGCGAAGATCACGTTCTCCGTCACCACCCAGCCTGGGCGACGCACCCCGGTCAGGGCGCCGTCCTGGAGGGCGAAGATGGTGTATCCCGCGGTGTAGGCCACGAAGAAGAGGCCGGTCACCGGGGTGAGGAGGAAATCCAGACCGGGACTGAGGATCGGCACCAGCAGGAGGAAGCCCCCGGCGATCAGCACGCTGCAGACGATGCCGGCGAGATAGCAGACGACCACCAGCCTGCGGGTGTGCCGTCCGGCAGCCGGGACAAAGCGCACCAGGAGGTCGGAGAGGTTCAGCTGGCCGATGGTGGAGAGCAGTGTGGCGGCGGAGACGGCGGCGTAGTTGAGGCCCACCGTTCGGTCGTCGTACCAGCGGGTGGCAAGCACCCAGAAGACCGCTCCCAGCACCGCGTTGACCAGGGAGCTCGTGGCGAGCAGGTGTCCGTTGCGCAGAAGCGGCTCGTGAGGCAGCACCGCGGCGAGCCTCTTTCGTACCGCCGTGGCTGGGCGGGAGGAGCCGGGGGACACCGGTTGTGCCGTTCGGCGTGGCGAAGAAGCCTGAGACGTGTGCACGATTCGCTCTCAATCCCAGGTGCGGTCGTCGCGATCGGGAACCGAATGGCTCCGCGTCTCCGGTTGCATCCGGGGAAGAGCTGATGCCAGCGCCATGACCGAGGTGAGAGCCGCAAGGGCCACCAGCGCCCGTACGGTGGTGAAGGCGTGACTCAGAAGGAGTGCTTCGGCGACGAGCGCCGAGAGCGACAGGCTGACGGCTCCTGTGACGAGGGCCGCTTCCAGGACGGTCGCCCTGCCGAGCCGGTCGGTGAAGAGCCGTCCGGCACACAGCAGGGTTGCGGCCAAGCCCGGGCAGACGAGCAGGAAGACGGCTGTGACCGGCACCCGCGCCGCGGGTGGGACAGGGAGGGCGGTCGCGGCAAGGGCCAGCCAACCTGACACGGCGACAGTCCAGCGCAGCGCAGTCATCAGTGGTTCCTTTCGATAGGGGGGTCGAATCGGTACACGACCGCGTCGCCATTGCGGTACACCGGAGTGAAGGAGGGTGCCTTCGCCAAGGCGGACTCCAGTCGCCTCACGAAATCGGCGGGCAGTTCACCGTTCAGGCGTACGTCCGCGCTCTGTGCACGGCTGAGGAGGATGTACGCCGGTTCGTCCCCTGCTCTGTTGAGGAGCGGTTCCAGGCCTGCCAGCGGGTCCTGAACCAGCAGTCGCTTCGTGCTCAGACTTTCCTCGGTTATCTGCGTGCGCTCGTGCCGGTCGTAGTGCATCTCGAGACCGGGAGCGGCGAAGGTGACCGAGATGATCAGCGACCTGGTCGGAGTTTCTGTCGTCAGGTACCGGGTGGCGGCGACCTCCTCGGCGGAGAACCGGTTCATTGACTCCTTGCTGTAGTAACCGAACACCAGGCTCCCGAGCATGGCGAGCAGCAGGACGGGGACGATAGCCATCCGGGCCGGCCGCGCTCTGTGGGAGCGCAACAGCAGCGCGGCGAGCAGAAGAGCGGCAGCAGGCAGCGCGAACATGAACGCTCGGAAGACCATCTCGCCGCCGTAGGCGTTGACCACTACGAGCGGGAGGGGGAACAGCGCGAGCAGCGGAAGCGGGGTACGGCGGGTCCAGGGTCGTACTGCGAGGGCGATCGCGGCCAGCAGGAAGACGCCACCCGACAGGCCGCGGTCGATCCAGGACACCATGACCTGGCTCGGGGCGGCCTCGGCGAGCCTGCTCAGACCGGACCAGACGTTGGCCTCGGGCCGGGTGAGTGCGTTGACGAAGTTGTCGAGATTCGCCGACACGTACGGCCACGCCACGGTCCCGTTCCAGGCCAAGGTGAACACGACCGCGCCGGCTAGCGCGGGCAGCGCCAGTCGCCGGTAGCGACGGGGCAGGGACAGCAACAGCAGTGCGCTGATCAGCATCAACGGGGTGAGCTGGTGGGAGGAGACGATCGCGGCTTCAAT
Organism: Streptomyces sp. NPDC057136; assembly: GCF_042670885.1. Taxonomy (NCBI): domain Bacteria; kingdom Bacillati; phylum Actinomycetota; class Actinomycetes; order Kitasatosporales; family Streptomycetaceae; genus Streptomyces; species Streptomyces sp. NPDC057136. The sequence continues at coordinate 118,139 of NZ_JBHUUV010000011.1, forward strand.
CACGAGTACGAGCAGTAGTCGCCCCACGGGCCAGCGTCGGCGCGACGTTCTGGGGCCCGGGAATCTGGACGACGGCAGCTGTCTCACCACGAGGGCGATCACACTCACGAAGAGAAGGAACGTGAAGGCCTGCGGTGCGAAGTAGTCCTGCCCCACCCAGGAGCAGGAGTAGTAGATCCACACGGCTCCCCAGATCAGTCTCCGGTCGTGGGTGATCGACCGATAGATCACCAGGAGCGGGCCGAGGAGTAGCAGGTTGGTGAGCAACTGCGCCCACAGCGCGTACCCCAGGGGCGACTCGAGGCCGGTGGCCTTGAGGATCAGCGCGTTGAACTGGAAGAAGCCCGGCCACTGGTTGTAGATGTTGAAGCCGGACGCATTCGGCACCTCGCCGTTGTGCCGCATCATTGCGTCGATGACGGCGACGTGCTTCCACGCCCATGAATAACGCAGCTCCTGATAGAGCAGCGGAGGTGTCGCGTGGAGGACCGCGATCAGGACGAGAGCATATGCCGCGAAACAGCCGTGAGGAGTCCGCCGATCACCTGCCGCGACACAGAAGCCGAGGGTGAGCAGGGCCAGCGCCACCCAGAAGAGCACAGGCAGCACCTGCAGCAGCCCGAGATCCCCCATCCGGTCCAGGCGCACACCACGGAGCGCCAGCAGCCACATGGCGACCGAAGCGGGCAGCACGCCGAGTGCGGTGAGTGTGCCGGGGCCCAGCCGTCGCCACCGGGACCAGCCAGGTGAAGGGGGCTCGGGAGATGGACCGGGCGGCGTGTGCGGCGAGGCGCTGTGTCCGGAGTGCGATGGTGCAGCGTCAGCCCCTGCCGGGGCAGTTCCGGGAACTGTGCGAGTATGCCGGCCGTTCACCGGCGACTCCGGCGGAGCGCCTTTAACGGCTCCGCGGAGGCGACTCATCGGCCCCACCGGCGTTCCGCGGACACCCGCAGGGGCTGCATCGGATAGTCCGTCAGGACTGGTGCGCAGCAGCCGCAGCGCAGGGCGCACCCAATTACGAGACCACGGCAGGAGGTCGGCGGGGGTCACGCCGTGCTCCGTCGGGCAGGTGCCGATTGTGCGCCGGGCCGCTCGGAGAGCAGCGTACGCAGCACCCGCCGACCATCGGATATGGCGTGCAGATTCGAACGGCCGCTGCGGCGGGGCAGTTCGAGGCTGGGCACCTCTGCGATGCGCAGACCGGAGCGCAGTGCGTGCGCGACCATCTCGGTCTCGATCTCGAATCCGGAGGAGTGCAGGTCGAGATCATCCAGGAAGCTGCGGCGGAAGGCGCAGTACCCGTAGCAAAGGTCGGTCAGTGAGGCGTGGTACAGGTGGTTCACGGCGTCCAGCAGGACCTGATTGCCCAGCTTCCTGATGCGTGTGATGTCGAGTGAGCCGCCGCCGGCCATGAATCGTGAGCCCTTCACGAAGTCGTAGCCGTTGTCCAGGAAGTGCAGGAAGTGCGGGATCTCCCCGGGCACCATGCTGCCGTCCGCGTCGATCATCACGATGTAGTCGCAGGTCGCGGCCAGGAAGCCGGTACGCAGGGCGTTGCCCTTGCCCGGGCCGCTCTGCTCGACGTGGCGGACGGTGGGCAGGCAGTGCTGCGCCATGTGCACCGTGGCGTCCCTGGAGTCGCCGTCGACCAGGATGACCTCGTCGACGCAGTCCGGGATCTGTTCGAAGACCCACGGGATGTTGGGCGCCTCATTTCGGGCAGGTACGACGAGGCTCACGGTGGCGCGGGGAGGGGGGCGGTCCTCCGCTCGGCGCAGGGGGTGGGTGGAGCGGTCTGTGGACCGGCGGGCCGGGTGTTCCGCAGGGTCGCCGCCGGTGGGCTGATCGGTGAGGGCGGGGTGATCGTTCAGCTGAGGGGCGTTGTTCATGGTGCCGTGTCTCCGGGGATCGATTCGATGGGTGTCCGGATGAGTTGTGAGTGGCCGGACAATGCGCCGCTGCCTGGGCCGAGGGGTCGGTTCTGCCAGAGGGCCTTGCCCGTCGACCGTGTGACATCTGCGGGGGCGCGCTCATGTCGACGCCATATATTTACAACGTATACGTACATATTTGGGCATTTAGGGCGTCAAGTCAAATGCAGGGCGTATCGCGGAAGCGTGCCCGCCCGGGGAAGGGCAGACCGGGACCTGTCACCGGTTCTGTCGCAGGCAGCGGAGAGCCGTGGTGCGATGGCGCCGTGAGTCGCGCTGCAGAAGAGAGCAATCGCCGCATGCTCCGGGCGCGGGATGCCATGGACCGCGCCTACGCGCAGCCGCTGGACGTCCCGGTCCTGGCCCGGATCGCCCATGTGTCCCAGGCGCACTTCACGCGTACCTTCCGGGCCACGTTCAGCGAGACGCCGCACCGCTACCTGCAGCGCCGACGGGTCGAGCGAGCCATGTTCCTGCTGCGGGAGACCGACCGCAGTGTTACGGACATCTGCTTCGCCGTCGGCTTCGGCAGCCCGGGGACCTTCAGTTGCACGTTCCGTGACATCGTCGGCCGGTCGCCGAGGGCGTACCGCAAGGAGGGAACCGGCCGAACTGCCCCGCCTCCCAGTGCAGATCGCGCACGCGCATAGCGCACAGCTCAGAAGCCCGCACCCCGGAGATGTAGATCAGCTTCGCCATCACGTAGTCCCGGCAGGCCACTGCCTCTTTGCGGGCTCCCGGAAGCGCAGCCCGCCACGCGGTGAAGAACTCCCGTGTGGCCCGCACCGAGGGCGGGATCCGAAGGCCAAAGTCACCACGGTGCCGGTGGCGGTTGAACGGATCGATCGGCGACTCGACCGACGCCTCGAACTGCCGGAAGATCTCGTGTGCGTATCGCTGCTCCAGAAATGCGAAATAGCCGTCGATCCGGTTCAGCTTCTGGCGCACCGTCGGGCCCGCCCGGGCAGATCAGGGGTGGTCCGGATAAGGTCGGGGCGGCGCGACTGCCTGTTCGAAAGCAAGGGATGCAAGGTGACGGACGGAGCAGTGATCGAGACCGCCCGCGTGCTCGTCGCGGCGGACAAGTTCAAAGGCTCGCTCACGGCCGTACAGGTCGCTGAGCGGGTGACGGCCGGGCTGAGGCGCGCCGTCCCCGATGTGCGGGTCGAGACCCTGCCCGTCGCGGACGGTGGCGACGGCACGGTGGCGGCGGCTGTGGTCGCCGGATTCGCGCGCCGAGAGGCGCGGGTGACCGGGCCCCTCGGGGAGACGGTCACCGCGGCGTACGCGCTGCGCGAGTCCACCGCGGTGGTGGAGATGGCGGAGGCTTCGGGCCTCCAGCATCTGCCGGCGGGGGTTTTCGCCCCGCTCACGGCAACGACGTACGGCTCCGGCGAGCTGCTGCGGGCCGCGCTCGACGCGGGCGCCCGGACCATTGTGTTCGGGGTCGGCGGCAGCGCGACCACGGACGGCGGCGCGGGCATGCTCGCCGCGCTCGGGGCGCGATTCCTGGACGCGGACGGCAAGCCCGTCGGTCCCGGCGGCGGCGCCCTGGCGGAGCTGGCCGAGGCGGATCTCTCCGGGCTCGACCCGCGTCTCGCGGACGTCGACCTGATCCTGGCCAGCGATGTGGACAACCCGCTGACCGGGCCGACGGGTGCGCCCGAGGTGTACGGGCGCCAGAAGGGCGCGACCGAGGACGACATCGGGGTCCTCGACGCGGCCCTCACGCACTACGCGTCGGTCCTCGGCCCCGACCATGCGGCGCTGCCCGGCGCGGGGGCGGCCGGTGGCATCGGTTACGGCGCACTGGTGGCGCTCGGGGCCCGTTTCCGCCCCGGTATCGAGGTCATGCTCGACGTCCTCGGCTTCGCGCCTGCGCTGGCGCGGGCGACGCTGGTGATCACAGGCGAGGGCTCGCTCGACGAGCAGACCCTGCACGGCAAGGCCCCGGCGGGCGTCGCCGCGGCCGCCCGCGCGGCGGGCGTGGAGGTGGTCGCCGTGTGCGGCCGTCTGGCGCTCCCCCCGGAGGCCCTGGGCCGGGCGGGCATCCGCCGCGCGTACGCCTTGACGGACCTGGAACCGGACCCGGCGGTGTGCATGGCGCAGGCGGGGCCGTTGCTGGAACGGGTGGCGGAGTCGATCGCCCGGGACTTCCTGGCCTGACGGGACGCGGTGGCGGTAGCGGGGCCCCTGCCCGAAGGCGGGGGCCCCGCCCCCACACCCCCCGCTCCTCAATCGCCGGAGGGGCTAAAAGTGCCCCGGTCCCTGCGGGTGACCGCCCCGGTCTATTTCTTGAGGCCCGGGGGCCGGAAAATCAAGCCCGTCCGGCGATTGAGGACCGGGGTCCGGGGCGGAGCCCCCGTGGTGGCCCCGACCCGGCCCCCGTCACCGCACCGCCGTCAGACGAAACGCGTCCAGCGCCAACGTCATCTCGATCAGCTCGCGCGGCCGCGACAACGACCGTGACGTCAGCGTCTCCAACCGCCGCAAGCGGTTGAACACCGTGTTCCGGTGGCAGAACAGCCGCCCCGCCGCCCGCCCCGCCGACCCCCCGCACTCCAGCCACGCGTCCAGCGTCTCCACGAGCAGCGCCCGCTCCGCCGGTTCCAGGGTCAGCAGTGGCCCGAAGACATCCGTGACCAGCCTCGCCGAAAGCTCCGGCTGACTCACCAGCAGCGCCGTCGTCAGCCGCTCCTCCAGGCGCACGATCCTCGTCGAGCCCGCCGCGCAGGTCAGCAGCACCGCCTCGGCCAGCCGCCGGGCCCGGTCCAGCTCCGCCAGACCCTCCACCACCGGACTGATCCCGCCCGGCCCGGCGCACCGGCCCACCAGCACCGCGGTCAGTTCGGCCAGCCCCCGGTCACCGAGGCCGACGACGGCGATCTCGCGGTCCGCCCGCGTCCGCCACATGAACCGCATGCCGTCCACGTCCACCACCCCGCGTACCGGCTCGGGGCGTTCGACGCGCAGCACCACCACCGCGTACCGCCCGCGCTCCGGCAGTCCCAGTCCCGCGGCCGCCCGCTCCACGAGGCCCGGCGATACCCGGCCCTCCAGCAGCGCGTCGAGCAGCGCCCGGACCCGCTCGTCACTGCGCCGCTGCATGGTCTGCTCCCCGTTCCGCGGACACGTCGGGCTCTGCGGCCGCTCATGGCTGGTGAGGATGCCACCGGCGCGGGCGGGGGCACCAGCGCATCGCGCCCGTCTGTGCGCGTGCACAACGGCACCCTTCACTCGCTGGTCACCCGCATCGTCTCGGCCGCACGCCGTGGACGCGCGGCCCGCCCGGTGCTGGTCTGTGGCACCACAACGCACCACAGCGCAACGCACGACAGCGCAACGCACCACACACGACAACGACTAGGCGGAAGGAGGAGGACGCATGGCAACGCTCGAGATCCGCGCACTGTCCGTGGGCTACGGCCCGGTAAGGGCCCTGCGCGACGTCTCCGTCGACGTGCCGGCCGGCGCGATCACTGCCGTACTCGGTGGCAACGGCGCCGGCAAGACCACGCTGCTGCGGGCCGTATCGCGGACCCTCGGCTTCCACCGCGGGACGGGCACGGGCACCATCCGCTTCGACGGCCAGCCCCTGGACGGGCTGCGGCCCGCCCAGGTGGTGGCCGCGGGAGTGGTCCAGGTGCCGGAGGGGCGGCAGGTGTTCGCCCGCATGACGGTGGCCGACAATCTGCGGGCGGGCGCACTCGGGGCCCGTGGCGGGCGCAAGTCCGTGACCGCCGCACTGACGCGCGTACACGAACTGTTCCCGGTCCTCGCCCAGCGTGCGCACCAGCGGGCCGGGCTGCTGTCCGGCGGCGAGCAGCAGATGCTGGCCATGGGACGGGCGCTGATGGCCGGTCCCCGGCTGCTGCTGCTCGACGAGCCGTCACTCGGCCTCGCCCCGCTGATGGCGCAGAAGATCGCCGAGACCGTGCAGGAGATCAACGCCTCCGGCACCTCGGTGATGCTCGTCGAGCAGAACGCGTCCATCGCCCTGCGGCTCGCCTCCACGGCGTACGTCCTGGACGTCGGCGAGGTCGCACTCGAAGGACCGGCCGATGAACTCGCCGCGTCCGACGAGGTACGCCGCCGCTACCTGGGCGTCGTCGACGAGACGGCCGCCGAGGACGCGGACCGGGCAGGCCGGGCCCCCCGCACACTGAGCAGGTGGTCCGCGTGAAGACCGCACCCGCCACCGCCGCGGCCACGACGACACCGGCCGCACTCGCCGTCCGGGACGTGACCGTACGGTTCGCCGGGCTCACCGCCCTCGACGCCATCTCGTTCACCGTCGAGCCGGGCAGTGTCCACGCCGTCATCGGCCCCAACGGGGCAGGCAAGTCGACCTGCTTCAACGTGCTCTCCGGCGTCTACCGGGCGACCTCCGGCACGGTGCACCTCGGCGACACCGAACTGACCGGCCTCGCCCCGCACCGGATCGCCGCACTCGGGGTGGCCCGTACGTTCCAGAACCTGGCACTGCCCCCGCACGCCACCGTCGCCGAGAGCATGCTGCTCGGCCGGCACCGCCTCACCCGCTCCGGGTTCCTGGCCACCGGCCTGTGGCTGCCCTCCGCGGCACGCGAGGCACGGCGCCATCTCGAACGGGTCCGTGAGATCGCCGAATTCATCGGCCTGGAAAAGGAGTTGGACCACCCCGCGGGCGCTCTCCCGTACGGGAAGCAGAAGCTCGTCGAGCTCGGCCGCGCCCTGTGCATGGAACCGCAGGTCCTGCTCCTGGACGAACCCGTCGCCGGGATGACCGCCGACGAACGGCGCCGTGTGGCGGCCGTGGTCGCCGGTGTACGGGACAGCCTCGGCATCTCCATCGTGCTGGTCGAGCACGACATGGGGGTGGTGATGCGGCTCGCGGACGCGGTGACCGTACTCGACTTCGGACGCAGGATCGCGGGCGGCACACCCGCCGAGGTCCAGAACGACCCGGCCGTCGTCCGGGCCTACTTGGGGGCACAGGAATGACCACCTTCATCGAACTCCTCCTCGGCGGCCTCTCCATCGGCTCGGTCTACGCACTGATCGCACTCGGCTTCGTCGTCATCTTCAAGGCCACCGAGGTCGTCAACTTCGCCCACGCCTCCCTGCTGCTGGCCGGCGGATACGTCACCGCCGTGCTCCACGACGACATCGGCTTCTGGCCCGCACTCGGCGTCGGCATCGCGGGCGCCGCGGTCGTCGGCGCCGGAGTCGAGTTCTTCGTGATGCGCCGCTACCGGGGCAGCGACCACAGCGTCCTGGCCATCGTCACCATCGGCGTCGACATCCTCCTCACCACCGAACTCACCCGGCGCATGGGCACCGACGTTCTGGCGCTCGGCGACCCGTGGGGCGACCAGGTCCTCACCATCGGCGGAGTCACCCTCGCCCACACCCGTATCGCCGCGTTCCTCGTCGCGGGACTCCTCATCACGGTGTTCCTGCTCGCGTTCCGGTTCACCTCCTGGGGTGTGTCGATGCGGGCCGCCGCCGAGAACCCGCAGACCGCGGCGCTCATGGGCATCAAGCTCGGCAGGGTCTCGCTCGCCGCCTGGGCGGTCGCCGGAGCCCTCGCCGCCGTCGCCGCGCTGTTCCTCACGGTGTTCCCGACCCCGGGACTCGAACGGGCCACCTCGCTCGCCGCGCTCAAGGCGTTCCCCGCCGCGATCCTCGGCGGCCTCGACTCGACGACGGGCGCGCTCGCCGGAGGACTCATCGTCGGCGTCACCGAATCACTGGCCACCGGCTACCAGAGCGACCTGTCCTTCCTCGGACGCGGCATCGGGGACCTCGCGCCCTACCTGGTGATGGTGATCGTCCTGCTCGTCCGGCCCGCGGGACTCTTCGGCACGAAGGAGCTCGCCCGTGTCTGACACCGTCGAAACCGAAACCGCCACGGCAGCCCCCGGGACCCGGCCGGACACGGCGCCCGCACCGGCGGCCGGAGCCCTCCAACGGCTGCGCCGGCCCCGTACGTACCTCTGGCTCGTCGGCTCGGTCCTGCTCCTCGCGTTCCCGTTCTACCTGGAACGCTTCTGGCTCCAGGCGGGACTGTTCGCGATGGCCGCCGCGATCGGGGCCATCGGCCTCAACCTCCTCACCGGCGCCACCGGCCAGCTCTCCATGGGCCACGCCTTCTTCCTCGCCGTGGGCGCGTACAGCTACTGCATCCTGGCGGGGGAGAGCAGCACCGAGAACGGGCACTCGCTCACCGGCCTCGGACTGCCCACCTGGCTCGCGGCGATCCTCGCCGTGCTCCTGGCGGGCGCGGCGGGCGGGGTCTTCAGCCCGATCGCGGGCCGGCTGCGCGGCGCCTACCTCGGCATCGCCACGCTCGCCCTGATCTTCATCGGCCAGCACGTGCTGTTCAACGCGGGCTCGCTCACCGGCGGCTTCAACGGCCGCGCCGTCCCGCCGCTCTCGGTCTTCGGGTTCACCTTCGACGACACCGAGGTCGTCGTCGCGGCCGTCCCCTTCCAGTCCTCCGAGAAGCTCTGGTACGTGGCGCTCCTCGCCCTCCTCCTCAGCGGGCTCTTCGCCCGCGGGGTGCTGCGCGGCAGGCCGGGCCGGGCGCTCAACGCCATCCGTGACCACCGGATCGCCGCCGGCGTGATGGGCGTCCCGGTGGCACGCTACCGGGCCGGCGTCTTCGTCCTGTCCTCGATGTACGCGGGCCTCGCGGGCGTCCTGCTCGCCCTGGTCTTCCAGCGGACCGTGCCGGAGTACTTCGGCATGATCCTGTCCCTCGAGTACCTCGCCATGATCGTCATCGGCGGGCTCGGCAGCGTCGCGGGAGCCGTCGTCGGCGCCGCCTTCGTCTCGCTGCTGCCGCAGGTGCTCACCCACTACAGCGACTCCCTTCCCCTGGTCTCCGCCCCGGGCACGGGCGGTCTCGCACCGGGTGAGGCATCGCGCTATCTGTACGGCGCCGCGGTGGTCGCGGTGGTCCTGTTCCTGCCCGGCGGCCTTACGCGTCTGAAGAAACCAGGGGAGAAGAAATGAAACTGCGAGTGATCCCGGCCGTATGCGCGGCCCTCACGCTCACGCTCGTGGGATGCAGCGGAAAGGCCGCCGACAACGGCGGCGACAAGCAGGACAAGAGCGGAGTGAAGACCGGCGAGGGAGTCACCTCCTCGAAGATCACCCTCGGCGCCCTGACCGATATGACCGGCGTGTACGCCTCGCTGGGCAAGAGCGTCACCCAGGCCCAGCAGCTGTGGGTGAAGCAGACCAACGCCGCGGGCGGCATCTGCGACCGGAAGGTCGAGCTGACGGTCCGCGACCACGGCTACGACCCGCAGAAGGCCATCGCGGCCTACACCGAGCTCGAACCGGACGTCCTCGGCTTCACCCAGTTCATCGGCTCCCCGTTCGTCGCGGCCGTCGAGCAGCGCATCGACACGCAGGACAAGGGCCTCGTCCTGCCGCAGGCCTGGTCGGCGAGTCTGCTCGGCTCCAAGTACGTCCGGGTCCTCGGTGCCACGTACGACATCGAGACGATCAACCTGATCGACTACCTGCTCACGGAGAAGCGCATCGCCAAGGGCGACAAGATCGGCCATGTGTACTTCGAGGGCGACTACGGCGAGAACGCGCTGGCCGGCTCGGAGTACGCGGCGAAGGAGGCAGGTCTCACCGTCGTCCAGCAGAAGATCAAGCCGACGGACAACGACATGACCGCCCAGGTCTCCGCGCTCAAGCAGGCGGGCGTCAAGGCCATCGTCATCAGCGCGGGCCCGCGTCAGGCGGCCTCCCTGGTCGGAGTCGCGGCAGCCACCGGCTTCGACGTCCCGGTCGTCGGCAACAACTCGGCGTACGCCCCGCAGCTCCTCAAGACCCAGGCGGGCCCGGCCCTGCTCAAGGACTACTACATCGCCTCCTCCACGCTGCCGATCGGCGACCCGGGCGCCGGCCCGGCGAAGCTGGCCAAGGAGTACGCGGCCCAGTACCCGAAGGACGGCCTCGACAACGGCGTCGTCGCCGGATACACGGCGGCGTCCGTCTACGGCGAGGCACTGAAGAAGGCGTGCGAGGCCAAGGACCTCACCCGCGAGGGCGTCGACAAGGCGCTGCTCACCCTCACCGCGTACGACAACGGATTCGGGATCACGCACAACTTCTCGGACCCGGCGGCGCCCTCCACCCGCCAGAGCACCATCATGAAGCCGGACGCCACGGCCCCCGGCGGCCTGAAGGTGGTCCGCCCGGCATCGGTGGCCCCCGCGGCCGAGGGCTTCACGATGAAGCCCTGACCCGAAGCCCTGACCCGAAGCCCTGACACGGCGCACTGACGCTCTGAAGCCCTGAACGGGCCCGGCCGACCTGGCCGGGCCCGTTCACGCGTTCCCAGCCCCCTGCCGGCTCCCGCAGGCCCGTACAGGCCGTACGGTGCTGCGGCAACGCCGTGCCACACGCACGAGGGCCCGGATACTGGGGAGTATCCGGGCCCTCGTGTACGTCGTACGTGGTGCGTGGTGCGTCAGGTACTACGGCAGCTGAGCCGCACGCGCCTCGCGCCGGTTGTCGCGGAAGGTGTTCACCCGCCGTGCCGTCGCGAACAGCGGGATCACCGCACCCATCACGACCTGCAGCGCGCAGCCCGTCTGGAGGAGCAGCTGACCGCCCGGGGCGTCGAACGCCCAGGCGGCGAGGAGCCCCATCGCGGCCACGATCCAGCCGAGCATCGCCACCGCGAGAACGCCCCGCGGCTTCGGGTACTCGACCCGGCTGACCATCAGCCACGCCACTCCGACGATCGCGAGCAGCGTCGGCACGAAGGGCAGCTCCAGGAGCACGATCGAGACGACCGTGAGCGCGCCGAAGGGGCTCGGCATGCCCTGGAACATGCCGTCCTTCATGGTCACGCAGGAGAATCTCGCAAGCCGCAGGACCACCGCCAGCAGGACCACGATCGCCGCCAGCGCCGATACCCGCTGCTGGGCATCGTCCGCGACCATGCCGTACACCAGCACGAAGTACGCCGGAGCGAGTCCGAAACTGATCAGGTCGGAGAGGTTGTCCAGCTCCGCGCCCATCGGCGAGGAGCGCAGCTTGCGCGCGACGAGGCCGTCGCAGAGATCGAAGATCGCCGCCAGCAGCATCAGGATCACGGCGGTGGCGGCGGAGTTCCGCGCCATGCCGCTCTCGTTGCTGCCGGTGAGGTGCGGGATGAGGATCCCTGTGGTGGTGAAGTACACCGCCATGAATCCGCACGTGGCGTTACCGAGCGTGAGGGTGTCCGCTATCGACAGCCTCATCGACAGCGGCATGTCCTCGGTGTCGTCCTCGTCGGCCGCCTCCGGCACCCAGCCGGCCTGCGTATCAGGATCAATCACGGTCAATGCGAGTCACCCCCGCGGTGGTGGCCTGGCCGACCTCGACCGCGACATCGATACCTTCCGGAAGGTAGATGTCCACGCGTGAGCCGAAGCGGATCAGACCGATGCGTTCGCCCTGCTCCACCTTCGTACCCTGCGGGAGGTACGGGACGATGCGTCGGGCGACCGCTCCCGCGATCTGCACCATCTCGATGTCGCCGAGCTCGGTGTCGAAGTGCCAGACAACGCGCTCGTTGTTCTCGCTCTCCTTGTTGAACGCCGGAACGAACCCACCGGGGATGTGTTCGACCGAGGTCACCGTGCCGGCCAGGGGTGCACGGTTGACGTGCACATTCAGCGGGCTCATGAAGATCGCGACGCGGGTGCGCCCGTCCTTCCACGGCATGATGCTCTGCACCACGCCGTCGGCCGGCGAGATGACCCGGCCCTCGGTGATCTCGCGCTCGGGGTCGCGGAAGAACCAGAGCATGCCCGCCGCGAGCGCGGTGGTGGGCACGGCCACTGCGGCCCAGCGCCCGGACTTGCGCGCCCGGGAGAGGCTGAGTGCCGCAGTGGCGAGGGTCGGGAGGAGCCACGGCGAAGCTCCGCGTGCGAGGCGGACCCCGCCGCGGGGTGCAGAGGTATGGCTGTCGGGCATGAATGACCTTCGTAGCGGATGATGCCGCGCAGGCAACGGGGGACGGCGGCTTTTCCGGCGATGCTATCGGTTGCGGGCCACAACTGGGCAAGCCAGCAGCCGAGTCGAACCGCCTGCGGGCACCGGCCGAGGATCACAGGGTGTGATGTTCTTCGCGGCAAAATCGCCTCGAAGGGAACATTAGCCCTGGAACCGGTACTCCTCGAGGAGTCGGCGCCCAATGATCATTTTCTGGATCTCGGCGGTACCTTCACCGATCAGCAGCATCGGGGCCTCCCGGTAGAGGCGCTCGATCTCGTACTCCTTGGAGAAGCCGTAACCGCCGTGGATACGGAAGGCGTCTTCGACGACTTCCTTGCAGTACTCGGAGGCGAGGTACTTCGCCATCCCTGCCTCCAGGTCGTTTCGTTCCCCGGAGTCCTTTTTGCGTGCTGCATTCACCATCATCGCATGAGCAGCTTCGACCTTGGTGGCCATTTCGGCCAGCTTGAACTGGATGGCCTGGTGCTGGGCGATCGGCTTTCCGAAGGTGTGACGCTGCTGGGCGTACGAAACACCCAGCTCAAAAGCACGCTGCGCTACACCGCAGCCACGTGCGGCCACATTGACCCGGCCGACCTCTACGCCGTCCATCATTTGGTAAAACCCTCGGCCGGTGGTGCCGCCGAGTACACGATTGGCCGGAATGCGTAGTCCGTCCATGATGAGTTCCGTCGTGTCGACGCCCTTGTAACCCATCTTGTCGATCTTCCCGGGGATGGTCAGGCCCGGGCGGACTTCGCCGAAGCCCGGCTCCTTCTCCACCAGGAAGGTCGTCATCGACTTGTGCGGGGCCGTGCCCTCGGGGTGGCCTTCGTCACTGCGGCACAGGACCGCGACCAGGTTGGCCGTGCCGCCGTTCGTCAGCCACATCTTCTGGCCGTTGAGCACGTACTCGTCGCCGTCCCGCACACCCTTGGAGGTGATCGCGGAGACGTCCGAGCCGAGCGCCGGCTCGGACATCGAGAACGCGCCCCGCACCTCGCCCAGCGCCATGCGCGGCAGGAAGGTGTCCTTCTGCTCCTGCGTTCCGTGCTGCTTGAGCATGTACGCCACGATGAAATGCGTGTTGATGATTCCCGACACGCTCATCCAGCCGCGGGCGATTTCCTCCACACAGAGCGCGTAAGTGAGAAGCGACTCACCCAGACCCCCGTACTCCTCGGGGATCATCAGCCCGAAAAGGCCGAGTTCCTTGAGTCCCTCGACGATCTCGGTCGGGTACTCGTCGCGGTGCTCCAGCTGGGTCGCGACCGGAATGATCTCCTTGTCGACGAAATCTCGCACCGTGGAGAGGATTTCCTGCTGGATGTCGGTCAGACCGGCGGTCTGGGCGAGTCGCGTCATGACTGCTTCTCCTGTGGCTTCACGCGGTTAGTTGGAGGGGACGGGGCGGCCGGGCTGCTCTCCGCCGCGCTCCTTGATGTACGTCTCGGTGGGGACCATCACCTTGCGGCGGAACACGCAGACGACGGTGCCGTCCTGCTTGTAGCCCTTGGTCTCGACGTACACGATCCCGCGGTCGCTCTTGGACTTCGACGGCGTCTTGTCGAGGACCGTCGTCTCGCCGTAGATCGTGTCCCCGTGGAAGGTCGGCGCGATGTGCTTGAGCGACTCGACCTCCAGGTTCGCGATCGCCTTGCCGGACACGTCCGGGACCGACATGCCGAGCAGCAGCGAGTAGATGTAGTTGCCGACGACGACGTTCTTACCGAAGTCGGTCGTCTTCTCGGCGTAATTGCTGTCCATGTGGAGCGGGTGGTGATTCATGGTCAGCAGGCAGAAGAGGTGGTCGTCGTACTCGGTGACCGTCTTTCCGGGCCAGTGCTTGTAGATCGCACCGACTTCGAATTCCTCGTATGTGCGTCCGAATTGCATGATCAGGCCTCCGGGGCTTCGAACTTGGAGGTGCGCTGCATACCGGCCGCGCGGCCCTTGCCCGCGATGACGAGTGCCATCTTGCGGCTGGCCTCGTCGATCATCTCGTCGCCGAGCATCGCCGAGCCCTTCTTGCCGCCCTCCTCGGAGGTGCACCAGTCGTAGGCGTCGAGGATCAGCTCGGCGTGGTCGTAGTCCTCCTGCGCGGGTGAGAACACCTCGTTGGCCGCGTCGACCTGACCGGGGTGCAGCACCCACTTGCCGTCGAAGCCCAGCGCCGCCGCACGGCCCGCGACCTCGCGGTACGCGTCCACGTCACGGATCTGGAGGAAGGGACCGTCGATCGCCTGGAGGTCGTGCGTACGGGCCGCCATCAGAATGCGCATCAGGATGTAGTGGTACGCGTCGGCGCCGTAGCCGGGCGGCTGCTGACCGACGACCAGGGTCTTCATGTTGATCGAGGCCATGAAGTCGGCCGGGCCGAAGATCAGGGTCTCCAGACGCGGCGAGGCGGCGGCGATGTCGTCGATGTTCACCAGGCCCTTGGCGTTCTCGATCTGCGCCTCGATGCCGATCTTCCCGACCTCGAAGCCCATCGTCTTCTCGATCTGCGTCAGCAGCAGGTCCAGTGCGACGACCTGCTGGGCGTCCTGGACCTTGGGCAGCATGATGCAGTCGAGGTTGGGGCCCGCGCCCTCGACGACGGCGATGACATCGCGGTACGTCCAGTGCGTGGTCCAGTCGTTGACCCGCACGACCCGGGTCTTGCCCGTCCAGTCGCCGTTGTTCAGCGCGTCGACGATGTGCTGGCGGGCGCCTTCCTTGGCGAGCGGCGCGACGGCGTCCTCCAGGTCCAGGAAGACCTGGTCGGCCGGGAGGCCCTGGGCCTTCTCCAGGAATCGCGGGTTCGAGCCCGGCACGGCCAGACAGGAGCGGCGCGGACGCAGACGGTTCACGGGCGTGGTCATGCGGAGACCTCCAGAGGGTCGAGCTTGTTCGCTTTCCGGATCTCGTCGACGATACGGCCGATGATCTCCGTGATACCGAAGTCCTTCGGGGTGAAGACGGCGGCGACGCCGGCTCCGATCAGGGCGGCGGCGTCGGCGGGCGGGATGATGCCGCCCGCGATCACCGGCATGTCCGTCGCACCGGCCTCGCGCAGCCGGTGCAGCACATCGGGCACCAGCTCGGCGTGCGAGCCGGACAGGATCGACAGGCCGACGCAGTGCACGTCCTCGGCGACGGCCGCCGAGACGATCTGTTCGGGCGTCAGCCTGATGCCCTGGTAGACCACCTCGAAACCGGCGTCACGGGCCCGTACGGCGATCTGTTCGGCGCCGTTGGAGTGCCCGTCCAGACCGGGCTTGCCGACCAGCAGACGCAGCCGGCCGGCGCCCAGGTCCTCGGCGGTGCGGGTGACCTTCTCGCGGACGAGGGCCAGCGGGGTACCCGCCTCCGCCGTCACCGCCACCGGGGCCGATGAGACACCGGTCGGGGCGCGGAACTCGCCGAAGACATCGCGCAGCGCCCAGGACCACTCGCCGGTGGTGACGCCCGCGCGTGCGCACTCCACGGTCGCTTCCATCATGTTCTCGGTGCCCGCGGCGGCCTTCTTCAGCGCGGCGAGCGCCTCGGTGGCCCGTGCCTCGTCGCGGTTGTCGCGCCACTCGTGGAGTGCGGCGACGACCCCGGCCTCGTTCTCCGGATCGACCGTCATGATCGCGGCGTCCAGGTCGGCCGTGAGCGGGTTGGGCTCCGTCGTCTCGTAGATGTTGACGCCGACGATCTTCTCCTCGCCGCCCTCGATCCGGGCCCGCCGTGCGGCGTGCGAGGACACCAGCTCGGACTTGAGATACCCGGACTCGACGGCGGCCATGGCGCCGCCCATCTGCTGGATGCGGTCGATCTCGGCGAGGGACTCGGTGACCAGCGACTCCACCTTGGCCTCGATGACGTGCGACCCGGCGAAGATGTCCTCGTACTCCAGCAGGTCGCTCTCGTGCGCGAGGACCTGCTGGATACGGAGCGACCACTGCTGGTCCCAGGGCCGGGGGAGCCCCAGTGCCTCGTTCCAGGCAGGCAGCTGGACGGCGCGGGCGCGGGCGTCCTTGGACAGGGTGACGGCCAGCATCTCCAGCACGATGCGCTGGACGTTGTTCTCCGGCTGCGCCTCGGTGAGGCCCAGGGAGTTGACCTGCACGCCGTAACGGAAGCGCCGCTGCTTGGGGTTCTCGATGCCGTATCGTTCGCGGGTGACCTGGTCCCAGATGCGGCCGAAGGCGCGCATCTTGCACATCTCCTCGATGAAGCGGACGCCCGCGTTCACGAAGAAGGAGATCCGGGCGACCACGTCGCCGAATTTCTCCTCGGGCACCTGCCCGGATTCGCGGACCGCGTCGAGGACCGCGATGGCCGTCGACATGGCGTACGCGATCTCCTGGACCGGAGTGGCTCCCGCCTCCTGCAGGTGGTAGCTGCAGATGTTGATCGGGTTCCACTTCGGGATGTGGTTGACCGTGTACGTGATCATGTCGGTCGTCAGCCGCAGCGAAGGAACCGGCGGGAACACATGCGTTCCGCGCGAGAGGTACTCCTTGACGATGTCGTTCTGCGTCGTGCCCTGGAGCTTGCCGGCATCGGCGCCCTGCTCCTCGGCGACCACCTGATAGAGCGCCAGCAGCCACATGGCGGTGGCGTTGATCGTCATCGAGGTGTTCATCTGCTCCAGCGGGATGTCCTGGAACAGCCGCCGCATGTCACCGAGATGCGAGACGGGCACGCCGACCCGGCCCACCTCGCCGCGGGCGAGGATGTGGTCGGGGTCGTACCCCGTCTGCGTCGGCAGGTCGAAGGCGACCGACAGACCCGTCTGGCCCTTGGCGAGGTTGCGCCGGTAGAGCTCGTTGGACGCCTCGGCCGTCGAGTGACCGGCGTACGTCCGCATGAGCCACGGGCGGTCCTTGCGACGGCCGCTCATGTCAGACATTCCGGAAGCGGTTGATGGCGTCGATGTGCTGCTCGCGCATCTCCTGGTTACGGACGCCCAGGCCCTCACGGGGCGCCAGTGCCAGGACGCCGACCTTGCCCTGGTGGAGGTTGCGGTGGACGTCGTACGCGGCCTGGCCGGTGTCCTCCAGGGAGTAGACCTTCGACAGCGTCGGGTGGATCTTCCCCTTGGCGACCAGGCGGTTGGCCTCCCACGCCTCGCGGTAGTTGGCGAAGTGCGAGCCCACGATCTTCTTGAGCGACATCCACAGGTAGCGGTTGTCGTACTCGTGGTTGTAGCCCGAGGTCGAGGCACAGGTGACGATCGTGCCGCCCTTGCGGGTCACGTACACACTGGCGCCGAAGGTCTCGCGGCCCGGGTGCTCGAAGACGATGTCCACGTCCTCGCCACCGGTCAGCTCACGGATGCGCTTGCCGAACCGCTTCCACTCGCGCGGGTCCTGGTTGTGCTCGTCCTTCCAGAACTTGTAGCCCTCGGCACTACGGTCGATGATCGCGGTCGCGCCCATCTTCCGGCAGATCTCCGCCTTCTGGTCGCTGGAGACGACACAGATCGGGTTGGCGCCGCCGGCCAGCGCGAACTGGGTGGCGTACGAGCCGAGTCCGCCGCTCGCGCCCCAGATCAGCACGTTGTCGCCCTGCTTCATCGCGGCGCCGTTCTTCGACACCAGCTGGCGGTACGCGGTGGAGTTGACCAGGCCCGGAGCCGCGGCCTCCTCCCAGCTGAGGTGCTGCGGCTTCGGCATCAGCTGGTTGGACTTGACGAGCGCGATCTCCGCCAGCCCGCCGAAGTTGGTCTCGAAGCCCCAGATGCGCTGCTCGGGGTCGAGCATCGTGTCGTTGTGGCCGTCGGAGGACTCCAGCTCGACGGAGAGGCAGTGCGCGACGACCTCGTCGCCCGGATGCCAGGCGTTCACGCCCGGGCCGGTGCGGAGCACGACGCCCGCCAGGTCGGAGCCGATGACGTGGTACGGCAGGTCGTGGCGCTTGCTGAGGTCGCTGAGCTTGCCATACCGCTCCAGGAAGCCGAAGGTCGAGACGGGCTCGAAGATCGACGTCCACACGGAGTTGTAGTTGACCGAGCTGGCCATGACCGCCACCAGGGCCTCGCCCGGGCCGAGCTCGGGCACCGGCACGTTCTCGACGTGGAGGGACTTGCGGGGGTCCTTGTCGCGGCTGGCGACGCCGGCGAACATCTCGGCCTCGTCCTTGTGCACGGTCACCGCGCGGTACGACTCGGGGATGGACAGGGCCGCGAAGTCTGCGGCGGTGCTGTCCTGCGACTGGATCGCGTCCAGGATTTCCTTCACGGTGATGCCTCCGGCAGAGCTGGCGTCGAGGGAACGCTTGAGGGGTCCCTGTGGGCAGGGGGAGCGGTGCGGTGTGGAGGTGTGCCGTCGGTTCGGCGGGTGGTGCTTCGGCTTGCTCTGTGGAGCAGAAGGGTTTGCCTGTGACGCAGGCGTCCGGGCGCGCAGACACGTGGTTTGCGGGGACAGCCGGCGTACGTGAGGTCTCAGCACGCCGGCCGCCCGGACAACATCAACGTATGGCACTCCGTGACACCTGGCAAGGCACCGAGTGCCAACAATTTCTCTCACTTGTCATCCGCATGGCACGCATGAGCAACACCATGGGCGTTACGGGATGGTCTGTCCTGCCGGCGAGCGGTTAGCGCGCGGGGCGGTACACGTACGGCGTCGTCGTACTCAGCTCCGAGAAACCCAGCCGGCGCAGGATCGGGGCGGACTGGTCGGTGGCGTCGACCTGGAGATGGCGGTAGCCGCGCTCCGCCGCGATACGGGCGCGGAAGGCGACCAGCGCCCGGTAGATGCCCTTGCCGCGCCAGGGCGCCACCGTCCCGCCGCCCCAGAGCCCGGCGAAGCCCGTGCCCGGACAGAACTCCATCCGGGCCGAGCTGACCGGCTCCTCGCCCGCCATCGCCAGGACCCCCACGAAGCTGGGGGCGTCGTCGGAGGACTCCTCCAGCCGGGCCAGCACCTGGTGGCCGAGCCGCGACCAGTCCGTGCCGAACGCCTGCTCGTGGGCCCGGCCCATCAGCTCCACACCGGCCGCGTCGGTCACGGTCCGCAGCTCGATGCCCTCGGGCAGTTCAACGGCGGTCGGCAGGCTCGCGACCGGGGCGACCAGCAGGGTCTCGGGCGGTTCCGGTACGAATCCGGCCGCCCGCAGCCGCTCCGGCAGGTCGGCGGGCCGGTCGTGGGTGTACGCCTTCCACTCGAACTCGTCGTGACCGAGTGCGGTGAAGTACGCGATCTGGGCCGCGATCGCCGCGTCGGCCCGCGCGGGGTCCAGGTCGGGGGCGGACCACACGACCCCGTTCCAGTCGTCGGCCGCGCCGACCTGGCGTACGACGTCACCGGCGCGCTCGACCCGGACACCGGGGCCGTCAGGGCGTGCGTGTTCCCGCATCTCGTGGTCGAACAGGGCGAGGAGGGAATTCCGTTCAGATTCCATCCGGCCAGCTGAGCAGCCCCGGCAGACCGGGGCAATCGGGTTTCCCGGTGGTGCTCAGCGGTCCTTCAGAGCCTGCTGGATCGTGCGCATCACTTCGTCGAGCGGTGCGTCCGTCCGCGCCACCGCGACCAGCACCTCGCCCTCCGTGGCCACCGAGGCGGCGGCCGGGGCCTTGGACGCTTCGGCCGACGCGGTGCGGCCGGCGCCGATCCCGGACCCGAAGGTGTCCCGGACGATCGCGAAGGCGTGGTCCAGCTGCGCCTCCACATCGCCCTGCCCGCCGGCCCGCAGCCAGCGGCGCAGCACATGGTTGTGCGCGGTCACCACGGCCGATGCGGCGACCTCGGCCAGCAGCGGGTCGTCATTGCCCACGTGGTGGTCGCGCTCGTCGAAATGGCCCAGCAGATAGCGGGTGAACAGCCGCTCGTAGCGGGCCACCGAGGCGATCTCCGCCTCCCGGAGGGTGGGAACCTCACGGGTCAGTTTGTAGCGCGCCACGGAGACCGCGGGCTTGGCTGCGTACATCTTCATGACTTCCTTGATGCCGCGGCAGACCGTGTCGAGCGGGTGCTCGTGCGCCGGCGCCGCGTTGAGGACGGCCTCGGCCCGTACGAGGGTGTCGTCGTGGTCAGGGAAGATCGCCTCTTCCTTGGAGCGGAAGTGCCGGAAGAACGTCCGCCGGGCGACGCCCGCGGCGCCCGCGATCTCGTCGACCGTCGTCGCCTCGTACCCCTTCGTGGCGAAGAGTTCCATCGCCGCGGCCGCCAGTTCACGGCGCATCTTGAGCCGTTGGGCGGCGGCACGGGTGCCCGCGGCGGTCTCCGGGGCATCGGGCGCGGCTGAGGTACGGGTGGACTTGGCGGGCTGGGACATGGTGTGAACGTACTGCATCGGTGCGGGGTGACGCGCCCGTGGGGGCGGGCCGCCGGAACGGCCCAGCAGCCCGCCCCACCCGGCTCCCTGCTCAGAGGGTCCGGCAGCGGGCTTCGCGGCGTCGCGGGGCTGGGGTGCGCGCCTCGCGGCGTTGTCGTCAATCACCATGTTCCCCGAGCTCTCGGCTCCGCTCGAGCAGGGGAGGCCCCATTCGCCATGCCTCAATCCTCCGCCTTGCGACGCACGCACCCCAGCCCCGCTCCTTCACCCGCGCTGCGTTGCCGGACCCTCTCAGCGACGGGCATATTCGCGGAAGCCGCGGCCCGTCTTGCGGCCGAGGCAGCCCGCGGCCACCAGATGCTCCAGCAGGGGCGCCGGGGCGAGACCCGGGTCGCGGAACTCGCTGTGCAGGACCTTCTCGATGGCCAGCGAGACATCGAGCCCGACGACGTCCAGGAGCTCGAACGGACCCATCGGGTAGCCGCCGCCCAGCTTCATCGCGGCGTCGATGTCGTCGAGCGTCGCGTAGTGCTCCTCGACCATCTTGATCGCGTTGTTGAGGTACGGGAACAGCAGCGCGTTCACGATGAAGCCCGCCCGGTCCCCGCAGTCCACCGGGTGCTTGCGCACCTTCACGCAGACCTCGCGGACGGTGGCGTGGACGTCGTCGGCGGTCAGCACTGTGCGGACCACCTCGACCAGCTTCATCGCGGGTGCCGGGTTGAAGAAGTGCATCCCTATGACGTCCTCGGGCCGCGTGGTGGCCCGTGCGATCGCGATGACGGGCAGCGACGAGGTCGTGGTGGCCAGCACCGCACCGGGCCGGCAGACCTTGTCCAGCGTGGCGAAGAGCTGCTGCTTGACCGCCAGGTCCTCGGCGACCGCCTCGACCGCGAGATCGACGTCGGCGAAGGCGTCCAGCGACCCGGCGGCGGTGATCCGCGCGAGGGTCTCGTCCCGCGCCTCGGCCGTCAGCCGGCCCTTGGTGACCGAGCGCTCGAGCGACTTGGCGATCCGGCCCTTGGCCGTGTCCGCCTTCTCCTGTCCGCGCGCGGCCAGCACCACGTCGTAACCGGCCTTCGCGAAGACCTCGGCGATGCCCGAGGCCATCGTCCCGGAGCCCGCGACACCCACGGAGCGCACCTGGCGCCCGGCGACCGCCCCCGTGCTCTCCTGCGGAGTCAGCGCGTCCGGGACCACCGTCTGGCCGCCCGGAGCGTCGTACGTGTAGAAGCCGCGGCCCGTCTTGCGGCCGGTCAGGCCCGCCTCGCTGAGCTGCTTGAGGACCGGGGCCGGGGCGTGCAGCCGGTCCTGCGACGCGGAGTACATGGCTTCCAGGACCGTACGGGCCGTGTCGACGCCGATCAGGTCGAGCAGGGCCAGGGGGCCCATCGGCAGCCCGCAGCCCAGCTTCATCGCGGCGTCGATGTCCTCACGGGAGGCGTAGTTCGCCTCGTACATCGCGGCGGCCTGGTTGAGATAGCCGAACAGCAGGCCGTCCGCGACGAATCCCGGCCGGTCACCGACCGCGACCGGCTCCTTGCCCAGCTCCCTGGCCAGCCGGGTGACGGTCTCGACGGCCGGCGGCGCGGTGAGCACCGAGGAGACCACCTCGACCAGCTTCATCGCGGGAGCCGGGTTGAAGAAGTGCAGGCCCAGCACCCGCTCGGGGTGCTGGGACTCGGCGGCCAGCCGCGTCACGGACAGCGCGTTGGTGCCCGTCGCCAGGATCGCGGTGGGGGAGACGACCGCGTCGAGGTCACGGAAGACCTGCTGCTTGATCTCGTACGACTCGGGAACGACCTCGATGACCAGCTCCGCCGCAGCCGCGGCCCGGAGGTCGGAGAAGGTACGGAACCGGGCGAGGACGTCCGTCCGCTCCTCCTCGGTGATCCGCTCGCGCAGCACGGCGCGGGCGGTGGAGGCTTCCAGGGAGGCGACGGCCCGGCGGGCGGCCTCGTCACTGATGTCGATACCGATGACCTCGCGGCCCGCACGGGCCAGGACCTCGGCGATGCCGGTGCCCATGGTGCCGAGACCGACGACGGCAATGGTGCTGAGCGGGGTGTCCATCACGGGACTCCAGGGTGAGTGACGACTGAAGAGGAAGCACGGAGCGCGCGAGGAAAGGTGAACCGGGCGCGGGGCGTGCGCGAGCTGCATGTCGTGGTGCACGGGCCGGGGCGCCACAGGCGTGCCCGGAACCGGGAAAGGTGACGGACTCCGTCCCGAGTCGCGTCTCACAAAGCTGCCGAACCGACAAGCACTCCGGATGGCTGCGTCACCAGGCCATCGGAGCCTGCGGGGTTGTGCCCCGCTCACATGAGGTTAACCGGCGAGTAACGAGCGCGCCAGCCCTGAGTCTCTGTGCACTGGACCACACTTTCCGGCCGCCCGGCCCGCGGCCCGGTCCGCACGGTCCGTGTCCGCCGATACGCTGAGCGTCATGGACGATGAGTTCCGGTCGCTGACGGACCGGGTGCGCGACGAGGCGGGGGAGTCGGCGGCGTACGACCGGCTCGTGGCCACCGACGACGACGAGGAGCTGGCCGAGGTCCTCGTGGAGCAGGGGCGCCCTCTGTGGGCCCGTGAGATCGCCGCGTTCCGGCTCGGCTGCTCGGGCGACCGCCGGGCTTTCGAGGCGCTGGTCCTCCTCCTCAACCACCGCGATCCGGAACGCTGCGTCTCCGCCGCCCACGCCCTGGTGCGACTGGGCGACCCGCGCACGCCCCGGGCCGCCGCCGCACTGGCCACCAACGCCCTGCGCACGGCGTACGCGGTGCACCCCGTACGGCTGCTGACGGACCTGCGGGCCCCCGAATCGGTGCCCGCCCTGGTCAGCACCCTGGAGCGCCTGCTGAACCCGGACGAGCCGCACTGGCGGGTGGCCCTCGCCTGCGTGGAGGGGCTTGGCCGACTGGGCGACGGAGCGGCCCGCCCGGTCCTCGAAGCGGCGCTGCCGCACCCCCGCCTCGGCGGAGCGGCGGCCGAAGCCCTCAGCCGGCTGCCGGCCGGTCGGTGAGCCGCCGGCCGGCCACGGGCACTGGTGGTCAGCCGCGGAAGCCGAGCATCCCGTGCAGCGCCCTGCCGTCGGAACCGCCGCCGACGCCGTCCGAGCTCCGCAGCGCCTTCTCGGTGGGCAGCGGCTGCGGCTCGGCGAGCGCCTCGCAGACCGCGTCCACCCGGCCGCCCCTGCCGCGCGGGACGGTGCCGTTGGCGAGGTAGTCCACCAGATACGCGTCCAGGCAGGTGCTCCCGCTCAGCGTGATGCCGTGGTTCCCGCCGCCCTGTTCGACGACCAGGCTGGAGCCCTTCAGCTTGCGGTGCATGGTGACACCGCCCTCGTACGGGGTGGCCGCGTCGTCGGTGGCCTGGAACAGCAGGACCGGCGGGAGCTGGTGGTTGGTGACGCGCACCGGGTTCAGCGGTTCCACGGGCCAGGAGGCGCACGGCGCGTTGTACCAGGTGTTGTTCCAGGTCATGAACGGGGCCTTGGCGTGCACCGTCGAAGTGTCGTTGCGCCAGGTGTTCCAGTCCCGCGGCCATCCGGCGTCCCGGCACTGCACGGCCGTGTAGACCGAGTAGCTGTTGCCGCCGTCCGCGCCGGCGGCGCCGAAGTTCTCGTACGCCGAGACGAGCGCGTCCTCGTTGTTGTCGTGGACGTACTCGGCGAACGCCTCGGCGAGATACGGCCAGTAGCCGTTGTAGTAACCGCCGGGCATGAAGGTGTCCTCGAGCTCGCTCGCCCCGACCTTGCCGCCCGCGGGCTGCTCCCTGACGGACTCGCGCATCCCGTACCAGGCGGCTTCGACCTCCGCCGGGTCCTGACCCAGGCCGTACGTGGCGTCGTGCCGCGCGACCCAGGCCGCGAACGCCTTGTGGCGGGCGTCGAAGGCGTAGTCCTGGGTGAGGTTGTCGTCGTACCAGACCCCCTCGGGGTCGACGACGGAGTCGAGCACCAGACGCCGGACCCGCTCGGGGAACAGCTTCGCGTACACGGCGCCCAGGTAGGTGCCGTAGGAGTAGCCGAAGTAGTTGATCTGCCGTGCCCCCAGGGCGCCCCGGATCACGTCCAGGTCCTTGGCGGCACTGACCGTGTCCATGTGCGGCAGCAGGTCCCCGTGCTTCTCGCCGCATGCCTCGGCGAAGTCCGCGGCCCGCTCCCTGTTGGCCTGCTCGTCCTGGTACGAACGCGGTACGGAGTCGGGGCGCACCGGATCGAAGTGCCCGGGAAGGCAGTTCAGCGCCGGACTGCTCTTCCCGACCCCGCGCGGGTCGAAGCCGATCACGTCGTACTGCGCGGCGAGCTTCGCGGGCAGTGCGGACGCCACGAATCCGGCCATCGAGAGTCCGCTGCCGCCGGGGCCGCCCGGGTTGACCAGGAGCGGACCCTGCGAGGTCGTGGCCGTGTGTGGAATCCGGGTCAGCGCCAGGGTGACCTGACGGCCCGACGGGCGGTCGTGGTCGAGCGGGGAACGGACCGTCGCGCATTGCATCGTCGGAGACGACTTGGTCGCGCAGTCGGTCCATGTGAGCTGCGCGACGCCCGGCTTGAGGTGCGCGGCGCCCCGCGCACTCGTGCCCGCGTCGGTGGTCGCGGCGGACGGCACGGCGGTCACCAGACCCGCCACCGTCGCGCCGACGGCAATTAGAATTCCTGCACGTTTCGTCATACGGCCTCCCGAGGTGGAGGGAGCGCGGCCGAGGGTGCCGCTGCCCCCGCCGCATGCTCCCCGTATTCGGGCCCGGCAGGACACGTTCTGCCGAGAGTTGACCCATTTGGACAGTGGGACACGCGTGGCCGGGGTGACGCGGGAGGCGCGACGTCAGAGCAGGGTCAGCTGAGTGGGGCCGGTTCCGGGTCCGCTTCCGGTGCCGTCCGGAACCGGCACCGCTGCCTCCGGCGCGGTGATCCGGCGGGCCTCGCCCCGGTGCGCGGGCCCGATGCCGAACTCGGCCGCCAGTTCGTGGACCCGGCGGGTGATCTGCCGCTGGTACCAGGTGGGCGCGTACGCCCCGTCCGCGTACATCCGCTCGTACCGCCGTACGAGATGCGGGTGGTGCCGGCCGAGCCACTGCATGAACCACTCCCGGGCGCCGGGCCGCAGATGCAGGACGAGCGGGGTCACCGAGGTCGCGCCGGAGGCGGCGATCGCGCGGACCGTGGCGCGCAGCTGCTCCGGGCTGTCGCCGAGGAACGGGATGACCGGCGCCATGAGGACGCCGCAGCCGATCCCGTTGTCGGTGAGGGTGCGGATGACGTCGAGGCGGCGTTCGGGGGACGGGGTCCCCGGCTCGACCGTGCGCCAGAGCTCGGCATCGATGAAGCCGACCGAGACGGAGACGCCGACCTCGGTGACCTCGGCCGACTGCTTAAGCAGCTCCAGGTCACGAAGGATCAGTGTGCCCTTGGTCAGGATCGAGAACGGGTTCGCGTGGTCGCGCAGGGCCGTGATGATGCCGGGCATCAACCGGTAGCGGCCCTCGGCCCGCTGGTAGCAGTCGACATTCGTCCCCATCGCGATGTGCGCCCCGTGCCAGCGGTGCGAGGCGAGATGGCGGCTCAGCAGTTCGGCGGCGTTGATCTTGACGACGATCTGGGAGTCGAAGCCGAGCCCCGTGTCGAGGTCCAGATAGCTGTGGGTCTTGCGGGCGAAGCAGTACACACAGGCATGGGAGCAGCCCCGGTACGGATTCACGGTCCATTCGAACGGCATCCGGCTCGCACCCGGCACCCGGTTCACGATGGACCGGGCCCGCACCTCGTGGAAGGTGATGCCTCGGAATTCGGGTGTGTCGAACGTGCGCGTGGTCACCGCGTCCGCGGCGAAGAGCGCGCTGTTCCCGGCCGTTGTGGTGTTTTCAGCCAAATTGTCCCAGCGCATGGACGCCTCCTTGGTAGCACTGACCAGAGAATAGAACACTTGTTCCCTTGATCGTGCGCGACCGATTTTGAGGGGCGTGCCCGAGGTGGTTGGCTCAGCACACCCCAACAGTCGAGTGGTGGAGGAACAGGCATGGCGCAGGTCGAGGCAACGACAGAGCGGATCATCGCGGCGGACGCGGAGGCGGTGTTCGATGCGTTGGCCGACTACAAGGAGGTCCGGGGCAAGGTGCTGACCGGTCACTTCAGCGAGTACGAGGTGCGCGAGGGCGGCGACGGGGAAGGCACCGTCGTGCACTGGAAGCTCCAGGCCACCAGCAAGCGCGTCCGTGACTGCCTGCTGGACGTCACCGAGCCGACCGACGGCCAGCTGATCGAGAAGGACCGCAACTCCTCGATGGTCACCACCTGGACCGTCACCCCGGCCGGGGAGGGCAAGTCCCGCGCCGTCGTCTCGACCGTGTGGGACGGCGCCGGCGGCATCGGCGGTTTCTTCGAGAGGACCTTCGCGCCCAAGGGGCTTGGCCGCATCTACGACGAACTGCTCCAGAATCTCGCCACCGAGGTCGAGAAGTAGCCTCCGGGCGCTGTCGGCCGGCCTCACTGGAACGGGTGGTTTTCCGGGACGCTCGGTTGTGCGCCGTAGTGCCTCCGACCGGCGCATAAGCCCTCCGTGTGCGCCGGTCGTGCTCCCGGTCGCGTTTGCCCCGCCTTGCCGCGTGATGCGAGAAATGGGCGGCGCAGGTGCGACGAGGGGAGCGTTTCGTGGTGGGTGGGATCACTCTGGTGAAGGACGAGCCGAGTGGCGCAGGGGGAGCCGAGACGCAGACCGCGCCACCCCCACCGCCCCCGTCCGGCGCGGACGCGGACAACGCCGCCCTCGCCGCGCCGCCCTCGGAGATCAGCCACGGCCGGGTCCGGATGGTCTTCCTCGGCCTGATGCTCACCCTGCTGCTCGCGGCGCTCGACCAGATGATCGTCGCCACCGCACTGCCGAAGATCGTCGGCGAGCTGCACGGCCTGGAGAAGATGTCCTGGGCGGTCACCGCCTATCTGCTCGCCTCCACGATCGGACTGCCGATCTACGGGAAGCTCGGCGACCTCTTCGGCCGCAAGGGCGTCTTCCAGTTCGCGATCGTCGTGTTCGTCATCGGCTCCGCGCTCGCCGGCTGGTCCCGCACGATGGAGGAACTGATCGCGTTCCGCGCGATCCAGGGCATCGGCGGCGGCGGACTCATGATCGGCGTCCAGGCCATCATCGCGGACATCGTCCCGCCCCGGGAGCGCGGCCGCTTCATGGGCCTCATCGGCGCGGTCTTCGGCCTCGCGTCCGTCGCGGGCCCGCTGCTCGGCGGCTTCTTCACCGACCACGCCTCCTGGCGCTGGTGCTTCTACATCAACGTCCCCTTCGGCCTGGTCACCTTCGCCGTCATCGCCGTCGTACTGAAGCTCCCCAAGCCCGCCGTACGCCCCCGCCTCGATGTCCTCGGCGCACTGCTGCTCGCCGCCGCGTCCACCTGTCTCGTGCTGCTCACCAGCTGGGGCGGCACCGAGTACGCCTGGGGCTCGCGCACCATCCTGGGGCTCGCCGCCGGAGCTGCCGGAACGACTCTGCTCTTCCTCGCCGTGGAACACCGCGCGCCCGAACCGATCATTCCGCTTCATCTGTTCCGCGACTCGATCTTCAACATCACCGGTCTCGTCGGCGCGGTCATCGGCGTCGCCCTCTTCGGTGCCGCCAGCTATCTGCCGACCTACCTCCAGATGGTCGACGGGGCCTCCGCCACGGAGTCGGGACTGCTGATGCTGCCGATGATGGGCGGCATCGTCGGCGCGTCCGTCGTCTCCGGGCAGCTGATCTCCCGTACCGGCCGCTACCGGATCTACCCCCTGCTCGGCAGCGGGATCTCAGCCGTCGGCATGTGGCTGCTCTCCCGGCTCGAAACCGGCACGTCCCGGTTCGACTACAGCCTCGCGCAGGCGGTACTCGGCCTGGGTATCGGCCTGGTCATGCCCGTGCTGGTGCTCGCCGTGCAGAACTCCGTGCGGCCCGCCGACCTCGGCACCGCCACCAGCGCCAACAACTACTTCCGGCAGATCGGCGGCAGCGTCGGTGCCGCGATCTTCGGAACGCTCTTCGCCGGGCGGCTCTCGGACGCCCTCGACGTACGCCTCCCGTCCGGCGCCGGACTGCCCGACCCGGAGTCGATCACCCCGCAGCTGGTCCATGCCATGGAACCCGCGCTGCGCGACGCCTACATCCAGGCGTACGCCGACGCGATGCCGCGGATCTTCCTGTACCTGGTGCCGGTGCTTCTGCTCGGCCTCTTCCTCGCCTTCTTCCTCAAGGAGAAACCGCTGGTGTCCCACCGCATCCCCGACACGGCAGCAAACCCGGCGACCGTCCCCGCCGCCCGTACCGACTCGGCCACTGTGACGGTCGGTTACGTCGCCGGTGTGCCGGTCTGCGGATATGTCCAGCACCCCGACGGAACGAAGGTCCCGCGGGCCGCCCTCACCCTCATCGACGGCCAGGGGAAGCAGGCCGGCCGGGGTGCCAGCGGCGACGACGGGCGGTACGCGCTGAGCGTGCCCGGCTCCGGTTCGTACGTCCTGATCGCCGCGGCGGGCGGTCACCAGCCGCAGGCCGTCAGCGTCACCGTCGGCGAACGGCCCGTCGAGCTCGATGTGGTGCTCGGCGGCGCGGGCCGGCTCGCCGGTACGGTCGTGACGGCCGAAGGAATTCCGGTACGCGATGCCGCGGTGACCCTCACCGACGTACGCGGCGAGGTCGTCGCGACCACCCGCACGGGCCGCGAAGGCAGCTATGTGATCACGGAGTTGGTGGCCGGCGAGTACACCCTCGCCGCCAGCGCCCCGGCCTTCCGGCCCGCCGCCCTGCCGGTCAGTGTGCAGGCGGCCCGCGAGACCCGGCAGGACATCGAACTGGCGGGCGGCGCCGTCCTGCGCGGCACCGTCCGCGCGAACGGCGGGCGGCCCGTGGAGGACGCGCGGGTCACCCTGCTCGACGCGGCGGGCAATGTGGTCGACACCCTCACCACGGGGCCCGACGGAACCTTCCGATTCGTCGACCTGTCCTCCGGGGAGTACACGGTGATCGCCGCCGGATACCCGCCGGTGGCGACGGTCCTCCAGATGGCGGGCGGCGGCCGCACGGAACGGGACCTCCAACTGGGGCACGAGGACTGAGCCGTGAGCGGGGCGCACCACGCTCCAGTACGTGATCAGGGCAGCAGGCGTGGCCTCCTCCTCGCCGCGATGTCCTCGACCCGGCCCAAGAGCACCACGGCCGTGGCGATCAGCACCCAGGCGATCACGCCCCCCGACCACAGTGCCTGCGCGAGCGGGATGTCGTCGACTCCTGCAGCGGCATCGATCAGGAGACGGGAGTTTTCGCGAAGGTGTTCGGAGACTGGCCCAGGGGGTCCTCCCGGACCAAGGTCATCAGGGCTCTCGCGCCCGGGCTCATCGCCCGGGCTGCCGGGAGCACCACCACACTCTCGTACACCGGCCGGTGCGGCCCCTGCGGTTCCACCGCCACCAGGCGCCGGGCCTCGGGCTTGCGGGCGAAGTGCTGCGGCACCACCGCGATGCCCAGCTTCTCGTGGACCAGGTCCAGGAGGCTGTGCACATCGTTCACCTCAAAGGCCACCGTGCGCCGCACCCCGGCGGCCGAGAACGCCTCGTCCGCGGCCCGCCGGGGGCCCCAGTCCGGATGGAAGTCGATGAACGACTCACCGGCCAGGTCCGTCCACGCCACCGAGGACTCCCGGGCGAAACGGTGGCCCGGAGCGCACAGGACGACCATCGGCTCCCTGGCCAGCGGCATCAGCTCGCCACGCCACTCCAGCGGGCTGACCGTGGCGGCGAAAGCGATATCGAGCCGACCACCCGCCACCCCGTCGAGCAGACTGGACGTGCCCTCCTGCCGGAGCCGGATCTCCATGTGCGGATGGGCCCGGTGAAAGGCCGCGAGCAGCTGCGCCGGGCTGACTCCGGCCACGCACTGCTCTACCCCCACGTTCAGCGTGCCGCGCAGCAGCCCGCGTACGGCATCGACGGCGTGCTTCGCCGCCCGCGCCCCCGCCAGCGTGCGCTCCGCCTCCACCAGGAGTGCCCGCCCCGCCTCGGTGAGCCGGACCGAACGCGTCGTCCGGCTGAACAACGGGGTCCTCAGCTCCTGCTCCAGCGCCCGTACGGACGCGGACAGCCCCGACTGGGACACGGCGAGACGCTCGGCGGCGCGGGTGAAGTGCTGCTCCTCGGCGACGGCGACGAAGTGCTCCAGCTGACGCAGTTCCATGATTGAGAAATGTAGGCGATGAATCCGACCGGAATCTCCTGTTGGACTGCTGGATCGTTCTGCGCCAGCCTGGGGACGCGCACCGAGCCCGGCGCGTTCCCAGGACCTCTCCGTGGAGCCCGCGTATGTATCTCCCGTCGGCCGACCGCTACTCCGCCATGCCCTACCGGCGAACCGGACGCAGCGGTCTGCTGCTGCCCGCGCTGTCCCTCGGGCTGTGGCACAACTTCGGCGGCGACCGGAATCCGGAGGACCAGGGCCGCATCCTGCGCAGGGCCTTCGACCTCGGCATCACCCACTTCGACCTCGCCAACAACTACGGACCGCCGCCCGGCTCCGCCGAGGTCACCATGGGCCGCGCCCTGAAAACGGACTTCGCGCACCTCCGGGACGAGATCGTCATCTCGACCAAGGCGGGCTACGGCATGTGGGACGGGCCGTACGGGGAGTGGGGATCGCGGAAGTATCTGCGCTCCTCGCTGGACCAGAGCCTGACCCGGCTCGGCCTCGACTACGTCGACATCTTCTACTCCCACCGGCCCGATCCCGAGACCCCGCTCGAAGAGACGATGGGCGCGCTCGACACCGCGGTGCGCCAGGGCAAGGCGCTGTACGCCGGTATCTCCAACTACTCGCCCGAGCAGACCCGCGAGGCCGCCCGCATTCTGCGGGAGATCGGCACCCCGCTGCTCATTCACCAGCCGCGCTACTCGATGCTGGACCGCCGCCCCGAGGAAGGGCTGCTGACCGCCCTCGACGAGCTGGGCACCGGCTCCATCGCGTACTCGCCGCTGGAGCAGGGCATCCTCTCCGACCGCTATCTGCGCGGCATCCCGGAGGGCTCACGGGCTGCGGGCGGCAGCCCGTTCCTGACCCCGGACGCCGTCACTCCGGAGCTGGTGCGCCGGCTGGGCGCACTCGACCAGGTGGCCAAGGAGCGCGGCCAGACCCTGGCCCAGCTGGCCCTGGCCTGGGTGCTGCGGGGCGGCCGGGTCACCTCCGCCGTGGTCGGCGCGAGCAGTGTCGCCCAGCTGGAGAGCAGCGTCGGGGCGGTGGCGAACCTTGAGTTCGGCGACGAGGAGCTGGCGAGGATCGAGGAGATCCTCGCCGCCGGCTGACGCGTCCCGTCAGAGCCAGCCGTTGCGGCGGAAGCCGCGGTGGATGACGAAGCAGGCGGTGGCCATGACGCCGACGACGAACGGATATCCGTAGGTCCACCGCAGCTCCGGCATGTATTCGAAGTTCATGCCGTACACCCCGCAGACCATGGTGGGTACGGCGACGATGGCGGCCCACGCCGTGATCTTGCGCATGTCCTCGTTCTGGGCGACGGTCACCTGCGCCAGGTGGGCCTGGAGCACCGAGTCGAGCAGCGCGTCGAACGAGGCGATCTGTTCCGTCGTACGGGCCAGATGCCCCGCGACATCGCGGAAGTACGGCTGGAACTCCGGGCCCACCGGCTCCATCGGCCGGCTCGCAAGCTCCTGGAGCGGCCGGCTCAGCGGTGCCACCGCCCGCTTGAACTCCATCAGTTCACGCTTCAGCTGGTAGATCCGCCCGGCGTCGCCCCGGCCCGCCTCCTCGCTGAAGACCGCGGTCTCCACCGCGTCGATGTCGTGCAGCATCGCGTCGGCGACCAGCAGATAGTTGTCGACCACCTGGTCGGCTATCGCGTGCAGCACGGCGGCGGGCCCCTTGGCCAGCTGGTCCGGGTCCGCCTCCAGAGCCTCCCTGAGCGGTCCGAGCGAGCCATGACTGCCGTGCCGCACCGTGATCACGAAGTCGGCGCCCGTGAAGATCATGATCTCGCCGGTGTCCACCACCTCGCTGGTGGCGGTGAGTTGCTCGTGCTCGACGTAGCCGCAGGTCTTGAAGACGGCGAACAGCATCTCCTCGTACCGCTCCACCTTGGGCCGCTGATGGGCCGTCACCGCGTCCTCGACGGCCAGCGGGTGCAGCCCGAACAGCTTGGCCACACCGGCGAATTCCTCGGCGGACGGCTCGTGCAGACCGAGCCAGACGAAGCCCCGGCCGGAGTGGCGGACCCGGCGCAGCGCCTCGTCCGCCGGGCAGGCGACCGGATGCCGGACACCGCCCTCGTACAGCACACAGTTGACCACCGCGCTGCCCAGCGGCGAGCGTGCGGGGTGGCTGAGATCCACCCCGGGCCGGCGGGTGCGGCGTACCGCGTGGCGTAGTTTGCGGACGATCGGCACTGCAGGCTCCTTTACGCGCGGGGCCGCCAGTGTGCCATTCGGACACCCGTCGCTGTCCGGGCGGGCAGAGTCTGCGGCACACTGTCCAGGCGCCTCTTCGGACCTTCGGGCCCCGAACCCTTGAAAGGCTCAGTCGTATCCGTACCCGGCGGGCCCGCCTTCGTCTCCGGGCTGCTGGCCGAAGGCGCCGCCGTGGCGGACGCCGCGGGCTTCCCCGTACGGGAGCGGGAGCTCGCCGCCCTGGCCACCACCCTCACCACGGCAGGGTCCCCCCTCACGGCCTCGCTGTACCGCGATGTCCTGGCAGGCCGTCCCACCGAGGCGGAACACGTCTTCGGTGACCTGGTGGCCCGCGCCCGTGACCTCTCGGTCGACACCCCTCTCCTCGATCTGGCCGCCCTGCATCTGCGCGTCCACGAGCACCGCACGGCCGCCGCCGGAGACCGATGAGCCGCCGCCCGCCGGGCACAGCACGCCACCGGACGTCTCCGTGCGGAGCCGCGTGGGTCGCCCGGCGCATGCGGAGGGTGTAAAAAGAGGGCATGGCCGGACGCTACGGCCGCCCGCGCTCGGTTCTCAGGATGCGGACCGTCGCCGGTCAGGTCTTTCTCCTGCAAGTGGCGATCGTGGTGCTACTGGTCGTCGCTGCCGTGGCCGTGCTCGTGCTCCAGTCGCGGGCCGACAGCGAAACGGAGGCTCGCAACCGGTCCGTAGCGGTGGCCGAGACCTTCGCCAACGCACCGGGCACCGCGGCGGCGCTGAAGAGCCCCGACCCGACCGCGGTGCTCCAGCCGGCTGCCGAGAAGGCCCGAAAGCGCTCCGGGGTCGACTTCATCGTCGTACTGAACACGGACAGCATCCGCTACACCCACCCACTGCCCGACCGCATCGGCAAGAAATTCGTCGGCAATGTGGAGCCCGCCCTCCGCGGCGGCATCGTCGTCGAGCGGATCATCGGGACCATCGGGCCGCTCGTCCAGGCCGTGGTGCCGGTCGTCGGCCCTGACGGCACCGTCGTGGGCCTGGTGTCCGCCGGGATCACCATCGAACACGTGAGCGGTGTCGTGGAGGACCAGTTCCCGCTGCTGTTCGGCTCCGCCGCCGGAATCCTGCTCCTCGCCACGGGCGGCACCGCGCTCGTCAGCCGGCGCCTGCGCCGCCAGACGCACGGCCTCGGACCCACCGAGATGACCCGGATGTACGAGCATCACGACGCCGTCCTGCATGCCGTACGGGAGGGCGTGGTCATCGTCGGCGGCGACGGCCGGCTCATGCTCGCCAACGACGAGGCGCGCAGGCTGCTGGGCCTGCCGCCGGACGTGGACGGGCGTACGGTTCCCGAGCTGGGCCTCGACCCGGCCACCACGGAACTGCTCGACTCCGGCCGCATCGTGACCGACGAGCTCCACCCGGTCGGCGACCGCCTGCTGGCCGTCAACCAGAGGTCGACGGACAAGGACGGCGGACCGCCCGGCAGCGTGACGACCCTGCGCGACACCACGGAACTGCGCGCCCTGACGGGCCGGGCCGATGTGGCGCGGGGGCGGCTGAATCTGCTCTACGAGGCCGGGGCGGAGATCGGCACCACCCTCGACGTGGTGCGTACCTGCGAGGAACTCGCCGCTTTCGCCGCCGCCAGCTTCTCCGACCTCGCCACCGTCGACGTCGTCGAGGCCGTGCTCCAGGGCGAGGAACCGGCCGCCATCCGCGGCGGGACCGAGATGCGGCGAACGGCCCTCAGCGGCGAGCGTGGGGACATGGGCCTGCAGCCGGTCGGCTCGACCCTCCGGTTCATGCCGACCACTCCCACGGGGTCAGGACTGGGACGGGGCGAGGCCGTCCTCGAATTGGATCTGGCGGACTTCGCCGGGTGGCAGGAGCAGGACCCCGAGCGGGCCCGGAGGCTCGTCGACAACGGCGTCCACTCCAAGATCGCGGTACCGCTGCGCGCCCGCGGCGCCGTCCTGGGCGTGGCGATGTTCTGGCGCTCGGCCAACCCGGCACCCTTCGACGAGGAGGACCTGTCCCTGGCCGAGGAACTGGTCGCCCGCGCCGCCGTCAGCATCGACAACGCCCGCCGCTACTCGCGCGAGCACGCCATGGCGGTGACCCTGCAGCGCAGCCTGCTGCCGCACGGCCTCCCCGAGCAGAACGCCCTCGACGTCTCCTACCGCTATCTGCCCGCGCACGCCGGGCGCGGCGGCGTCGGCGGCGACTGGTTCGACATCATCCCGCTGCCCGGCGCTCGGGTCGCTCTCGTGGTGGGCGACGTCGTCGGCCACGGACTCCACGCCGCCGCCACCATGGGGCGGCTGCGCACAGCGGTCCACAACTTCTCCACCCTGGACCTCCCGCCAGGCGAGATCCTCTGGCACCTGGACGAACTGGTCGCGCGGATCGACCAGGACGAGGCGTTCGACCCGGCCGCGGCGGCGGTCACCGGAGCCACCTGCCTCTACGCGATCTACGACCCGGCCTCCGGACGCTGCACCATGGCCCGGGCCGGCCACCTCCAGCCGGTGATCGTCCAGCGGGACGGCACCGCCGAGTTCGCCGATGTGCCCGGCGGGCCGCCGCTCGGGCTCGGCGGTCTGCCCTTCGAGACCCTCGACGTACTGCTCCCCGAGGGCAGCGAGCTGGTGCTCTACACGGACGGGCTCGTCGAGGACCGCCGACGTGACATCGACGAAGGACTGGAGCTGCTGCGCCGCACCCTCGCCGACCACGCGGCCGACCTGCCGGAGGTCACCTGCGAGGCCGTCGTCCGCACGCTGGTGAGCGACCCCGCCCGCGACGACATCGCGCTGCTCGTCGGCCGTACGCACAGACTCGACGCGGCGGACATGGCCGACTGGGACGTACAGTCCGATCCTTCGGCCGTGTCCTTCGTACGGGCAGAGGTGTCACGCAAGCTGGCCGAGTGGGGGCTGACCGAGGAGTCCTTCACCACCGAGCTGATCCTCAGTGAGCTGGTCACCAACGCGATTCGCCACGCGGACGGTCCCATCCGCGTCCGGCTGATCCGCGACCGCTCGCTGATCTGCGAGGTCTCCGACCACAGCAGCACCTCGCCCCATCTGCGGCAGGCGGCCACCATGGACGAAGGCGGCCGCGGACTGTTCCTCGTCGCCCAGTTCGCAGACCGGTGGGGGACCCGCTACACCGGCGACGGCAAGGTCATCTGGACGGAACAGACCCTGGCGGCGGCCCCTCCACCACCGCACGTCCGACGGGAGGTGTGAGCGCGTCGCCCCGATGGCCGGGAATCAGCCGGTTCCCTCCGCGGGTGCCGATGGCTCCGGCGTGGGGAGTTCGCTGGTGCAGGTGCTGCGTCCGAAGGCCCCTGATGCGGTGGCGCGTTGGACGTGCTTGCCGCCGACGGCGAGTGTGCAGCTCGCCTCGCCGCCCTTTTCGCCGAGGGTGACGTTGACGACGGGGGAGGTGCCGAGTGGCACGTGCACCGTCTTCTTCCAGGGCAGTTCGGCGTTCTTCACGACGGTAGCCCGGTCGCCCTTGCCGTCCCCGCGGTAGGAGATGTCGGCCGCGCCGTCGCCGAGTACCTCGTAGGTCACGGCGGCGGCGGGCACCGCGGACTCCTTGTCGGCCTGCTCGCTGCCGGTGTCGAGGATTCCGTAGGT
This sequence comes from Streptomyces sp. NPDC057136, assembly GCF_042670885.1. NCBI lineage: Bacteria > Bacillati > Actinomycetota > Actinomycetes > Kitasatosporales > Streptomycetaceae > Streptomyces > Streptomyces sp. NPDC057136. The sequence continues at coordinate 154,375 of NZ_JBHUUV010000011.1, forward strand.
GATGAGTGCGCCGCACGCGAGCAGCAGTGCCGCGGCGACGGCGATGCCGCGGCGGTCGGGGCTCCGGGACACCTTCCCGGCGACTTCAGGGGTTTCGGACTGTTCCAGCTGTTCCAGCTGTTCCGGGTCGGTTGGTTCAGGCGTGGTGGACATGGCCGCGCTTTCGGTCGAAGCGAGTTCGCCTGGGTTATACACCATCCGAATCGGCACATGCCAGGGTGCGGAAGAAGCGGGTGAATTGGGGCACGCATTGTCAAGAGAGTTCATAATTCGGGTATTTGACTCCCCCGAAGAGAAACCGAAGAGACGCTTCCTTCTTTCCTTCCTTGCTTGCTAATCCACTTGACCCATTGCACTCGGTTGCCGGCGCAGTCGACACTTCGCTGACCTGGAATCCTGAGCCCTGATGGACGGAGAACATGAGCGACCCCCAATCGGAGGGCCTCGGGGCTGCCGACAACTACCGCACCCGCATGTGGGGCCCGGCCACATTTGCAGAGCGGCCGCCCACACGGCTCGTGGTGGAGGGGGCGCTGCTGGGACTCACGACCGCTTGCCTCGTCGTAGGCGCCGCGGCAGCCGGAGCACTGACCGGTCACAGCGCCCTGGGCACCGGCGTCGGGGTTGCCGTGGCACTGGCTTGTGCCGTGTACCTGTTCTTCACCAACGCCGGGCGGGTTCTCCTGGTCGGGGTGGCTCTCCTCGGCGGGGTACTGGCCTGGTGGGTCCCGGGTCAGACAGCGGAGGCCGTTCTCGCCGCACGCGGCGAACCGAGGACCGTGGTGGTGACCGAGGTCCATGTCCACCGCTACGAAGGACGGGACTACGTCAAGAACTCGTGCTCCGTGGAGCTGCTGGATGGCACACCGGTCGCCGTTGAGGCATGGCGGAGCTGCGGTCCCGCGGTGCGGACGGGTCACCACCCCACGATGGTCTTCGACCCCGAAGGCGTGATCGCCCCGACGGACCGGGTGCTTCCCGCTTCCGCCGCAGCGGCGGGCGCCGGACCGGCGGGCGCCGCTCTGGCACTGGCTGTTCTGTGCTGCGTCGCTGTCATCAGATCCCAGCCGTGAACCGATACCCCAGTTCGACCGAAAGTTGTGCTAGGCGCCGACCTGCCCGGCGGCGCGGAGCAGCCGAAGGCGCGGCTGGTGGCGGAGTTCGAAGCGGGGCTTCCGTTCTGGCGGCAGGCAGCCGAGGCATCCGACACCCCGTCCTTTCTCCGACACCTCCGCTCGGTGGACAACCACTCCGGAAACGCGCACAGCCGGCGGATCCGCGCTCTGCTGAACCTTCCCGCTGCCCCGGCCGCGCCGGCTGGTTCGGCGGCAGCGCCCGTGACGAACACGGCGCTCCGCTGATCGCGCCGACGGGAACAGGAGCGACATGGGAAACAGGTTCGCGTTCCGTCAGTGGTCGGCGCCTCTGGGCGGCCTGGCGGCCGACTTGGAAGCCGAGCTCCAGGCGGTCTGTGCTCCGCCGGAGCACAGCACGACGGTGTACGGCGGCATCTGGCTCACGCTTCCGCCGACCGGAATCTACTGGAAGGATCTTGCGTGGCTCGCCTTCGGCGCTTCGCTGATGCGGCGGCAGCTGACCGAGGCGTACCCCGGTGGTGTCCAGATCCAGGTGCACGGCCTCGTCCACCCCTTGGCCGACTACAAGCCCGAGGTCGCCGCGGTATGCATGGCCGGATGGCTCCGCGAGCAGCTCGACGCGGCGGACCCGGGCATCGTGGTTCGGGCGGACCAGGAAAGAGGCGGGAGCGCCGGGCCAGGCGGTTGTCGCGGAGATCGGTCCACCCGTGCGGCTGGTACTCGCCGTGATCGGCCTGTTGGCGTGGTGGTATCTGTTCCGGTGCCTCGCGGACACCTGGGGCAGCTGGATTCTGAGGAGGGTCGGCCGGGCGCCCTCGTTGGCAGTGGCGGCCTGGATCGGACTGAGCGGGTCACCGGACACGCAGCGGGTGCTGGTTCCCGCTCTCGGGGTGCTCGCCCTGGCCGTTCTGCTGCTCTGGCCCGCGATGGCGGTGTGGCACCTCCTGGCGGGGTCCACCGGGCAGGCCTGCGCACCGGGCAATGTCCCCGACTGGTGGCCGGCACTTCTGCCCATCGGCTGATCCCGCCCACCGGCCCACGCCACAGGACTGGACCATTAAACCTCCCTGTGGTTCTGGTCCGGCCGTTCGGCGACGCGTAACGTGGCGCCGATGAAGATCCTCATCAGCGCGGACATGGAGGGCGCCACGGGAGTGACGTGGCCCGCCGATGTGCTGCCCGGAACTCCGCAGTGGGAGCGGTGCCGCTCCATGTTCACCTCCGACGTGAACGCGGCCGCCCTCGGGTTCTACGACGGGGGAGCCGACGAAGTGCTCGTCAACGAAGCCCACTGGAGCATGCGCAATCTGCTCCTCGAGCGGCTCGACGAGCGGGTGCAGATGCTCACCGGCAAGCACAAGTCCCTTTCCATGGTCGAGGGCATCCAGCACGGTGACGTCGACGCCGTCGCGTTCGTCGGCTATCACACCGGGGCCGGTACGGAGGGCGTGCTCGCCCACACCTATCTCGCCAACTCCATCACCGGGGTCTGGCTCAACGGCGTCCGCGCGAGCGAGGGGCTGCTCAACGCGCACGTCGCCGCCGAGTACGGGGTGCCCGTCGTCCTCGTCACCGGGGACGATCTGACCTGCGTCGACGCCGACGGATACGCGCCCGCCGCCCGCAAGGTCGCGGTGAAGGACTACGTGTCGCGGTACGCGGCGGTGTGCCGCACCCCGGCCCGTACCGCCGCCGACATCAGGGCCGCGGCCAGAGACGCCACCGGACTCGCCGTGCGTCACCCGCCGGCTACGGGCGGCTCCTTCACGGTGGAGCTGGAGTTCGACGCCGAGCATCTGGCGGCTGCCGCCACCGTCGTACCCGGCGTGGCGCCCACCGGTGAGCGGCGTGTCGCCTACACGAGCGTCACGATGTACGAAGGTATTCGCACGTTCAAGGCGGTGACGACCATCGTGTCGTCCGCCGTGGAGGAACAATATGGCTGAGGCGATCAGCCCGCTCGGTCCTGTGGACGAGCAGGCACTCGAGGAATCGGTGACGTTCACCTCCGAACTGATCCGGATCGACACCACCAACCGCGGTGACAGCAGCTGCCAGGAGCGTCCGGCAGCCGAGTACGTGGCCGAGCGACTGGCGGCCGCCGGACTGGAACCGGCCCTCCTGGAGCGCACGCCCGGACGCACCAACGTCGTCGCCCGTATCGAGGGCACGGACCCGTCCGCCGACGCCCTCCTCGTACACGGGCACCTGGATGTCGTACCGGCCGAAAGCGCCGACTGGACCGTGCACCCCTTCTCCGGGGAGGTCCGCGACGGCGTCGTCTGGGGCCGCGGGGCCGTCGACATGAAGAACATGGACGCGATGGTCCTCTCCGTCGTACGCGCCTGGGCACGTGCCGGAGTCCGCCCCCGCCGTGACATCGTCATCGCGTACACCGCCGACGAGGAGGCCAGCGCCGAGGACGGCTCCGGCTTTCTCGTCGAGCGTCACGCCGGCCTCTTCGACGGCTGCACCGAGGGCATCAGTGAATCCGGGGCCTTCACCTTCCACGCGGGCGAGGGAATGTCCCTCTACCCGATCGCCGCCGGCGAACGCGGCACCGCCTGGCTCAAGCTGACCGCCGAGGGCAAGGCAGGGCACGGCTCCAAGGTCAACCGGGACAACGCCGTGACCAGACTGGCCTCGGCCGTCGCCCGGATCGGGACGCACCCGTGGCCGGTGCGGCTCACGCCGACCGTCCGGGCCGCCCTCACCGAGATCGCGGCGCTGCACGGCATCCCCGTCGACACCGAGGCCCCCGGATTCGACGTCGACGAACTGCTGGGCAAGCTGGGACCGGCCGCCGCACTCGTCGAGCCCACCGTCCGCAACAGCAGCAACCCGACGATGCTGGAAGCCGGATACAAGGTCAATGTGATCCCGGGCCGTGCCACCGCCCACATCGACGGCCGGATGCTCCCCGGCGGCGAGGACGAGTTCCACGAGACCCTGGACCGGCTGACCGGACCCAATGTCTCCTGGGAATTCCACCACCGCGAGATCCCGCTCGAGGCCCCGGTCGACTCACCCACGTACGCCAAGATGCGCGCCGCCGTCGAACGCTTCGACCCGGACGGCCATGTCGTGCCTTACTGCATGTCGGGCGGCACGGACGCCAAGCAGTTCTCCCGGCTGGGCATCACCGGATACGGCTTCTCGCCCCTGAAGCTGCCCGTCGGCTTCGACTACCAGGCCATGTTCCACGGCGTCGACGAGCGCGTCCCCGTCGACGCGCTGCACTTCGGCGTCCGCGTCCTCGACCACTACCTGCGTACCGCCTGACCCGACACGGGGGGAATCACATGGTCACCACAGCGCCCTACGGAACCTGGCCGTCGCCGATCGACGCGGCACTCGCCGCCTCGCTCGACGGCCGCCCCGAGTTCGTCGGCACCGTCGGCGACGAGGTGTGGTGGACGGAGCCGCGCCCGGCCGAAGGCGGCCGCCGCGCCCTGGTGCGCCGCCGCGCGGACGGCACCACCGCCGCCGCGCTGCCCGCACCCTGGAACGCCCGCAGCCGCGTCATCGAGTACGGCGGGCAGCCCTGGGCCGGGGCCGAGCGCTCCGAAGGCGGCCCGCTGGTCGTCTTCGTCCACTTCGACGACCAGCGGCTGTACGCGTACGAACCGGACGGCCCCCGCGACCCGTGGCCGCTCACCCCTGTGTCCGACGTCGGTGACGGGCTGCGCTGGGCCGACCCGCAGCTCCGCCCGGTCCGCACGGAGAGCGGCGCGCAGGGCGAAGTCTGGTGCGTCATGGAGGAGTTCACCGGCGAGGCGCCCACCGACGTGCGCCGGGCGATCGTCGCCGTGCCGCTGGACGGATCGGCCGCCGACGACCGCGGCGCGGTACGTGAACTCTCCGACGACCGGCACCGGTTCGTCACCGGGCCGAAGATCTCGCACGACGGGCGGCGGGCCGCCTGGATCGCCTGGGACCACCCGCAGATGCCGTGGGACGGCACGGTCGTGATGGTCGCGGACATCACCGACGAGGACACCTTCACGGGCATCCACCCGCTCGTCGGCGACACCGACGAATCCGTCTGCCAGGTCGAATGGGACCGGGACGGCTCCCTGCTGTTCGTCTCCGACGTCAGCGGCTGGTGGGAGCTCCAGCGCATCCGCCCGGACGCCCCGGCGGGCTCCGTCGTACCGAGCAGCAGGATCTGCGGCGGCCGGGGCGAGGAGTTCGGCGGCCCCATGTGGCGGATCGGGCTGCGCTGGTTCCGGCTCCTGGACAACGGCCTGATCGCCGTCATCCACGGCAAGGGCACCACCCGGCTGGGTGTGCTCGACCCGGAGACCGGCGAGCTCGCCGACGTGGCGGGCCCCTGGACCGCCTGGGCCGAGACCCTCGCCGTACAGGGCACCAGGGTCATCGGCATCGCCGCGAGTCCGCACACCGCCTACGAGGTGGTCGAGCTGGACACCGCCGACGGGCACACCCGGATCATCGGAGCGCAGCATCGGGACGCCGTTGATCCCGCGTACTACTCGCAGCCACAGGAACGCACCTTCATCGGACCCGACGGGCGCGAGATCCACGCCCACGTCCATCCGCCGCACCACCCCGGCCACACCGGCCCCGAGGGCGAGAAGGCCCCCTATGTGATCTGGGCGCACGGCGGCCCCACCGGACACGCGCCGCTCGTACTCGACCTGGAAATCGCCTACTTCACCTCCCGCGGAATCGGAGTCGCCGAGGTCAACTACGGCGGTTCCACCGGCTACGGCCGCGCCTACCGCGAGCGGCTCCGCGAACAGTGGGGCGTCGTGGACGTCGAGGACTGCGCTGCCGTCGCCGAGGCGCTGGCGGCCGAGGGTGCGGCCGACCGCGACCGGCTGGCCGTACGTGGCGGCAGCGCCGGCGGCTGGACCACGGCCGCCTCCCTGACCGGCACCGACGTCTACGCCTGCGGGACGATCCTGTACCCCATCCTCGATCTGGCGGGCTGGGCCACCGACGAGACCCATGACTTCGAGTCGCAGTATCTGGAATCACTCGTCGGCCCGTTCGCCGAAGTGCCGGAGCGCTACGACGAGCGGTCACCGATGCACCGCACCGACCGGCTCACCGTCCCGTTCCTGCTGCTCCAGGGGCTCGACGACGTGATCTGCCCGCCCGTGCAGAGCGAACGGTTCCTGGCCGAACTGGCGGGCCGGGCCGTCCCGCACGCGTACCTCGCCTTCGAGGGGGAAAGCCATGGATTCCGGCGCGCGGACACCCTGATCCGGGCGCTGGAGGCCGAACTCTCCCTGTATGCCCAGACGTTCGGCATCGAACGCCCCGACGTACCGCGACTGGAGCTGACGAAGTGACGCTCAAGCCCCTCACCCGGCCGGCCCGGCTGCGGCCGGGTGCCAGGGTCGCCGTCGTGGCTCCCGCCGGGCCCGTGCCCGCCGACCGGCTGGAGGCCGGTCTCGACCTGCTGCGCGGCTGGGACCTGGACCCCGTGGTGGCACCCCATGTCCTGGACGCCCACCCCGAGTTGGACTACCTGGCCGGTGCGGACGAGGATCGCGCCCGGGACCTCCAGGACGCCTGGTGCGACCCGTCGGTGGACGCCGTGCTGTGCGCCCGCGGAGGGTATGGCGCCCACCGCATGGTCGACCTCCTGGACTGGACCGCCATGCGGGCGGCCGGTCCCAAGGTGTTCGTCGGCTACAGCGACATCACCGCGCTCCACGAGGCGTTCGCCGTACGGGCGGGGATCTCCACCCTGCACGGTCCGATGGTCGCCACCGAGAACTTCCTCAAGGACGCCGCTACCCAGGAGTCGCTGCGCGCCACCCTCTTCGAGCCGGAGTCGGTACGCACCCTCGGTCTGGAGTCGGCGACCGCGCTGGTCCCGGGCCGCTCGCGGGGCATCACGTACGGCGGCTGCGTCAGCCTGCTCGCCGCCGACATCGGCGCCGCGCACGCCCGGAGGTCGGCCCGGGGCGGACTGCTGGTGATGGAGGACGTGGGCGAGGACCCGTACAGGCTCGACCGCATCCTCACCCAACTGCTGCGTACCGGCGCCCTCGACGGGATCTCCGGTGTGGCGTGCGGGTCCTGGGAGAACTGCGGACCGTACGAGCAGGTACGGGCCGTGCTGGCGGACCGGCTCGGTGGTCTGGGCATACCGGTGGCCGAGGAGCTGGGCTTCGGTCACAGCCCGACAGCGCTGACGATTCCGCTCGGTGTGCCCGCCGTGCTGGACGCGCCGGAGGACGGCGGGCGGTGCACGCTCACGGTCGAGGTGCCCGCTCTTGTCTGAAGTCCCTCGTCCGAATTCCCTCGGCGGGTGCAGAAGTTGAGCAAGATTCAGGAAACGCCGTCCTGAGCGTTGACACACCCATGACGCCTGTCACAGCATGAGCGCGGCCCGGTACTTACCGGTCGGTAAGGTGTCCTCGGTGTGGAGGTCTTCGTGTCAGGTGCTGTCTCCAGGTTCCGTAAGCCACTGGTCCTCGCGGCGGGAGCGGCACTGGCCGCCCCCCTCGCCCTCGCCAACCCGGCCCAGGCCGAAACGGCGCAATACACCGTCACCCCACTGAAGTTCACCGTCCAGGCGGGCGACCGCTCCTGCACCGTCGACGCCGACCTCTACCGCCCTGATGGCGTCGACGCCGCGCACCCCGCCCCCGCCGTCCTCGCCACCAACGGCTTCGGCGGCAGCAAGTCCGACGGGTCGACGGACGCCATGGGCAAGGCATTCGCCGCACGCGGGTACGTCGGCCTCGTCTACTCCGGTCTCGGCTTCGGCAAGTCCGGCTGCCTCATCACCCTCGACGACCCGGCCGTCGACGGCAAGGCGGCCTCCGGGCTCCTCGACTTCCTGGCCGGGTCCCGCGCCGCCGACGACGGCACCAAGGCCGACTACGTCACCCAGGACGGGGCGGGCGATCCGCGCGTCGGCATGATCGGCGGCTCGTACGGCGGGGCGGTCCAGATGGCCACCGCGGCCGTCGACCACCGGGTCGACGCACTCGTCCCGCTCATCACCTGGAACGACCTGGGATACGCGCTCGCCCCCAACAGCACCGGTGCGCGCCACGGCGTCTCATCCGACACTCCCGGCGTCTTCAAGTGGCAGTGGACCAACGGCTTCTATCTGATGGGGGAGGGGCAGACGCTGCTCAACGCGAGCCTCGACCCGTCCAGGTTCGGCAGTCTCACCTGCCTTCACTTCGCGGCGCAGGCCTGCGACACCATCCGGCTGCTGAACTCGGGGCGCTACCCCAAGGACGAGGCGGACGCGATGCTCTCCTACGCGCGCGGCGTCTCGCCTGTTTCGTACCTCGACCGCGTGAAGGCGCCGACCCTCCTCGTACAGGGCCAGGCCGACAGTCTGTTCAACCTGAACGAGGCCACCGCCACGTACAAGACCCTCACGGCGCAGGGCACCACGACGAAGATGATCTGGCAGTCCTGGGGGCACAGCGGCGGCCAGGTCCCCGGTGAACTCAACCTCACCGAGGGGAATCTGGAGACCAGCTACGTCGGACGGCGCGTGCTCGCGTGGTTCGACCGCTACCTCCAGAAGAAGAACACCGACACCGGCCCCGCATTCGCCTACTACCGTGACTGGCAGAGCGGTTACGGCACCGCGGGCGCCGTGCCCGCTCTCTCGCAGACGATGTATCTCTCCGGTGACGGCAAACTGGTCGACAACCGCTCCAAGGTCGCCCGGGGAAGCCGCCAGTACAGCAACTGGCTGGTGCCGACCAGCCACTCCGAAAGCTCGCTTGCCGGTCTGATCGGACTGCCCGACCGTGCGCCGTACGACACCAAGGGCACCTACCTAGGCTGGACCAGCGCACCGCTGACCGCACCCGTCGATGTCGTCGGCGCCCCGAAGGCCACCCTGAAGGTCGTGTCGCCGAAGACGGAGCGCGTCCAGAACAGCGGCGACGCCTCCGAAAAGCTGGTCCTGTTCGCGAAGGTCTACGACGTGGCACCGGACGGCAGCAGGAAGCTGGTGAACCGCCTGGTCTCCCCGGTGCGGGTCCCCGACGTCACCCGCCCCTTCACGGTGGAACTGCCCGGCATCGTGCACCGGTACGAGACGGGGCACCGGCTCGAATTCGTGATCGCGGCGAGCGACACCGCGTACTTCGGCAACCGGGGCATCAAGCCGGTGACCGTCGTCAGCGCTCCCGAGGACACCGGTGTGCTGGAACTTCCGGTGATCCCGGCCGGCTGACCGGCCACGGGGCCGTCCGCGCTGTCACTCGAACGGCGGTATCCCGCTGCCCTCCGGACCCGGGTGGAGACACTCTGGGAACCGGGGGCGGCTGCGGGGTGCTGCAGACGAGGCTCCAGCGAAAGGCCGGACCATGAGCCCCAAGGACGTATCGAGTGGTGGGAAGACCGCCAAGAACATGCTCACTCCGGGACGGATCGCCGTCCTCGTCGTGGCCGCGCTGGCGATCGCCTTCATCTGCGTGAACACCGAAGAAATCACCATCCGCCTGTGGATTCCCGAAGTCACCATGCCGCTGTGGGTCGCCCTGGTGGGAGTCTTCCTGGCAGGGGCGGTCTGCGGAGGGTACGTGTTCCGCCGGCGTACCAGGTGACGGTGGACGGGCTCGACGCGTAGCGATCGCGTGCGGACGCAGAGTGCACCTGTTGGCGACAATGCGCGGCCAACCCCACAAAGTTATGCTCAGGACAGCGCTGGATCAGCAGCCACGGTGAGACCGGCCCCTGCGGAGCGTACGCATGGCAGCACGTGATCGACCGGACATCGGTGCGGAGAAACGGCTGGCCCTCAACCGCATGGGCACGTTCGACTGGGATCTGGAACGGTCCACGCTCGTGTTCGACGAGGGCGGCCTGGCCGTCTTCGATCTGCGCCCGGACGAGTTCGACGGCATGGCCGACTCGCTGGCCAGGCGCGTACCCCCGGAGGAATGCGCGCGGCTCACAACGGCGCTCCGCAAGGCATTGGACGCCGGCCAGTCGTCCTACGGCGGCTACTTCCAGATCCGGCGCCGCGACGGCCTGCGGCAGTGGACGCATGTACGCGGCCACATCGTCCGTAACGAGGAGGGCGCGCCCGTTCGTGTGCTCGGCATCGTACGGAACGCGACGACGGACCTCGCGGAGTTCAGTGTCGTCAGCCCGCTCGAAGCGGGCCGGCAGCGTACGACCACCATGGTTCAGGGCACCACGCAAGCGCTCGCGCAGGCGGTGACCGTCGACGACGTCACCGCGGTACTGACCGGCGCCGGCGGAATGGAGCGCTTCGGCGCCGACGGACTGATCCTGGGTCTTGTCGAAGGGAGCGCGCTCAAGATCGTCGGCCTCGCGGGCGAACCGGTGGCGATACTCACCGAACTGGCACTCGACCACGTGGACAACGTGCTGCCGCTCGCGGACCACTCACAGCCGCTCGCCGAGGCCGTCCTCACCCAGCAGCCGCGCTTCGTGGCCTCGCTGCCCGAGCTGGCCGAGCGCTTCCCCCGGCTGGCCCCCTACATCCGTCGGCGCCGCCTCGACGCGGCGGCCTTCCTTCCCCTGGTCGCCCAGGCCCGCTCCATCGGCGGGCTGGGACTCTTCTACCGCGACCGCACCGAATTCTCTGCCGAGGACCGCAACCTGTGCATCGGCCTCGCCGGCATCGTCGGGCAGTCCCTGCAACGGGCCATCCTCTTCGACGAGGAGCGGAAGTTCGCGACCGACCTCCAGTCCTCCATGCTGCCGCGCCACATCCCCGACGTCGACGGCGCAGAGATCGCGGTGCGTTACCGGACGGCATGGAGCGGCCGGGACGTCGGCGGTGACTGGTACGACGTGATCCTGCTGCCGAGAGGGCGCATCGGCCTCGTCGTCGGCGACGTCCAGGGGCACGACACCCACGCCGCGGCCATCATGGGCCAGCTCCGCATCGCCCTGCGCGCCTACGCGGCCGAGGGCCACACCCCGTCCACCGTGCTGGCACGCGCCTCGCGCTTCCTGGCCGAACTCGACACCGAGCGCTTCGCCACCTGTACGTATGCGCAGGTCGACCTCGGGTCGGGGGCCGTGAAGGCGGTACGGGCCGGGCATCTGGGGCCGATGGTCCGGCACACCGACGGCCGGATCGGCTGGCCGCGGCTGCGCGGCGGGCTTCCGCTGGGGCTGGCGACGGTGTTCGGCGACGACGCGTACCCCGAGACGCGCCTCGACCTGGTGCCCGGCGAGACCCTCGTCCTGTGCACCGACGGACTCGTGGAGGAACCCGGACTCGATATCGACGTGGGTCTCGATGCCCTGGCCGAGGCCGTGCGCACCGGCCCTGCGGAGGCGGAGGCCCTCGCCGATCATGTGACGGAGGGGATGTGGGAGCGGGCGAAGTCGGGCGACGACATCGCCCTCCTGGTCCTGCGCAGGAACCCGGACGTGGGGACGGCGCAGGCGCCGCGCGTTCATCAGTACATTCACCAGGCGGACCCCGAGGGTCTGGCGGAGGCCCGCGCGGCCCTGCGGCACAGCCTCGAACACTGGGGGCTCGGCGTGCTCGCCGACGACGTGGAGGTGGCGGCGGGCGAACTGCTGGGGAACGTGCTCCTGCACACGGAGGGCGGCGCGGTCGTCACCCTGGAGGTCCTGCTGGAGCCGGACCGGCGGGTCCGGCTCTGGGTCAACGACCGCTCCAGCGTCCGGCCCCACCGGCGTACGCCGGGCGAGTCGGCGACCTCCGGACGAGGGCTGATGATGATCGAGGCGGTCGCCGAGCGCTGGGGCGTCGAGCCTCGGGGCGAGGGCAAGGCGGTGTGGTGCGAGTTCGTGCCGCCCGCCGCGGAGGAGTGACGGCACGAAGCGGCAGGATCACCCCGCCTGAGCGGTGATCCGGTACTCCTCGCCCGCACGCGTCGGCAGGACCAGCACGCCGTCCCGCACCGCGTGATCGGCGGGTCGGCCATCGGGTTGGCCATCGGGTCGGCCGTCGGACCGCTCGACTCGGCCGTCGTGCCGCTCGACGTGGAAGGCTCCGGCGAAGAGCGGGCTGCTGTCGGCGTAGTCGGTTCCGGCGGAGAAGACGAAGGTGGCGCTGTCCGCTCCGCTCACGGTGATCCGGCCGTCGCCTTCGGTCCGGGTCCCGCCCTGGTGGAGGACCTGGACCTGGCCCTCGTACACGAGACCGTTGTCGGCGAGCACGCCGCGTATCAGCAGCCGTCCGCCCTCGGCCGTCACGACCGCCCCGTCCTGCGCCGCGGCGAAGCCCAGCGTGAACGAGATCCGGCCCGGCCGGTCGGCGGCGAGGCGGCCGGCGACGACCTGGGCGGGATGGCTGGCGAAGAACTCACGGCTGAACCGGATGCTGCCACCACCTTCACCTTCACGCCCACCTCCACCCTCGTCCTCGTCCTCGTCCTCGTACGAGACCGTGGCCAGCGCCTGCGCGATGTCGAGGCCGCGTCGGTAGCCGACGGGGGAGGTGGGCGCATCCGGCACATCGAGGACGAGTTCGCCGAAGTTCTGTTAATTGCCGAAGCCGGGGATGCCGTCCGTGCTCGCGTACGCCGGATTGCCGAGCCGCCGCGTCACGTCCTCGGGGTCCATCGCCCCGTACTCGTCGATGATCCGCCGTACCTCGGCGAGCGCGTCCGGCCGGGGTCCGGGCCAGTTCCCGTGCTCGTACCCCTCCCCGCTGCCCGACCCGCCGGTCCACAGCGACTTCTCGTTGAGCTTGAGCCGCTCGCGGGCCACGCCACCGAAGACCATGGCGCCCAGAGCGCCGTTGCCGAGGGGCAGCGCCTCGCGCTCCCAGTCCGTCGCGGGACGGTCGTACCAGAGCGTCCGCGCGGCGACGGTGTGCGTGCGTGACATGAACGGTCCCTCGTCTTTGCTTGTCGTGAACCTCATGGCTCGCGGCCAGAGACGGCAATAGACACCGAAGTGGCGTGCTCGCACGGCAAGACATCGGATGAGATTCCTACGGAAAAAGGGGCTTCAGGCTTCCGCGGTATCCGTGCTTACATGCGCTGCATGGTGTCTACCGACCGACTGATGGCGTTCGCCGCCATGTCCTTCCTGCTGATCGTGATCCCCGGCCCCAGCGTGCTGTTCGTGATCGGGCGGGCGCTGGCGCAGGGACGCCGTGCCGCGCTGACCACGGTCGTGGGGAACACGCTCGGCGCGTACGTGCTCGTCGTGGCCGTGGCCCTCGGGGTCGGGTCCCTCGTGGAGCGGTCCATCCTCGCCTTCACGGTGCTGAAGCTCATCGGCGCCGCGTACCTGGTGTACCTCGGGGTCAAGGCGGTACGGCAACGCGGGGCACTGCATGCCGCGTTCACCGGTGACGGCCCCGTGCACGGAAACCTGCGTACCTTGGGGGAGGGGTTCGTGGTCGGCGTGGCCAACCCCAAGACCATGGTGTTCTTCGCCGCAGTGCTGCCGCAGTTCGTCGACCGCGCCCAGGGACACGTCACCGCCCAAATGCTGCTGCTCGGCGTGGTCTTCAATGTCATCGCGCTTGCTTCGGACAGCGTATGGGGGCTGGTCGCGGCAACCACACGGACCTGGTTCGCCCGCTCACCGCAGCGGCTGGCCCTGGTCGGCGGAGTCGGCGGGCTCACCATGATCGGCCTCGGCGTCACCGTCGCGGCGACGGGCCGCAAGGACTGAAAGACCAACGGGACAGGGGGCGTGGCGTTGGACCTGCTTGCGGTTCTCCACGCAGCCGTGGTCACTCTCAAGGCTCCCTTGGAGCAGGCGGACCGGGAACAGGGCTGGACCGATGAGCTCCGGAGAGAGTTTCAGGAGGAGATCTCGGTCAGCCGCTCTGTGCTGAGCCGGCACGGCCCGGGCATGGTGCGGCATCTGTCTTCGCGCTTCGACGCGTGGATGGAGCGCGAGGGGGTGCGGCAGGGAAGACTCCAGCACCTGGTGTCGGATGTGCAGCGGCAGCTCCTGGACGCTCGCAGCACGGCATAAGGCACGCACCCGCCCTACAGAGTCACGCAGCCCCTGACCCGCGCCGGCCGAGGCCGTCGCGCTCGCCAGCCCGGTGCTGGCGGAGCAGATCGAGGCGATGCTCACCGGACGGCCAACCGCCGTAGCGCAGGCCCGGCGCATGGCGACGGCGCTGGCCCGGTATCTGGTCCGCATGCGCGGCCGTGCCACCCCCTTCGGGACCTTCGCCGGCGTGAGCCCGGTGCACTTCGCCCCGCACCTCACGCTTCGGTGGAGCGAGGGCCATTGGACACGGACCCGGGCTGATGCGGTGTGGGTCGCCGAGATCACCGCCCGCCTCGAAGCATGTCCGGGTCAGTGACCTGATCGACAAGGTCGCCGCCGAACACCCCGGCGCCGCGCACCCGGCCCTGGAGGCGATGATCGGGGAACCGGTGGCGGCGGGCGTGCTGATCAGCAGCCCTGGCTTTTCGGGCTTCTCGGTCTCGCACGTTCGTGCGACTCCACGCGATGCGGCGGCCCTGCCACGAGCATCGCGGTTGTGCCGGTCCTGGTCAGGGCGGATTCTGTAGGTAATGAACCGTGCTGGGACGGCGCCATGAGTGCATGGAACGCGGCGACGGCGTGGGACGCGGCGCAGAGCGCGGATTTCCGTGGGCCTCTCGACGTCACCACGGCAGCCACGGCGGTACTCGACGCCCGTGACACGGTCATCGGGTGGAGCCCCGCGGCGGAGGAACTTCTCGGCTACCGGCCGCACGACATCGTCGGGCGGCCGGTGACGACGTTTCTGCCGCGCCGTCCGGCCTCCGGTCCCGCCCCGGCTGATACGCCTCCCGCCACCGCGGCTTCCCTGTTCGGCGGAAGCGAGCCCCGCGTGGCCCGGCATCGGGACGGCCACACGCTGCTGGTCGCCACCGCGGTGTGCGCCGTGTCCGGTACGGGGATGGCAGCGCAGGTTCTCGTGGCGGCGGAACTGCGCAATCTGCGGCAGTGGGAGTCCCGGATCTCCATGCTGCACGGTCTGGCCACGCAGTCACCGCTCGGCCTGGCCATCTACGACAACGATCTCCGCCTGACCTGGTCCAACACCGCGTACGAACGGGAGATCGGCCTGCCGTTCGCCAAGTACCGGGGCATGCGCGCCGACGAGCTGTACTCCAGCGGGGCATTCGTGACCGAGGGGTATCCGCGCACGCTCGACGGGGTCATGCACCATGTGCTGGATACCGGCGAACCGGTCCTCGACCTGCACTTCCGCGGCCAGCCGCCCAGCGACCCCGGGACTGATCACCTCTGGTCCTGCTCCTACTACCGGCTGCAGGATGCCGACGGGCGGGTGCTCGGGGTGTGCGAGGACGCCTTCGACATCACAGACCGTTACGAGGCGCAGCGGCGGCTGGCCCTGCTCGTGGAGGCGGGCCGCAGGATCGGCACGACCCTGGACGTGGCCGTCACGGCCCGGGAGGTCACGGAGGTGGCCGTCCAGGACTTCGCCGACACGGCCACGGTCGACCTCGTGCGGGCCGTACTGGAAGGGCTGGAGCTGCGCGTCGGAGCCGGGGTGAGGGACCTAGTGCGGGTCGCCGCCCGGTCAGCCCGGACAACCGGGCAGGACGGCCGCCAGGAGAACGGGCCGGAGGAGCCGGAGCAGAGGCCGGAGGACAAGCCGGAGCAGGATCCGGACGGCAGGCCGGAAGCGCCGCAGGAGCCCCAGCCCCACGCCGTCGAATATCCGCCGGGCTCACCCCAGCACCGCTGTCTCTCCTCCGGCGGGCTCGTGCTCGACGAGGACACCGACACCCTGGTCGTACCGATGCGGGCCGGAGGCGCGGTACTGGGCCTCGTCACCTACGTCCGCGGCGCCCGCCCGACCGTCTTCGACAGCGGTGAGGTCGCTCTCGCCGACGAGCTGACGGCCCGGGCGGCCGTATGCATCGACAACGCCCGCCGCTTCACCCGGGAACGCGCCGCGGCCGTCACCCTGCAGCGCCAGCTGCTGCCGCAGAATCTGCCGCAGCCGTCCGCGGTCGACCTGGCCTACCGCTACCTGCCCGCCGACGACGTGACCGGGGTCGGGGGCGACTGGTTCGACGTGATCCCGCTGTCCGGCTCCCGGGTCGGGCTCGTCGTCGGCGATGTCGTCGGCCACGGCCTGCAGGCGGCAGCCACCATGGGGCGGCTGCGCACGACCGTACGTGCCCTCGCCCAACTGGACATGTCCCCCGACGAGCTGCTGGCACGGCTCGACGATCTGGTGGGCCAGATGGCGGAGGAGCAGTCGGACACCTCGGGCACGCTCACCACGGGCACGTACGACGAGTACGCCGACGTCACCACTGGGGCGACGTGCCTCTACGCGGTCTACGACCCGGTTTCGCGACGGTGCACCATGGCGCGGGCCGGGCATCTGCCACCGGCAGTGGTGGACCCCGAGGGCCGCCTGCTCTTCCCGGACCTCCCGGCCGGGCCGCCCCTGGGGCTCGGGGGCCTGCCGTTCGAGTCCGTCGAGATCGAACTGCCGGTGGGCAGCGTGGTGGCTCTCTTCACCGACGGCTTGGTCGAGGCACGCGACCGCGACATCGACGAAGGGCTCGCCGCCCTGGGGCAGGTGCTGAGCGACCATCGCAGACCGTTGCAGGAGCTCTGTGACCAGACCATGGCGCGGCTCCTGCCGGACGGCTCGGCGGCAGACGACACGGCCCTGCTCATTGTCCGCACCCGCGAGCTCGACGCCCGGCAGGTCGTCGCCTGGGAGCTGCCAGGGGAACCGGTCGCGGTGGGCCATGCCCGGGAGCTGGCTATGCGTCAGCTGCGCCACTGGGGCCTGGAGGATCTGTCGTTCTCGACCGAACTCGTCGTCAGTGAGCTGGTCACCAACGCGATCAGGTACGCGGAAGGGCCGCTGCAGCTGCGCCTCATCCGTGACCGCACGCTGCTGTGCGAGGTCGCGGACGCCGGCCACACGTCACCGCATCTGCGCCACAGCGCTGGGGACGACGAAGGCGGGCGCGGGCTGTTCATCGTCGCGCAACTCGTCCAGCGGTGGGGAACGCGCTACACGCGATCCGGGAAGACCATCTGGACGGAACAGGCGTTCCCGGCGGCGTATCCCACTCCGTGACGGGGACTTCGCCCGACAGCTGCGACCCCACCGGATGACTCCCGGTCCACCGTGTGCCAGTGCCACCTCCGTACGCTCACGCACCGCTCACGCACCGCTCACGCGGCTCCGCCCCGCCCCCGCCTTCCGGCGAGACCGAATAATGACCAGCCCTCAGCGACGGACCCGCTGTCCCGCCCCGTAGAGCAGATGACGGACGCCGCTCCGGCTCTCGGTGCGGCGGCGGAATCGGGAGGGGTCCGGCGTATGGCGAGGCGGTTCGCAGGGCGGATACGCAGGGGCGTTACGGGGACGGCGGCCGCGGCAGCAGCCATGGCGGCGCTGACCGCCTCGCTGCCGACGAGCCCCGGGGGGCTAGCGTCCAGTAGCGCGGGGAAGGTCAACAGACAGCCAGACCTGGGTATTTCAGGAGATACGTCCTATTACACCGCGCTGCCACCACTGGCGGCGCGCGGCACGCCCGTTCTGTCCACACAGCCGGGCTCGGCCGTCATCATCGAGGCAGGTGGCGGAGCCGTTCCGGCTACGGTCCTCGACGCGTACAGGAAGACGGAGGCGGCGCTCGCGACGAGCGCCCCGCACTGCGACCTCCGTTGGCAGCTGCTCGCCGCGATCGGCAAGGTGGAGTCCGGGCAGGCGCGGGGCGGCAGGGTGGACGCGAGCGGTATGACGTACTCACCCATCCTCGGCCCGCAGCTCAACGGCAACGGGTTCGCCACCATCCGGGACACCGACAACGGCGTGTACGACGGCGACACCTCGTACGACCGCGCGGTCGGCCCGATGCAGTTCATCCCCTCCACCTGGGCGGTATGGGGCGCCGACGGCAACGGAGACGGCAGCGCCGACCCCCACAACATCTACGACGCGGCCCTCGCGGCCGGCCGCTACCTATGCGCGGGCGGACGTGACCTCTCCGATCCGTACGACCTCGACCGCGCGATCCTCGCCTACAACCGGTCCCAGGAGTACCTCCGCATCGTCAGGTCCTGGTTCGCGTACTTCGTGAACGGACACAGCACCGGGGGACACGCCGAGGGGCCGGACAGGAGCGGCACGGGTCCCCGCACAGAACCGGACTCCACCAGCGCCCCGCGGACCGGGCCGAGCAGCCCGAGCCCGCGCCCGCGTACCGGCGCGTCGCCCTCTTCCGCACCCGCTCCTTCGTCCTCGCCCAGTCCCGCGCCCTCACCGACGAGGGACCGGGTGGACGACGGGGTGGGGTCCGGGACGGAGTCCGGGGCGCCTGCGGTCACCGTGCCCGGCACCGGTATCGGTCTGCCGGACGACGGTGCCGTTCCGGGGACGGGGCCGCTCACCAGCAACGATTAGGACT
The DNA here is from genome assembly GCF_042670885.1 of Streptomyces sp. NPDC057136. Taxonomy (NCBI): domain Bacteria; kingdom Bacillati; phylum Actinomycetota; class Actinomycetes; order Kitasatosporales; family Streptomycetaceae; genus Streptomyces; species Streptomyces sp. NPDC057136. The sequence continues at coordinate 172,820 of NZ_JBHUUV010000011.1, forward strand.
CACTCGCGCCCCACCCCTCCACACTCCGGCTACCGGACGGTAATGTCGCCGCCGCCCTGCAATCCGGTGTGAGCGTGAAGGGGCCCTCATGACAACGGACATGCATCCTCCCTACTCGGCCCGGCCGGGTGACGAATCAGCCCGCGCGCGGTGGCAGCACATGTGGAGCCACCGCGAGCAGCTGCTCAAAGTGGCACGCCGGAGGTCCATGAGCGCCGAGGACGCCGAGGACGCCGTCCAGGAAGCGATGCTGCGAGCCGCCGAGAACCCGCACCTCGACGACGCGCGGCTGGGCGCCTGGCTGACGACGGTGACCATGCGCCTGTGCGTGGACCGGTACCGGCAGGTCAATCGCGAGGCCGAGGTGCGCAGCACCCCGAAGCTCGTCGCCCCCGGCCCGGTCCCCGTCGAAGAGGCGGTGTGTGACCGGGCGGAGGCGAAGTGGCTGGCGTTCCAGAGCCGGGAGCTGCCCGCCCGCCAGGCGGAGGCGCTCCGGCTGAAGGCGCAGGACCGGGATGTCGGCCAGGTCGCCCGGGAGATGGGTCTCAGCTACGAGGCGGTCGAGTCGTTGCTGGCCAGGGCCCGGCGCACGCTGCGCAACTCGCTGGCCGGCACGCTGGCGCTCACCCTGTGGCTGTGCGGTCGCGGCCGGACTCAGGCGGGCGGGAACGTCCAGGCCGTGGCCGCGGCATCCACGGCGGCGACGTTGGCCGTGGTGGGACTGGCCCTTCCCTTCGCGTACGAGCCGGACCGGCCTCGCCCTCCGCAGGCCGTCGCGTCGGAGGCGGTGGAGACGTCGGACGCGGCGGACGTGCGGGACACCGCCGGCCACGGGATACCGCCGGCGTCGTCCGGTCCGGCCGGCCGCGCTGCCGCCGGCTCCCCTGCCCGCCCGGTTCTCCCGGACTCGGAGGCGTGGCTCTCCAGCCTCTCCCCGATGCTGCCGGAGGTGTCCGTGCCCAAGGAGCCCGACGTGCCGAAGGTGGCCGTGCCGAAGGCGGCCGTACCGAAGGTGCCCACGCCCGAGATGCCCGAGATGCCCGTAACGGCAGTGTCGCCGACGCTGTCCGCCACCGCTCGTCCCGCCACGCCACCGCTCCCCGGCAGCGCTCCCGCACCGGACGTCCAGGGGGACGTCCCCACCCGCCTGCCGGGTGATGCCCTGCACAGCGACGTCCGCCCTTGACAGCGCAACGCTCACGCCCTCCTCGCACCCTGATTACGCCGTGATTCCACCCCCGTAAAAGATCTTCGCCTTTTCCGCGACGGACGCGCCTCCCTTCCCCGTAGAGCAGATGTCAGAGCTGCTCCCCGCTGAAGGGTGAAACCGGATGGGTATCGAGATCTGTGTGGAAGGGTTGACCAAATCCTTCGGCCACCAGGTCATCTGGCAGGACGTCTCGCTGACGCTGCCCGCCGGGGAGGTATCCGTCATGCTCGGCCCCTCGGGTACCGGCAAGTCGGTGTTCCTCAAGACCCTCGTCGGCCTGCTGAAACCGGACCGGGGATCGATCCGGATCGCAGGGAAGGACATCACCGAACTCCGCGAACACGACCTGTACGAGGTGCGCAAGCTCTTCGGCGTGCTGTTCCAGGACGGTGCGCTGTTCGGGTCGATGAATCTGTACGACAACATCGCCTTCCCGCTGCGCGAGCACACCCGTAAACCGGAGAGCGAGGTCAGACGGATCGTCTTCGAGAAGATGGACATGGTCGGTCTGATCGGAGCCGAGGAGAAGTTGCCCGGCGAGATATCCGGGGGCATGCGCAAGCGGGCCGGACTGGCGCGGGCGCTGGTGCTCGACCCGGAGATCATTCTGTTCGACGAGCCCGACTCGGGGCTCGACCCGGTGCGGGTGGCCTATCTCAACCAGCTCATCGTGGATCTGAACGCGCAGATCGACGCGACCTTCCTGATCGTCACCCACGACATCGCCTCGGCCCGGCAGATCCCGGACAACATCGGGCTGCTGTTCCGGCGCGAGCTGGTGATGTTCGGTCCCCGCGAGGAACTGCTCGCCAGTGACGAACCGGTCGTACGGCAGTTCCTCAACGGCCGTATGCAGGGGCCGATCGGCATGGCGGAGGAGAAGGACGCCGCCCAGGTCGAGCAGGAGCTGGCCCAGCTCGACGCCGGGGACCGCCGCGGCCCGCAGGGCGGCAAGGGCGCGTCCGGAGCGGGTATCACCCCGCGCCTGCTGCCCAGTCCCGGGGTCACCCGCCCGCCCCGGTGGCAGGCGATCGCCAGACGTGAGGCAGAGCTCCACCAGCCGGAGGTGGCGGACGTATGAGCCTGTCCCCGACAGGAGCGCTCAGGCATTCCGGCAGCCTCTTCGCCATGGCGCTGGATGTCATACGGACGCTGCCACGACGCCCTTTCCAGGTGCGGGAGTTCATCCAGCAGGCCTGGTTCATCGCGAGCGTCACGATCCTGCCCACCGCCCTGGTCGCCATCCCCTTCGGAGCCGTCATCGCGCTCCAGATCGGCAGCCTGACCCGGCAGCTCGGCGCGCAGTCGTTCGCCGGTGCCGCCTCGGTGCTCGCGGTCCTGCGGGAGGCGTCCCCCATCGTCACGGCGCTGCTCATCGCCGGGGCGGGAGGGACCGCGATCTGCGCGGACCTGGGCGCGCGCAAGATCCGCGAGGAGATCGACGCCATGCAGGTGCTCGGCATCGATCCGATCCACCGTCTGGTCGTGCCCCGGGTGCTGGCCATGATGCTCGTGGCGGTCCTGCTCAACGGTCTGGTCTCGGTGGTCGGGGTGGCCGGTGGCTACTTCTTCAACGTGGTCCTGCAGAACGGCACGCCCGGCGCCTATCTGGCCTCCTTCACCACCCTCGCCCAGCTGTCCGACCTGTGGATGGCCGAACTGAAGGCGCTGGTATTCGGCGCCATCGCCGCGATCGTCGCCTCGTACAAGGGTCTGACCGCCAAGGGCGGACCGAAGGGCGTCGGCGACGCGGTGAACCAGTCCGTGGTCATCACCTTCATGTTGCTGTTCGTGACCAACTTCGTACTGACCGCGGTCTACTTCCAACTCGTTCCGCAGAGGGGATAGCGATGGCTCTGCCGAACCGATTCCCGGGCCGTACGGGCCGCTTCCTCACGGACCCGCTGCTCCGCTCCCTCGAAGAGCTGGGCACCCAGATGGTGTTCTACGGGCGCTCTCTCGCCTGGACCGGCCGCACCCTGCGCCGCTACAAGAAGGAGATCCTGCGCCTGCTCGCCGAGGTGAGCTTCGGCCGTGGCGCGCTGGCGGTCGTCGGCGGCACCGTCGGCGTCATCGCCTTCCTGTCCTTCTTCACCGGCACTGAGGTCGGACTCCAGGGGTACGCCGCGCTCAACCAGCTCGGCACGTCCAACTTCGTGGCCTTCCTGTCCGCCTACTTCAACACCCGTGAGATCGCCCCGCTCGTGGCCGGGCTCGCGCTGTCCGCGACCGTCGGCGCGGGGTTCACCGCCCAGCTCGGCGCGATGCGGATCAGCGAGGAGACCGATGCGCTGGAAGTGATGGGCGTCCCGTCGCTGCCGTTTCTGGTCACCACCAGGATGATCGCCGGATTCGTCGCGGTGATCCCGTTGTACGTGGTCGGGCTGCTCTCCTCCTACTTCGCCGCCCGGACCATCACCACCGGCTATTACGGGCAGTCCGCCGGAACCTACGACCACTACTTCCAGCAGTACCTGCCACCGGTCGACGTGCTGTGGTCCTTCGGCAAAGTGATCATCTTCGCCGTCGTGATCATCCTGGTCCACTGCTACTACGGCTACTACGCGAGCGGCGGCCCGGCCGGCGTCGGTGTCGCCGTCGGTCGTGGGGTGCGTACGTCCATCGTCGCCATCAACATTCTCGACTTCTTCCTCAGCCTGGCGATCTGGGGCGCCAACACCACCGTACGGATAGCGGGGTAAGCCGATGCCCATACCAACTCCGGCCCGGGCCACCACACTGCGGCTGTACGGAATCGTCTTCATCGTCGTGATCACGCTTCTGCTGTCCCTGACCGTCGCCGTCTACCAGCAGGTGTTCACGGCGGCAGTCCGGATCACCCTGGAAGCGGACACCCTTGGCAACCAGCTGGAGCCACGCGCCGACGTCAAGCTGCGCGGTCTGTTGGTCGGCGAGGTCCGCGAGGTGCGGGCCGACGGTGAGAAGGCGACCCTCGGCATCGCGCTCAAGCCGGAGCATGTCGCCCTCATCCCGGCCGACGTCCATGCCCGGCTGCTGCCCAAGACCCTGTTCGGCGAGAAGTACGTCGACCTGGTCATCCCCGGGAATCCGTCGGCACGGCACATCAGCGCCGGTGACGTCATCACCCAGGACCGCACCACGGTCGGCATCGAGCTCCAGCGCCTGATGAACGACCTGCTGCCGCTGCTGCGCACGGTGCAGCCCGCCAAGCTGAACGCCACCCTGTCCGCGTTCGCCACCGCGCTCGAAGGGCGGGGCGACGAGATCGGCGCCAATCTCACCCGCCTGGAGGACTACCTCCGCCGGCTCAACCCGCATATGCCGTCCCTCAAGGAGGACATCTCCCGGTTCGCCGACGTGGCGGAGGTGTACGGCGAAGCCGCCCCCGACCTGCTGCGGATTCTGAACAACACCCTCACCACCAGCCGCACCCTGGTCGAGAAGAAGAACCAGCTCGCGTCGGTCCTGACCTGGACCGCCACCGCCGCCGACACCACGGAAGGCGTACTCGACGAGAACGCCGATCGGCTCATCACCCTGGGCCGCGTCTCCCGTCCCACGCTGGCCCTGTTCGCCCGCTACGCACCGCAGTACCCCTGCCTGCTCTCCGGTCTGGTGAGGCAGAGCGCGGCGTCCGAAGAGGCCTTCAGGGGCGGACAGATGCGCATCACCCTCGAATTCGTCCGTCACCGGCCCCCCTACCACCCCGGCGAGGAACCGCGTTATGCCGACCGCTCCGGCCCCAACTGCAGAGGTCTCCCCAACCCGCACATCCCCGCGCCACCGGTCAAGCTCGACGACGGTACGTCGGGGAAGAGCTCCGGCGGCGCCCTACCCGGCGGGCCGAGCAGCATGTCCGGCACGGCGTCCGAACAGCAGGCCGTCGCTTCGCTCGTGGCCCCGGTCATGGGGGTGCCCGCCGATGAGGTGCCCGCGGTCGCGACCCTGCTGTTCGGACCGATGGCGCGCGGAACGGCGGTGAGCGTCGCATGAGCGCGAGGACGACCACCCCACAGCTGGTCAAGTTCAGCATCTTCACCGTGGTGACCGTGCTGGCGACCGCGGTGCTCGCGGCCACCATCGTCAATATCTCCTTCACTCCCAAGGAGACCTACACCGCGGTGTTCAGCGACGTCACCAGCCTGGAGGACGGCGATGACATCCGGGTCGCTGGAGTCCGCGTCGGCGAGGTCGAGTCCATCACCATCGTGAAGGACCCCAGCAAGGACCGGAGGCTGGCCGAGGTCGCCTTCAGCGTTTCCCGCGACCGGCCGCTGCTCACCAGCACCGGTGCCGTCATCCGCTACCGGTCGCTGGTCGGACAGCGGTACATCGCGCTGACGGAAGACGCGGGGAACGGAACGCGGCTGCAGCCCGGCGGACGGATCCCGCTCTCCCGTACCGAGCCGGCGCTCGATCTCAACGCACTGCTGAACGGATTCAAGCCACTGTTCGCCGCGTTGAGCCCGAAGGACACGAATCAGCTCGCGACCCAGATCATCAAGACCCTGCAGGGCGAGGGCGGCACGGTGAACAGCCTGCTTGCGCACACCGCCTCGCTCACCACGACGCTCGCCGACCGCGACGAACTGATCGGTTCGGTGATCGACAACCTCAACAGCGTGCTGACAACCGTGGACAAGCGCAGCACCCGCTTCTCCAGTCTCATCACCCAGCTGCAGCGGGTGATCTCGGGGCTGTCGGCCGACCGAAAGCCCATCGGTGAATCGCTGGCAGGCGTCAACGGTCTCGCGGAGGCCACCTCGGGCCTGCTCAAGGACGCCCGCCCGCCACTGCGGGCCGATATCGCCGAGCTGTCGGAGCTCACCGGAACGCTCAAGGACAACGAGGAGACAGTGGAGGGCGTGCTGAAGCGTCTGCCGAACAAACTCAACAAGTTGACGGGCACCGCGTCGTACGGATCCTGGTTCAACTTCTACCTGTGCGACTTCGACGGCCGGATCGTGCTGCCGAAGACCGCCGAGGTGATCACCCCCGAACTGCATGTCGCACGGGCGAGGTGCGGCCAGTGATCCCCTTCCGTGAGCGCAACCCGGTAGTGATCGGCGCCGTCGGCCTCACCACGATCGCGCTGCTGATCGCCACGGCATTCAATGCCGACAGCCTCCCGCTGATCGGCAACGGTGAGAAGTACAGCGCGGCGTTCTCCGAGTCCGGCGGGCTCAAGCCCGGCGACGAGGTCCGTATCGCCGGGGTCAAGGTCGGCAAGGTCGACGACGTCGATCTGGACGGCGACCACGTCAAGGTGACCTTCCGGATCAAGGGAGATCAGGAATTCGGAACCCGGACCGGAGCGTCCGTCCGGATCAAGACGATCCTCGGCGCGAAGTACCTGGGGCTGGAGCCGAAAGGCCCCGGCCGGCTGAGGCCGGGCAGCGAGATCCCGCTGAGCCGGACAGTGGCGGCGTACGACGTGGTGGAAGCCTTCAGCGACCTGACCACCACCACCGAACAGATCGACACGAAGCAGCTGGCCACCGCCCTGGACACCATCTCCGCCACCTTCGAGGACTCACCTGCCGAGGTCCGGGCCTCCATCAAGGGGCTGTCGAAGATTTCCAGGACCGTTGCCTCCCGCGACAAGGCCCTGCACGAACTCCTCGACCATGCCAACGGCGTCACCGGCGTGCTCTCCGAGCGCTCGGGCGAATTCACCACGCTGGTCAAGGACGGCGACAAGCTGTTCAAGGAGATCAGCAAGCGGCGCAAGGTCATTCACGTGCTACTCAAGAGCTCTGTCGCCCTCGGTATCCAGCTCTCCGGTCTGGTCCAGGACAACGAGAAGGAGATCGGACCCGCCCTCAGCAACCTCAATGCGGTGGTCAAGTTGCTGGAACGCAACCAGGACAGCCTCAACCGCAGCATCAAGCTGATGGCTCCCTTCGCCCGGGTCTTCACCAACACCCTCGGAAACGGCCGCTGGTTCGACAGCTACATCCAGAACCTTGTCGCCCCCACGCCGGTGGTCCCACGAACAGGAGGGCCCCGATGAGGCTGATCACGATGAAGAGGCTTGAGGTGAGCAGACGGGTCGCGAGGAACGGACGGATGGCGATGAACGGCCGCTTCCTCCGCCGCGTGGCACTCGTCACCGTGCTGGTGGCCGTCGCCGCCACACTGACCGTCGTGTACTGGCCGCAGTCGCCCACGGTCCGGGTCACCGCGTACTTCCCGCGCACCGTCGGCATCTACCCCGGTTCCGATGTGCGTGTTCTCGGCGTCAGGATCGGCGAGGTCAAGAAGATCACGCCGCAGGGCGACCGGGTGCGGGTGGAGCTGGAGTACGAGGGCGAACGCAAGGTCCCCGCGGACGCCAAGGCCGCGATCATCAACTCCTCGGTGGTCAGCGACCGTTACCTGCAGCTGCTCCCCGTGTACCGCAAGGGCCCGGCGATGGAGAGCGGCGCCGTCATCCCCGAGCACCGGACGGCCGTGCCGGTCGAGCTGGACCGCGTCTTCGACAGCCTCCGTACGACAGCGGATGCGCTCGGTCCGCGCGGCGCCAACAAGAACGGGTCGCTGTCCCGGCTCCTCGGCGTCGGCGCGGACAACCTCCAGGGCCAGGGCGAGCAGCTGCACACGACGGTCGAGGACCTCTCCCAGGCCGTGACCACTCTGTCCGGCGGCCGACAGGATCTGTTCGGGACCGTACGGAATCTGCAGGTGTTCACGGCCGCGCTGTCGGCCGATGACGACAGCGTCCGGTCGTTCAACGACAGCCTGGCCGAGGTGGCCGGCCAACTGTCCGGCGAGCGAAAGGACCTCGCGGCGGCGGTCAAGCACCTGGCGGCCGCGCTGGCCGACGTGACCGACTTCGTGAAGAACAACAAGAAGGCGCTGACCTCCAATGTGAAGGGCCTCAGCGACGTGACCCGCGTGCTGGTCACTCAGCGTGCCGCCCTTGAGGAGCTGCTGGAAGTAGCCCCTGCCGGGCTCTCCAATCTGCAGAACGCCTACAACCCGTCATCCGGCACGCTCGACACCCGCAGCAATCCCGACCACCCCCAGGACCCGGCCGCCGTGCTGTGCTCCCTGCTCAGGACCACTGGTGAAAAGGCCGACTGCCGGGACCTGAAGTCACTGTTCGACTCCCTGCCGGAACTGCCCGAGGCCGACCCTCTCACCGGAGGAGCCGCCCAGCCCGTGGCGGGAACAGGCTCGGTCGACAGGACCCTCGGCGGAATCCTGGAGGCCCGTACATGAGTGCTCCCCGCAGTGCTCCCGACACTGCTCCGGACAGGCCCGCACGGCGGGCGCATTCCCGTCCGCGGAGGGCAGTTCTCTGGGCTGCTGCCGGTCCGCTGCTGCTGACCGGCTGCCAGTTCAACGGAATGTACGACGTACGACTGCCCGGCGGTGCCGCCACGGACGGTCATGCCTACCGTGTCACGGTCGAGTTCAGAGACGTTCTGGATCTGGTGCCACAGTCCACGGTGAAGGTGAACAACGTCACCGTCGGCGCCGTCGAGAGGGTGGAACTGGACGGCTGGCACGCGCGGGTACGGCTGCGCATCTCCGATTCGGTGAAGCTGCCCTCGAACGCGATCGCCGAGCTGCGGCAGACCAGCATGCTCGGCGAGAAGTACGTGGCGCTGTCGGCACCGACGGACGGCGAACCCGTGGGCAGACTCACCGACGGCGCGAAGATCCCGCTGGCCCGCAGCGGACGCAACCCTGAGATCGAAGAGGTGCTGTCGGCGCTGTCGGCGCTGCTCAACGGGGGTGGGGTGGCCCAGCTCAAGACCATCACCACGGAGTTGAACAAGGCTCTGGACGGCCGCGAGAACCGGGTCAAATCCCTGCTCTCCGAGCTGGACACGTTCCTCGGCGGCCTCGACGAGCAGCGCGGCGAGATCGTCCGCGCGCTGGAGGGCATCGACAAGTTGTCCAAGACGCTCGCGAAGGAGAAGACCACGATCGGCCAGGCCATCAAAACGATGCCGCCCGCGCTGAAGGTGCTGGCCGACCAGCGCACCGAACTGACCAGGATGCTCACCTCGCTGTCGAAGCTCGGCACGACGGGGTCGAAGGTGATCAACGCATCGCGGAAGGATGTGATCGCCAATCTGCGGAGTCTGCGGCCGATTCTTGAGCAGCTGAACAAGGCGGGCAGCGATCTGCCCAATGCTCTGGAGCTGCTGACGACCTACCCGTTCCCCCGCAACGTCGAGGGCGCCATCAAGGGCGACTACGTCAATCTCGAGGTCACCGCCGATCTCGATCTCAACAGCATCTACGGCAATCTCGCCGACGACCCGGAGAAGCCCACGAAGCCCACGAAGCCCGCGAAACCCCCGCTTCCCGATGCCCCCGAACTGCCCGGAGTACCCCCCGTACCCGGCCTTCCGCAGGCCCCACGGCCGCCGGGCTCAGGGGAGCTGCCGGAAGCACCCGCACCCCCTTCGGAGCAGCCAGGAGACGGTGACCTGCTGTGCCCGCCGGTGTGCTCCAGCAGCTACGCCTCGTACGGCGGCGACGGCACCGGCTTCCCGCCCGGTGTCGACCTCACTCTCGCGGAGCTCATGTTGAAGGGGATGCAACCGTGATCACCCCAACGGTCAAAGCCCAACTGCTCGCCTTCTCACTCGTCACAACCCTCGGAGTGTCCTACGTCGGCGCCGAGTACGCCGGGCTGGCCGACCGTATCCTGGACCGCGGCTACACCGTGCGGGCCGACTTCGCCGACTCCGGAGGCATCTACTCGGGCGCCGAGGTCACGTACCGCGGGGTGCCCGTCGGCCGAGTGGGCGATCTGCGGCTGACCGGCTCCGGTGGCGTCTCGGTGGCGCTGCGTCTGGAGGACGCTCCGCGGATCCCGGTGGACAGCCTGGCAGTGGTGGCGAACCGCTCGGCCGTCGGCGAGCAGTACGTGGATCTGCAGCCGCGTGCCACTGGCGGCCCGTTTCTCCGGGACGGCGGCACCATCGCCCGCCGGGACACCCGGGTGCCGCTGCCGACCACCGACCTGATCCTCAGCCTGGACCGGCTCGTCAACTCGGTGGACAAGCAGGATCTGCGGATCACGGTCGACGAACTGGGCAAAGCGTTCGCCGGCACCGGCCCGCATCTGACCCGGCTGGTGGACTCCGGCAATGCCCTGGTCGAGTCCGCCTCGGACTCGCTCCCGCAGACGATCTCGCTGATCGAGGACTCGCGGAAGGTGCTGAAGACGCAGGCCGACAGCGGCTCGTCGATCACGTCGTTCTCCCGCGATCTGGCAGATCTCACCGCCCAGTTGAAGGCCAGCGACGGGGACATCCGCGCCCTGATGGGCAACGGCACCTCCGCCGCCCAGCAGGTGAACTCGCTGCTGAAGGCCAATGAGACCCACCTTCCTGTCCTGCTGGGAAATCTGATCAGCGGCGGTCAGATCACCGTCGCCCGGCTGCCCGGCGTGGAACAGGCCCTGGTCACCTTCCCGCTGGTGGTCGCGGGCAGCTACACCGTGCTTCCCGGTGACGGCACCACCCACTTCGGGATGGTGGTCAACGCCGACGACCCTCCCGCCTGCCGACAGGGCTACGGAACCCAGCGGCGGGACCCCGCGGACACCACTGACCGGCCGGCGAACACCGACGCCCGCTGTACGGCCCCGCGCGGTGGCGACACCTCGGTTCGCGGAGCCCAGAACGCCCCGCGGCCTCCGGGCTCGGGAAGTTCGGGCCAGGCGGGCCGGGCCGGCCAGTCGTCGTACGTCACGCCCTACGACCCCGACACCGGCGCCGCCACCGGCCCGGACGGAATGCCCGTCGAGATCGGCTCGACGGGCGGAGAACAGAGCCTGTTCGGAAAGGACTCATGGCAATGGCTGCTCGTGGGACCCATGGCATGACCCGCACCCTCCTGGCCCGTGCGGCACGGCCGCTGCGCCCCCTGCGCCGGCTCCGGACCGCGGTGGTGGGCGCCGCCCGCCGCGGCAGGGCGCTCCCGGCGGGACTCGCCGTCGTGGCCGCCCTGCTGACGGCGTCGTCCGGCTGGCTGGGCGTCCATTTGTACGAGCGCCATGAGACGGAGCGGCGGCACCAGGACATCCTGGCCGCGGCCCGCCAATCGGCGCTCAACTTCACGTCCCTCGACTACCGGCACTACGACCGGGACAGCAAGAACGTGCTGAACGGCGCGACCGGGGACTTCGAGAAGCAGTTCTCGGCGCAGACCGCGGAGCTGACGAAACTCGTCGCCGCCAACAAGTCGGTCTCCGAGGGACAGGTGCTCGACGCGGGCATCGCCAAGGCCGACGAGCGCACCGCCCGCGTTCTGTTGGTGGCCGACAGCAAGGTGACGAATACCGCCGCTCCCGAGGGCACGGCCCGGAACTACCGGCTGCAGATCGACCTCGTGCTGGAGGACGGGCGCTGGCTGACCTCCAACGTCGAGTTCATCGGCTGAACCACCACCCGTACTGCCCGTAGCACCCGCAAGGAGAGACATCGTGGCGAATCAGTCCGTTCGCGTGGCAGCGGCCGCCCGCGCCGCAGCCAAGCGAGCCGAGAAGGCCCGTCGCCCGGGCAGGCCCGGGACCATCTCGTCCCGAACTCTGTCCGTGCTGGAGGCGGACGCGAAGGCGAAGGCGCAACCTGACGCGGATACCGGGAGCGAGAGCAGGACGGCACCGGCCGAGAAGCCGCCACGCCACCGGTCCGGCCTCCTCAGCGCGATCCTCGCGGTCCTCGTCGTCGCAGGTCTGGCCGCCACCGCCATACTCGGCTTCCTGCACCGGGAGGCCGGGCGTACGGACCAGGCGCGCGCGGGCGCACTGGCGGCAGCGCGCAAGGCCGCCCCCGTCGTCCTCTCGTACGACTACCGGCACCTGGACCGCGACTTCGCCGCGGCGCGCGGCCACCTCACCGGTTCCTTCCGCGATGAGTACGGCAAGACGACCAAGACCGTGGTCGCACCGACCGCCAAGAAGTACCGCGGGGTGGTCAAGGCAACGGTGGCGAAACCGCCGGGCGCCGGCGCGCCGGCGGCGGTGTCGGTGGTGTCGGCCTCGCCGGACAAGGCCGTCATCCTGCTCTTCATGAACCAGGTGACCAACAGCACCCAGGTCTCCGGACCACGAGTCGACCTCAACCGGGTGCGGATGACCCTGGTGCCGACCTCTCAGGGCTGGAAGGTGAGCGCTGTCGACGCGCTGTAGCGGCTGAAGGGCACGGATCACGGACAAGAAGAAGACCCAGGTCACGGCGAGTGAGTCCGGAGCCATCGGCCGAGCCCCGGCCGCTGGTGCATCGCGGCCGGGCTCACGCATGTCTTGATCGCTGGGCTCTCGCGCCAGCAGCGGGCCAGTTACCGATCGTCACTGGGCCTCGGGCTGACGCCGACCAAGAGTGCGGATACAGGTTCCAGCAGCTTGGAACTTTCTGCATCACATATCTGTTCGTTTCCATGCCGCTGTGTCCTCCTCGGCCCTGCTCGCCCGGAGAGCGGTTAGGCGTTCGCCACACCGCTTCCTCTCTGTCCCACGCAACCGCTGCAACCACGGAGATCAGAAAAGTTCCGCCTATCAACGTCACCGAATCACTCCCTGGTTCGCACATCCTGCCGGACCACGACCAACGCCTACGGCCGTTACGCCTTCACGGTCACCGGCTTCACGGTCACCGGGCTTCACCGGCACCAAGGACGTGACGGAGAAGGACACGGCCGCCTTCCGGACCGGCGACGACCTCGGCGAGTTCGCCTTCCGGTAGATCCGCCGCCGCGGCGAGGCCCAGGCGTCGGCCGCGGCCGAGCGGTAGGGCCCCGCCGGGGCGCCGGGCGGGCAGTCACGGTCACAGCCGCTTGGCGCTGCGCAGCGTCTTGGCGTAGTAGCCGTTGCCGTCCAGCCGGGAGACCCCGCCGACGTCGCCGATGGTCGGGCCGTTGACCTCCTCGCGGCTGGAGACGAAGATCAGGTGGCCCTCGGTGTCGTAGCCGAGCACTATGCCGACGTGGTCGAGCCGGTCCTTGGTGCGGGTGTCCAGCTTGAAGAAGACGAGGTCGCCGGGCTGGAGCTGGTCGATGGCGGACGGCCGGTCGTCGGCCGTCACCCCGGTCAGCGGGAGCACGTCGACGCCCTCGTCGGAGCGGGCCATGCCGTTGGCGGTGCGCGGCAGTCCGTCGCCGGAGGTGTCCGAGGGCATCAGCGGGTAGCGGGTGCGGTAGCCGAGCACCATCCGTATGAATCCCGAGCAGTCCAGGGACTTGGCGCGCAGGGGCTCGGGGGTGCCGGTCTGGCCATTCCGGAAGGGGTAGGGCAGGCCGAGGTAGTCGTAGAAGTCGGACTGCTCCAGGCGCAGGTCGCCGCCCTCTGCGCCGGTGGTGTTCAGCGGTCCGAAGTTGGCGTCACCGGCGTAGGCGATGCCCTGCTCGTCCTTCTTCTGCGGGGCGCCGGCCACGTACTGGAAGGCGATGGCGAAGAGGTCGTCCTCCTTGCTGTTCTCGTACTCGGCGTGCCAGTCGGTGAACCACTTCTCCTTTTCGGCGCCCTTCTTCCAGGACTCAGGCATCAGCCGCACCCAGTCCGTGGTGGAGACCTTGGAGGAGGTCGAGGCCGGTTCGGTGAAGGTGCGGGCCGGGCCGGTGAGTGTGGCCAGGCGCGCCCCGTCGGTGAACACCGCCTTGATCTGGCCGTCGGAGCCGCGCAGTACCGAGCGCGCGGGGTTCTCCAGCCGGGACCACGTGGCCTCGCCCTTGTCGTCGGAGGCGGAGCCTGAGCCCTCGCCGCCGTCCAGGACGCCGACGTTGCGGACCTCCGTCACCCCGGGCACCTCCTGCTTGCGCAGTTCCAGGGTGAGGTAGCCGGAGGTCGCGACGAGCGCCAGCACCACCAGACCCGAGACAACGGGCCGCGACTTCTTCTTCCCTGCCATCGGTTACTCCTCGGTTGTTCTGGGTCGGCTTGTCAGACAGCGGGCATGATGCCGAGCAGCAGCCCGGCGGCGACGACGATGTAGGCCATGAGCGAGACCGTGCCGGTGGCCAGCAGGGTGGGGCCCTTGGGCTGGCGCACCATCTGGTAGGCGATCAGGCCGGGCACGATGAAGCCGAGGGTCTGGTTGCCGTAGAGCAGTGGGAACTCCAGCGAGAGCAGGATCATCACCGTGCTCTGGAGCAGCACGCCGAGCAGCACCACCGAGGCGAACAGCCGCTTGCCGTAGAGGATCACCAGCCGCTGCATGATCTTGGTGCCGCCGTAGGTGAGGGCGGTGACGCCCACCACCATGGCCGCGCGCTGGACGTCCTCGATCAGCGTCAGGGCGAGCCAGCCCGGAGTGATCATGCCGCCGGGCGAGAGGTTGGTGGTGAGGTAGCACAGCAGCGAGAAGAACAACCCTATGGCGATACCCAGGGCGGCCATCTCGGGGGTCAGTGCGGCGGTGATCAACGGGGTCTCCGGGCGTCGTCGTGCGGCTCGTCGTAGGGCGGCCAGGTCTGCTGGGCGGATTCGTTCGGCTGCTGCCGCGGCGCGTCGGCGTACTGCTCGAAGGGCTTGTACCGCTCCTGCTGTGCGGACTGCTCGTGGGGTTCGTGCTGCTGCCGGTAAGGCCGTGAAGTCTGGGCCGGGATGCGGACCACCGGGATCTCCTGGGTCCGCGAAGCCTGGTAGCGCTCCTCGTACGCCGGAGGGTATGAGGCGAACGGGTCCAGGCGGGGCGCCTGCGCCGGGGTCGCCGCGACGGCGGGGTTCGGTGTCTCCTCGTCCGCATCGCTCTCGTCTGCGGGGAGTTCGGCGAGGTACTCCAGCAGCTCCTCGCCCTGGCCGTGGATGTTGCCGATGGCCACCAGGCAGGAGCCGTCGGACATGCGGCCGAGCAGGGCCGGCATGAACTCCTCGGCGGACCGCTTCTCGCCGCCCAGGTCGACCGCCCGGTCCCGCCACTCGGCGGGGATGGCGTCGATGGCGCTCTTGGCGGGGTGCCCGATGACGAAGACGTGGTCGGGCTGGAGGTCGGGGATGATCTCGCCCATCTGCCCGTTGCGCTCCACGCGGTCGGGGCGGCAGTTGATCACCACGTTCAGGGGGCGGCGGATGGCACCGAGGTCGAGGAGCTGGTTGATGTTCATCAGCGTCGACTCGGGGTCGTTGGCCGCGAAGACGTTGGCGAAGGCGAGCCGGTTGCCGTCGGGGGCCACATAGCGCTCCACGGAGAGCACGCCCGGGTCCGGCGGGGCGTCGTACATGCCCTGGAGGGCGACCTCGCGCTCCACGCCGAGCAGTTCGGCGAGGACCAGGGCGATCGCCACGTTCTCCTTGAAGGTGAACCAGCTGAAGCCGCGCAGCTCATCGTCGCTGACGGTCTCCGGGTCGGCGTACACCAACTGGCAGTTCCGGGCGTCCGCCTCCTCCTGGAGGATGTGGAAGCGCTCCTTCTCGGCGGTGACGCAGATGCCGTCCTGGGGCATCGAGCGGCACAGAGAGCGGGCCACGTCGTCGAGGGTGGGGCCCATCTCGGCGAGGTGGTCCTCGCGGACGTTGCACAGCACGCCGATGGTGGAGCGGATCAGTTTGCTCTGGTTGACCTCCTGGAGGGCCGGCATCACGGCCATGCACTCGATGACGAGCGCGTCGGGCCGGTAGGTGGCGGCCCGGCGGACGATGCCGATCTGCTCCACCACGTTGGCGATGCCGAACTTGCGGTAGACCGGCTCCTCTGTGGCGTCGGGGTGGATGAAGCGGGCCGCCGTCCCGGTCGTCTTGGCGACGGTGATCAGGTCACCGCCCCGCAGCGCGCCCGCGCAGAGCCGGGTGATGGAGGACTTGCCGCGGATGCCGTTGACGAGCACCCGCGAGGGGATGGTGTGCAGCGCGGCGTAGTGCCGACGCTGCTCCACGATGCCCGCGACGAGCAGGAACAGACTGCCGATCAACAGGACGAAGTAGAGGTAGAGCACGCTTGGTCACCTTCCTCCGGCGCCGGGCCGGGGCTCGGCGGGCCGGCGCGCCTGGGTCTGCCGGCGGGCCTGCAACTGCTGGCGAATCAGTTCGAGGCTCCGGACGACGGCGCCGACCTCGTCCTGGTAGCGGGGGTAGTGCACGGTCTTGAGGTCGCCGTCGGCGAGCTTCTCGGCGCCGGCTGCGAGGGCCCGCAGGGGCCGTACGACGACGAGGTGGATCCAGCCCAGGCAGACCACGATCAGGGCGAGGCCCAGCAGACTGGCGAGCACGCTACGGTCCTCGCGCTCGTAGGCGGTGATCTCGAACTGGCCGGCGTTCTGCCAGCTCACGACAGTCCAGCCGAGGTCGGAGGCGACGCCGCCGCCGGTGAACGGCGCCGCGGCGGCCACGGTGACGGCGCCACCGTCCCGGATGAGCAGGCCGTTCTCCACGGGCCCGGAGCCCACCTGCACATTGGCGGCGCGCACCAGGTCGGGCAGCGCGTCGTTCGGCAGCCCCTCGAAGGCGAGGAAACCGTCGCTGGCGGCGAGAGTCCGCGCGTCGGCGTTCACGATCCGGACCTCGCCGAGGCCGGGCCGCTTCAGCAGCGAGTTGAGGAACTCCACCCGCACCTCGCCGACGAGGGTCATGCCCTCGTGCTCCGGCACGGGCGCCCCGGTCTGGACGACGGGCTTCTTCTCGCCCTTGCCGGAGACGCGGACCAGTGACCGGTCCTTCTCCGCGCTCCACGTGTGGGGGTCGTCGCCGGCCCGGGCGACGATGTCGCCGTCCTCACCGACGACGTACAGCGCCTGGTAGCGGGTGTGCTCCCGCAGGGCGTTCGTCAGCAGGGTCTCGGTGGCGGCGGGGTCGTCGGTGTCGATCAGGCGTGAGGTGGAGACGAGGTCGGCCTGGGCCTCGTTCAGCGCCCGGCGGGCCCGGTCGGCGACCAGGTCGGTGCGGTCGCGCTGGTCGTTGACCATGACGGCGGGGATGCTGACGGTCCCGTCCGTGCGGTTGAGCAGGAGTCCGACGGGGACGCACCACAGCAGCAGGAGCACCGCCGTCAGCGCCAGCGGCCCGCGCGCACCGCCCCGGAACCTGCCGGCCGGGCGGGCATCGGTGGCACCGTCCGGGGCGCTCACGCCGCCGAGCTGGCCGCGGGTGCGCTCCAGCGCGGAGCCGATGCGGGCGGCCTCGCCCCAGCGGGGCACCGTGACAGGGCGGATCAGGTCGCCGCGGGCGAGCCGGCGGGATTCCAGGAACAGTCCGAGCAGCGGACGCTGCACGGTCATCCACAGCACGGCGACCGCGAGCAGTCCGAGCAGGACCAGGGCGCCCGCCGCGAGCAGGCCGAAGAGCTGCCGGCTGTCCTCGGTGACGGTCTGCTGCTGGACCACGGGGAGCATGGCGACGACCGTGAGGCCGAGGCCGGCGGCGACGCTTTCCCCGTCCTCCGGGTCGGAGGCGGCGAGGGAGGCATACCCCGCGGTGGCGACGCGGCCGTTGTAGTCCTCGCCCAGCAGGGTTCCGCTGACGCCGGGATAGCCGCGGGAACCGGGCTCCCGGGCGCTGACGGGGTTCTGCTCGGTCTCCTCGGCGGCTCGGTCGGACAGCCGGGTCATCTGCTTCTGCAGGAAGGTGAGTTCCACGCGCTCCGCGTCCGAGTTGAGTGCCTCGGACTGCTCGAAGCCGGCGGTGGCGAGGACCTCCCCACCCCGCGCGACGACGGCCATGCTGCGGAACGGGCCCAGGTTGATGGAGGGCACGGAGAGGCTGTTGGAGGCGATCAGCAGTTGCTGCGCCCCCTCCTTCCCGTCCAGCACGGCCATCGTCATCAGGCGCACGTCGCCGGTCTCCAGCCGCACCATGCGCGGGGTGAGTGCCTTGTCACCGGTGAGGACGTCCTTGTCCAGCCAGGCGAGCGGGATGCGCTCCCCGCGGGCGGCGAGTACCTTGCCGCTCTCCAGGTCCAGCACCGTGGTGCCGGTCCACTTCTGGTACGCCTTGCTCAGGTCCGACAGAACGCGCTCGGGGTCCGCCGGACCGCCCGCGTTCAGCGCGGTGGCGGTGCGCTCGAGGTCCGTGACCCGCTCGTCGATCGAGGCGCGCAGGGCGATGGCGCCGTCCTGGGCGAAGTACTGCTGCGAGGAGAGCACCGCCTTCGGCACGACCGGTTCCGTGCCCGGCCCCAGCACCTTGGCCGTGAGGCCCGCGAGGGCGAGGATCAGCACGCACAACAGCGCGATCGGCGGCCGGATGCCGCCCAGCAGCGGCATGTCCGCGCGTCTGCGGCTGCGCCGCCGGCCTTTCGGCACGAGGGGCGCGGCAGGAGTCGATGTCACCGGTCTTCTTCCTTGGTCGCTGCGGGTGCTCAGCGCCCGGAGGAAGCACCGCTGTCGCTCGGCTGCGAGACGCCGTCACAGAAAAGACTGATAAACGCCGACAAGGTTGTATCCGTCGGCACGCCGGGGTGTGTGGCCCTGGTCACTTCTCCAGCGACAGCCGCTTCAAGCCGTCACCGCCCGGCGTTCCCCGGTTGTAGAGGAAGCCGCGCGTGCGGTCCTCGGCCAGCCGGTAGCGGGCGATCCGGTCGTCGGACAGCCCTTCGGGGTTCTCCAGCGCCTGCTGGACGTCCACCATCCGGAGGTCCTCGACTGCGCCCTCGGTCGCCTTCTCCCCGGCCTCGATCTCGGGCGGGATGTCCACCAGCGTGGTGCGGTAGCGGGCGGAGACGTCCCAGCCGTCGGCGGTCTCGTGGAACTCGAACCAGCCGATGGCCCCCTCCTCGGTGAGGCCGGTCGGCGAGGAGTGCCGGGCCACCTGGTTGCCGAGGCCGTAGGCGACCCAGGTGCCGTTGACCTTCTGGATCGGCTGCACCACGTGGGCGTGGTGCCCGATCACCAGGTCGACCCCGGTCTCCTCGGTGATCCGCTGGGCCATGTCCAACTGCGGGACGCTCGGCTCGTTGTAATGTTCCAGGCCCCAGTGCAGGGAGAGGATCACCACCTCGGCGCCCTTGTCGCGGGCCCGCTTCTCGGCCTTCTTGACCTCGTCCGTACTGGAGCGGTTGAAGGCCCAGCGCTCCTTCTCGGGCGTGGGGTTGAGGAAGGACTCCCAGGAGTAGGCGAGGTGGGCGACCTTGACGCCGTTGACGTCACGGATGTTGATCTGCTCTGCTTCCTCCGGCGTCCGCGCCGACCCGGTGTGCCCGAGGCCCACCTCGTCCATGGCGTCCAGCGTGCGCCGCACCGCGTTCAGTCCGTGGTCGAAGGTGTGATTGGAGGCCGTCGAGCAGGTGTCGTACCCCACGTCCTTCAGGGCGGTCAGGATCTGCGGCGGAACCAGGAACTCCGGGTATCCCTGGAACGGTCCTTTGGGCTTCCCGACAGGCGTCTCCATGTGACAGATCGCCAGGTCGGCCTTGCTGATCACGGGCTTCACCCCGGCGAGCAGCGGCCCGAAGTCCAGTCCGGCCTCTCCGTGTCCGGTCTCCTCGGCATCCTTGGCGGCCTGCTCGACCAGCTCGGGATGGATGAGGACATCGCCGGCCGCGGCGACGGTGAAACTGCGGCCGCCGGCCTTGGCCTGGGGCTGCGCGGCTTCGGAGCCGCACGACACGGTCAGGCCGGTGGCCATCGCCAGTACCGCCAGCGAACGACCCATACGGAGAGACTTACGGAATGTCACCGAATCATATTTACATGGACTTCACGGGCACCCATCGGATTGCGATCACGGGATGGTCACATTTCCTACGCGTTTTCGCCCAAGTAGGTTTGCTCCTGGCTCTGTTCGGTTGCCAGGCCGACACGTCCCCGACCGCGGGGGACTCCGTTCCGCGCGCCCGGGAACTGGTCGACCTGCGCAGCCGCATTCTCGGATACACGGCGAAGTTCCGCGCCGGCTCCCCCTACACTCCGCCCGGCAAGGCGCAGCGCGCGCGGCTGGCGAAGGCCGTCGGGAGCCTGCTGTCGGGCGACGCCCAGGAGGCGGAACGGCAGCTCGCACCGCTCGGCCTCGGCCTCACTCGCCTCACCGACACCGACTCCGGCCGCCGCTACGACGAGATCGCCGCCACCGGCCCCGGCGAGAGCACCCGCTGGGGCCGCCTGTACCTGAACGCCGACTCCACCGTCCGCTGGAACGTCCAGGTCCCGCACCCCGTCTCCGACCGCGACACCGAGGCCCTCGGCGTCCGGCTCCTGGAGCAGAATCCCGGCGGCGCCCTCGTCCTCGCCGGCACGCACCGCTGGGCCGGCGAGGGCGACGCCGCCGATGTCGCCCACCGCGAGGACAGCGCCTTTCACACGGTCGTCGTGGAGCTGCAGAAGCGCGGGGTGCCCGGCGTTCAGCTGCACGGTTTCACCGACTCCTCAGACCGCCCCCACGACGCCGTCGTCTCCACCGGCGCCATCGAGACCGCGCCCGCCGAGGTGGCCGCCATGGCCGACCGCATGGACGACGACGGGCTGCGGGTCTGCCGGGCCTGGGCGGCACGCTGCCCCCTGGAGGGCACGACCAACGTCCAGGGCCGCTCGGCGCAGCGCGAACACGCCGGCTTCGTCCACGTCGAGCTGGCCCGGCACGCCCGCGCGGACGACGGCCGCGACGCCGAGGAGGCCGCCGACGCCCTCGCCGGGCTGGTCACGGCGTGGAAATCCAGTAGTCCGCCAAGGGGGTGAGCTGTCGGACGCTCGTTTGGCCCATGAGTTCGCGGGCATGCTGCGAGGACAGCACGGTGTGGGTGTCGGGCATCGGCCGCCACCTGCTGCCGCCTGGGGCGAAGTCCCGTACCGCGGGAATCGTCCGCAGTACGGCGGCGTCACTCGCCCCGGCGGCGTTGGCCCCCCAGATCGTGTTGCCGGAGGTACACAGGGGGCAGCGGAGTCGTTGCGCGCACCTTGATTGCGGTACCCAGAGGCGGGCTGAGCCAGGGACTTTTGGCGCGACGTCACGCAGCCCCTGACCCGCGCCGTCCCTTGTAGTTGATCTTCATCGTGTCCATGTCCGTCACGGTCGAGCGCAGCCCGCCATGGCCGCACCCCCGGCCCTTGAGATCCGTCTCGGCGCGGTCCTCCGCGATTGCCGCCGCCATCTCCTCGCCGTCCTCCACGTCCGACACCACCACGTAGCGGAAGCTGAAGTGCTTCAGAGCGGCGTCGTAGGTCAGCGAGCCCTCCTCGCTGAACTGCATCGCCGTCAGGCCGTGCTGCTCCACCTCGGACAGCAGTCGGGCCTGCGCCTCGTCCGTCAGTGCCTCCCACGTCCCCCGCACGATCACCCGGTACGTGTGCTGCGTGCTCATCCTCTGTGCCGCCTTTCCCTGTCCTCAGTGCATTGCGGGGAGCAGGTTACGACGACAAGGATGCGATGCATGCGGAATATCGTGGTCCTCGACGCGCCCTCCAACCTGGGGCTTCGGCCGCCGGCCCCCGGCACCGTCCCCGGCTGCTACAAGCTGGCGGGTGCGCTGCGCGAGCGGCGGATCGTGCAGCGGCTCGGTGCGTTCGAGGGCGGCGTCGTCGTACCCCCGCGATACGACCGGGGCGACTGGCAGGAGGGCGACGGCGTGTTCAACGCCGCCGCCATCGCCACGTACACCCGTACCCTCGCCGACCGCATCGAACAGCACGTCCGGGCCGGTGAGTTCCCCCTCGTGCTCGGCGGCGACTGCTCCATCCAGCTCGGGGCCACCCTCGCCCTGCGCCGCATCGGCCGCTACGGGCTCGCCGCCGTCGACGGTTCCGCGGACTTCCGGCACCTCGGCAACGACACCCGGATCGGCGCCGCCGCCGGCGAGGAACTGGCCATCGCCACCGGGCGCGGACAAGCAGACCTCAGCGACCTGGAAGGGCTGCGCCCCTACCTCAGGGACGAGGACGTCCGACTGTTCGGCATGCGGGACTACGACGAGGACCGCGCCGAGATGACCGCTCTGAAGATCCCGAACGCCACGGTCGGGGAGATCCGCACGTGGGGCGCGGCCGCACTCGCCGCAGCCGTCGTCGAGACCCTGGAGGTTCCGGCGCTGGACGGATTCTGGGTCCACCTCGACGCCGATGTGCTCGACCCGAGCGTGATGCCCGCCGTCGACAGCCCCGACGACGGCGGACTGCTCCCCGAGGAACTCGCCCCCCTCCTGCGCACTCTGGTCCGCTCGTCCCGCTGCGTCGGCATGAACGTCACCGTCTACGACCCCGACCTCGACCCGGACGGCACAGCAGGCGCCCTCCTCACCGACCTCGTCGTCGGGGCCTTTGCCGAAGACTGACGGCTGCGCCCCCTGGTCGGGGCGGCGTCCAGCGTGTTCCATGGTCATCGGGGGGCGCCCGGACCTGTGGCGGCCCGCGCGAGGGAGCGAGGTTGTTTTGGCCACGACCGTACGACGTGCCGTACTGACCCTGCCCGCAGCACCGTTGGGCCCGGAGAATCCGCTGCCCGCGTTGCGGCCGCTCGACGAACCGCACGTTCTCGACCACCGGGAGCGGGCCGGCCTGCCGCGCGACATGGCACGGCAGCTGGGCCACGAACCGCTGCGCACCGTCCTGCCCACGCGCATCCTGGACGGCTACGGGCGCGAACGCACCCCCACCGCCCTGGACACCATCGTCATCGAGAACGACCGGCTGCGCGTCACGGTCCTCCCCGGGCTCGGCGGCCGCATCCACTCCCTGCACCACAAGCCGACCGGCCGCGAACTCCTCTACCGCAACCCGGTGTTCCAGCCCGCCGCATTCGCGCTCAACGGGGCCTGGTTCTCCGGTGGCATCGAGTGGAACATCGGCGCCACCGGCCACACCACCCTCACTTGCGCCCCGGTCCACGCCGCCCTGGTCCCCGCCCCCGACGGCGGCACCATGGTCCGCCTCTGGGAGTGGGAGCGGCTGCGCGACCTGCCCTTCCAGGTGGACCTGTGGCTTCCCGACGACTCCGACTTCCTGCACGTCGGGGTACGCATCCGCAACCCGCACGAGCACCCCGCGCCCGTTTACTGGTGGTCCAACATCGCCGTTCCGGAGAGCGCGGGGACCCGCGTCCTGGCCCCCGCCGACGAGGCATGGCACTTCGGTTACGAGCGGGCGCTGAGCCGCGTCCCCGTCCCGGAGACCGGCGGTACCGATCGTACGTACCCACTGCGCAGCGACCACCCCGCCGACTACTTCTACGAGGTCCCCGACGGGGCCCGCCGCTGGATCGCCTCCCTGGACGAGGACGGAAACGGACTCGTCCAGACGTCCACGGATCTCCTGCGCGGCCGCAAGCTGTTCCTCTGGGGCAGCGGTCCCGGTGGCCGCCGCTGGCAGCGCTGGCTGACCGAGCCCGGCACCGGCGGCTACGCGGAGATACAGGCCGGGCTCGCCCGCACCCAATTGGAGCACGTCCCCCTCGAACCGGGCGGCGAATTCAGCTGGCTGGAGTCCTACGGCCCCCTGTCCGCGGACCCCGCGACCGTGCACGGCGCGGACTGGGGCCGCGCCAGGGCCGAGGCCGAGGGACGGCTGGAGCAGGCCCTGTCCCGCGCCGCCGTCGACGCCGCCCACGAGGCCTGGCGCGCCTGCGCCGACACCGAACCGGGCGCATCACTCGCCACCGGCTCCGGCTGGGGAGCCCTCGAAGTCCAGCGGGCCGGGTACAAACTCCCCGGCACCCCGTTTCCCCCGTCCACCCTCGGTGAACAGCAGGAACCCTGGCTGGAATTGCTGCGCTCCGGCGTCTTCCCCGAGTCGCACCACGTCACCCCGCCGGGCCCTTCGCTCGTCTCCCCGCACTGGCGAGACATGCTGGAGACGGCCCCCGCCGACGCCCTCACCGAATACCACCTCGGCGTCGCCCAATGGCACGCCGACGACCGCGCCCAGGCCGTCCGCAGCTGGGAACGCGGCCTGCCCCGCGCCCGCTCCCGCTGGCCCCTCCTGCGCTGCCTCGCCGTCGCGGCCAAGGACAGCGGCCAGGCCGGCCGGGCCGCCGACCACTACGGCGAAGCGTTCGACGACCTGTCCGCACAGCATGGCGAGGACACCTGGGCAGCGGCGACGGACGCCCTCGCCCGCGAAACGATCGAGGCCCAACTGGCCGCAGCCCGACCCGAAGCCGCCCGCCGCACCTGGTCGGCCCTGACCCCCACTCTCCGCAGCCGCGGCCGCTTCCGCCTCCTGGAAGCCCGCATCCTGCTCGCCGAGGGCGACACGGCTGCCGTCCGCGCCCTCTTCGACACCGGCTTCGAGGTCGCCGACCTGCGGGAAGGCGCCGAGATCCTGGGCGAGCTCTGGAAATCCGTCACGGACGACCCGCTCCCGGACGCGTACAACTACCGGATGCGTCCGGAGCACTGATCACCGGAGCAGCTCACCGCTGCCCCCCGGCCGCCAGATCGTGGCGTGTCCGGAGTGCGGGGCGCCGGTACAGCCGGAGGAACGGTTCGTCACGTGGTGTCCGGCCTGCGACTGGAACGTCGACCCGGGAGCGGAACAGCCCGGCCACGACGAACACTCCCCGCTGCGCCGCCGCCTCGACGCCGTACAACGCCGAATCGCTCACCGGCACGGCGAACGGCTCCACGCGGAACTCCTCGCTGAAGGAGTACGGGAAACCGGTACTGGTCCCGATGACCGTGGTCGAGCCCCCCGGTACCCCGGTACGCCGACGAGATCTTCGGCGCCCTCGACACAGCCAAGGTGACGGCGCGTCACTTCTTCCTCGATGCGCCCGCCGCGGAACTGGAGCGGCGGCTCGACGAACGGGTCGTCAACCCGGATGACACCGCGCGCGACGAGGCCGCGCGGAAGTGGGGCAAGGCCCAGATCGCCGGGTGCGTGGCCGCCGCCGGCACGCTGTGGGCCGGGACCGTCCTGCTGGACGGCCGCCGGCCCACGCGTGAACTGGCCGACGAGGTGCTGGCGCGCTCGCTCCCCGGGAACTGAACCCGTCAGACGACCGGGTTGCGGTCCACGTACTCGAAGACCGAGCCGTCGGGGTGCAGCGCGATCAGATTGCGTCCGACAGGGGTGGGAACCGGACCGGCGATGATCCGCGCCCCCACCCGGGTCAGAGCCGCATGGGCCTCGTCGACGTCCTTGACCGCGATCGTTGCCGAGACCTTGCGCAGGACCTCCAGCTCCGACTCCGGGCCGCTCATCAGGAGAAAGCAGCCGATCGCGGCGACCGAGACCCCGCCGCGCTCGAAGCGCAGCGCCGGGGCGCCCGTGAGGCCTTCGTAGAAGGCCGCCGATGCGTCCAGGTCGTCGACGCAGATACGCAGCGTGGTTCCGAGGATTTCCATGCCCACGAGGGTAGTTGGCCGCCTCGGCGCATGTGATCGATTCCTGCCGGACCGGGGCCCTCAGACGCGGCAGAGCATCTCGCCGTGCGGCACCATGAACCATGCGTCGTCCTGCTCGCCCCAGGCGCGCCAGGCGGCGGCGATCGCCGTCAGCTGTTCCGCGCTCGCGTGGCCGCCCTCGACCGTGAGCTTCGCGTACACCGAAGCCGTCGTACGGTCCGCCCACAGGCTGCTCCACCAGGCGCGGCTCTCCGGAGTGGCGAAACACCAGGCGGCCGCGGTCGGGGTGATGTCGGTGAAGCCGGCCTGCCTGGCCCAGGAGAGCAGGCGTCGTCCGGCGTCGGGCTCGCCGCCGTTGGCACGGGCCACCCGCCCGTACAGCTCCTGCCACTCCGCCAGACCCGCGGCCTCCGGGAACCACGTCATCGCGGCGTAGTCACTGTCACGGGCCGCCACGATGCCGCCCGGCCTGCACACCCGGCGCATCTCGCTCAACGCCCGGACGGGATCGCCCACATGCTGGAGAACCTGGTGGGCGTGGACGATGTCGAAGGAGTCGTCGGGAAAGTCCAGGGCGTGCACATCGGCCGTCGCGAACTCGACGTTGTCCAGGCCCCGTTCGGCGGCGACCTCGGCGGCCTGCCCGAGGATGTCGTCGGTGATGTCGACGGCGGTCACCCGCCCCGGAGCGACCAGGGCGGCCAGATCGGCCGTGATGGTGCCGGGGCCGCAGCCGACGTCCAACACCGCCATGCCCGGCCGGAGTTCACCGATCAGATAGCCGGCCGAGTTGACCGCGGTCCGCCAGCGGTGCGAGCGCAGTACGGACTCGTGGTGACCATGGGTGTAGACGGCCGTCTCCTTCGACATGACCGCACGTCCTCTCTCGGGAAGGCTTCGACAGCAGGTGAGGACACGGTACTTCGCTGTGTCGAATAATGAGATGCGCGTCTCGCGATGTGGTCACACGGTCATCGGGCAGTAGACCGTGAGAGCCTCCGGCAGCTTGTCGATCGTCAACTCCGTCCCCGAATGGGCCACTTCACCGTCGTACGCGTACGGGGTGCCCGGCGCGAGACCGGAGAGCCGGACGCGCCGCCGACGCACCGCCGCATGGACGGGCGACCGGGTCAGCGGACCGGCGACCGCCGCGGCCAGTAGCCGCAGCCCCGGAGTGCGGCCACCGTGCACCACCCGTACGTCCAGCAGGCCGTCCGCCAGGTTGTGCCGGCGACCGGGCATCGGGCCCATCCGCTGGAACGTGCCGTTGCCGACGAACACCAGCCACAACCGCCGCCGCCGTCCCTGGAGTTCGGCCTCCAGCGGACTCTTGCCGCGCAGTGCCTCGAACGCCGCGAGGACACCCGCCGGCCAGCCACCGATACGCGGCGCCCAACGCTCCCGGGTCCGCACGAGCTCTGGATAGACGCCGAGGCTGAACGCGTTGACGAAGCAGCCGTCGGCCCCGCCCGGTCCCGGCCGGATACGTCCCAGATCCACCCTGACCGCACTGCCGGAGGCGAGCGCGGCCACCGTGTCCTGCACGGTCTCTATACCCAGGTCGTACGCGAAGTGGTTCAGCGTGCCGCCGGGAAACACCGCCAGCGGCAGCTTGTGCGCCGTCGCGACGGCAGCCGCGCGGTTGATCGTCCCGTCACCCCCGCAGACCCCCAGCACCAGGCACCGCCCGGCCGCCTCGTCCAGCGCCCCGGACAGGTCGGCGGGCGCGCACTCCACCAGCTCGGCGAGCGGCAGCGCGTCCAGTACCAGCGAGGCGGCCGCCGTCGCCGACCCCGACTCCCGGTTGACGACGACCACGAGGCCCCGCCCGGCCGTCAGTACGGGCGCCTCGGCCGGCGGCCTCCCCGGCGCGGGCAGCTGCCCCCGCGTCGGCACGACCCCGCGCAGTGCGAAGGCCGCCCCGGCGCCGAGCGCCGCACCGGCCAGCACATCGCTCGGATAGTGCACCCCCGTATAGACCCGCGAGGCGACGACCGCCGCAGCGACCGGGGCGACCACCGCGCCCCAGCCCTTCGACTCCAGCGCGACACCGGTGGCGAACGCGGCGGCGGACGCCGCGTGCCCGGACGGGAAGGACGTGGTGAACGGCTGGCGCTTCAGCCTCCGTATCACCGGAACCGCGTCCAGAACCGGCCGTTCCCGGCGTACGGCACCCTTGCCCACGGTGTTGATCGTGGCCGAGGCGACGGCCAGCGAGGCGACACCGCGCAGCGCCGCGCGGCGGGCCCGCGGGCTGCCGCCGAGCGCGGCCATGCCGGCCGCGGCGCCGAACCACAGCAGCCCGTGGTTCGCGCTGCGGCTCAGCCGCGGCAGCAGCGGCTCCGCGCCCGGCCAGTGCCGGCCGGCCACGCTCGCGAAGACTGCGAGATCACATCGGCGCAGCCAGGCCGTCAGACGGATGGGCGAACGAACGGTGGAGGTGGAGGGGGTTCTCAAGGACGGCATGGCACAGCGAATACCCTGTCGTGCCGCGTCGAACCAGGAGGCGCGCACGCGTGATCCCGACCCCACGAACTCCACCAAATCACACAGAGTCCATACGAATCGCCCTGCGATCCCGTGACCGGCTTCGGTCCTCGCCGTTGCCCTGGCAAGTTCCCTGCCGCTAGCCTGCGTTCGTGATTCCGGTCATTGGCCGGAGTGTCGAACAAACGAAATGGGTGGGAGAACATGGGACGACTCGTCCCAGCGGTGACCCGGGCGCTGGATGTACTGGAACTCTTCCTCCAGGGTGACGGAACCCTCTCGGCCCCCGAAGTCACCCGCAAGCTTCAGCTGCCACGCACCACCGTCCACGAACTGCTCACCACTCTCGCAGCCCGCTCCTACCTGGTGAATATCCCGGAGCAGCCGGGCCGCTACCGGCTGGGCGTACGGACGTACCAGCTCGGCAGCCGGTACGCCGAGCAGCTCGATCTGGCCGCCGAGGGGCAGCAGGTGGCCCGCGAGGTTGCCGAGAGCTGCGGGGAGACGGTCCATGTGGCCATCCTCGAGGACACCGAGGTCATCTACATCGCCAAGGTGGACTCCACCCACGCCGTCCGGATGGTCTCGGCGGCCGGCCGGAAGCTGCCCGCACACTGCACCTCCGTGGGCAAGCTCCTGCTCGCCGCCCTGCCCGAGGCCGAGCTCGACGCCCGGCTCGACGGCCGCGAGCTCGTCGCGATGACGGAGAACAGCGTCACCGATGCCGCGGAGCTGCGGGCCGCGCTCGCCGCCGTACGCAAGCGCGGCATCGCGGTCGAGCACCGGGAGTCCAACCCGGACGTGAGCTGTGTGGCCGCGCCCGTACGGAACCGGGCGGGCAGTGTCGTCGCCGCGCTCTCCATCTCCGTACCCATGATCCGCTGGAGCGAGGAGCGCGAAGCGGAACTGGCCCGGCTGGCGGCCGGTGGCGCCGACGCGCTCTCCGCCCGGCTCGGACACCGCAAGGTGCAGGCGTGAAGCACACCGTCGAGACAGCCGTACGGGAACAGGCGGAGCTCGGCGAAGGGCCCACCTGGGACGCCTCGACCGGCCGGCTGATCTGGGTCGACATCCTCGGCTCGCGCATCCACACGTATGCCCCCGAAACCGGCCGTCGTACGGTCATGGCGACCGAGCAGCACGTCGGAGCGGCGAAGCCGCGTGCGGGTGGCGGGCTGGTGGTGAACCTCCGCGACGGCATCGGACTGTACGACGCCGCGGGCGCCTTCTCCTGGCTGGTCCACGACCCCGTCCCGGGGCGGCGCGGCAACGACGCGGCGGTGGCGCCGGACGGGGCCCTGTGGGCGGGGACCATGCGCTACAACGAGGACGAGGTCGGCGGGAGCCTGACGCGGGTCACGGGGGACGGAACAGCGAAGGACGCGCTGGGCGTCGTCGGGTGCAGCAATGGCACCGGGTGGAGCCCGGACGGTCGGCTGATGTACTACATCGACTCGGCCACCGGCCGCATCGATGTCCTCGACTTCTTCGGGAAGCGGGCCATTTACCGGCGGCCGTTCGCCGTGATCGAGGCGGGGGCCGGTACGCCGGACGGGCTGACGGTCGACGCCGAGGGGGGCGTGTGGGTCGCGCTCTGGGACGGGGCCGCGGTGCGGCGGTACGCGCCCGACGGGCGCCTGGACCGGACGTATGTGCTGCCTGTGCGGCGGCCGACGGCCTGTGCGTTCGGTGGACCGGGGTTGCGTGACTTGTACGTGTCGACGGCTCGTACGGGGCTGGTGGCGCCGCATCCGTTGTCGGGTTCGTTGTTGGTCCTCCCGGACGTGGGGCGAGGGGTGCCGGGTACGGCGTTCGCGGGTTGAGGGCTGAGGGTTCCGTCCTCAAACGCCGGACGGGCTGTGTTGCGGTGCCGCGGTCCTTGGTTGCCCCGTTCGGGGTTGGTCCGGGGCCCCTCCGGAGTGTCTCCTCGGGCAACGAACGTTCGGCGGGACCGGATACGAACCCGGGTATCCGTTCGTCACCCTGCGGGGACCCTCCTGCACGGCCCCGGACCGGCCGGAGCGTCAGCGCGGGCCG